>NZ_JAPDIQ010000005.1:232837-390692 GCF_029872515.1 Pseudomonas flavocrustae | reverse complement strand
GAGGCGCCAGGCTCGACGATCGTCAGACCAGGACCAGGTTGTCCCTGTGGATCAGTTCGGGCTCGTAGACGTAGCCCAGCTCGACGACGATGGCATCCGAGGGCCGCCCCAGGATGCGCCGCGCCTCGGTCGCACTGTAGTTGACCAGACCACGCGCCACCTCGCGCCCATCCGGGCCAACGCAGGCGACCATCTCGCCACGCCGGAAGCTGCCTTCCAGCTCCCGTACACCCACCGGCAACAGACTGCGATGACCGCCTACCAGGGCCTGCACCGCACCGGCATCCAGGCGCAGGGTGCCACGCACCTGCAGATGCCCGGCCAGCCACTGCTTGCGCGCCGCCACCAGGCCGCGCTCGGGTGACAGCAGGGTCCCCAGCTGCTCGCCCTGCTGCAGGCGACTGAGCACCTGCTGGATACGCCCACCGACGATGACGGTATAGGCACCGGAACGTGCCGCCAGACGAGCAGCACGCAGCTTGGTCTGCATGCCGCCACGCCCCAGGGCACCGCCGGTACCGCCAGCGACCAGATCCAGCGCCGGATCGTCGGCACGCGCCTCGCTGATAAGACTGGCGTCGGGGTTGTTGCGCGGATCGGCGTCGAACATGCCATCGCGATCGGTGAGGATGACCAGCAGATCGGCCTCGACCAGGTTGGCCACCAGAGCCGCCAAGGTGTCGTTGTCGCCAAAACGAATCTCGTCGGTCACGACGGTATCGTTTTCGTTGATCACCGGCACCACGCCCAGGCTCACCAGCGTCCGCAAGGTACTGCGGGCGTTGAGATAGCGCTTGCGATCGGACAGGTCGTCATGGGTCAGCAGGATCTGCGCGGTCTGCACCTGGTGCTCGGCAAAGCTGGATTCCCAGGCTTGCACCAACCCCATCTGCCCCACCGCCGCGGCCGCCTGCAACTCGTTGATGGCGGTCGGGCGCTGCGCCCAGCCGAGCCGGCTCATGCCAGCCGCCACCGCACCCGAGGACACCAGCACCAGCTCGATGCCCGCCTGGTGCAGGGCCACCATCTGCTCGACCCAACCAGCCATGGCCCCACCGTCCAGACAACGACCGTCGTCGGTCAGCAGGGCACTGCCGATCTTCACCACCCAGCGCTGGGCGCCAGACACCTGATCACGCATGGGCAAGCTCCTTTCTTACCGTACGTAGAAGATTTCCGGACCGTCGCCGTCGTCTTCGTCATCGAAGTCGTCATCGGCATCGTCCACCGCCTTGACCCCGGAACGACGCAGGGCACGCTGGTCATCCAGCGCCTGCAGCCGTGCCCGCGCCTCGTCCTCGATGCGCTGATCGAGTTCTTCCAGCGCTTCGGCATAGGCCGGATCCTCGGCGAGGCGCAGGGTGCGTTCGTCGAGATACTGCATGATCGCCTGACAGAGCTGCTCGGTCCCTTCGCGCTCCAGGGCGGAGATGACAAAGACCGGACCCTGCCAGTCCAGGTGCTCGACCACCGCCTTGAGGCGCTCTTCGCGCTCGTCGTCGAGCAATTGGTCGGCCTTGTTCAGCACCAGCCAGCGGTCACGTTCGCCGAGCGCCGGGCTGAACTTGGTGAGCTCGTTGATGATGGTCTCGGCAGCCTCGGCCGGATCGCTCTCATCCAGCGGTGCCATGTCGACAAGGTGCAGCAGCAGGCGGGTTCGCGCCAGGTGCTTGAGGAAACGGATCCCCAGACCGGCGCCTTCGGAGGCACCCTCGATCAGCCCCGGAATGTCGGCGACCACGAAGCTCTTGAAGCGCCCCACGCTGACCACACCCAGATTCGGCACCAGGGTGGTGAAGGGATAGTCCGCCACCTTGGGCTTGGCAGCCGACACCGCACGGATGAAGGTGCTCTTGCCGGCATTGGGCAGGCCGAGCAGGCCGATGTCCGCCAGCACCTTGAGCTCCAGCTTGAGATCACGCTCTTCGCCGGGCTTGCCGGGCGTGGTCTGCCGCGGCGCACGGTTGGTGCTGGACTTGAAACGGGTATTGCCGAGGCCGTGCCAGCCGCCCTGGACCACACGGATGCGCTGACCGGGCTGGGTCAGGTCGCCGATGATCTCCTGGGTCGCCGCATCGATCACCGTAGTGCCCACGGGTACCGGCAGCACCAGGTCTTCACCCTTGGCGCCGGTGCACTCGGTGCTCCCGCCCTTTTCACCGTTCTGCGCGGTGAAACGTCGGGTGTAACGGTAATCGACCAGGGTGTTCAGGTTGATGTCGGCTTCAAGCCAGATCGACCCGCCATCGCCGCCGTCACCGCCATTGGGGCCACCCTTCTCGATGAATTTCTCCCGGCGGAAACTCATCATGCCGTTGCCGCCGTCACCCGCTTTTACGTGTATGGATACTTCATCGACGAATTTCATCTGGACCTCCCGCGCTCGCGGGCCGCTGCAAACAAGGAAATAGCTTAACTACAAGGGAAATAGCTTAACTACAAACGAAAAAGCCCCGTCGGGTAGACAGGGCTTTTCTTTCGTCACGGGCCTTAGGCGGCGGCGACGATGCTCACGTAACGACGGCCAAAGGCGCCCTTCACGTCGAACTTGATCACGCCGTCCACTTTCGCGAACAGGGTGTGATCCTTACCGAGGCCCACGCCGTAACCGGCATGGTACTGGGTGCCGCGCTGACGCACGATGATGTTGCCGGCCTTGACGACCTGGCCGCCATACAGCTTCACGCCAAGGCGTTTGCTTTCGGAATCGCGACCGTTACGAGTAGAACCACCCGCTTTTTTGTGTGCCATGAGTCAATTCTCCGTTAGAGGCGAGATCAGGCCTGGATGCCAGTGATCTTGATTTCGGTGAACCACTGACGGTGGCCCTGACGCTTCATGTGATGCTTACGACGACGGAATTTGATGATGGTGACCTTGTCGTGACGGCCCTGGGCGGTCACTTCGGCGGTCACTTTGGCACCATCAACGACCGGCAGACCGATCTTGACGTCGTCACCGTTGCCAACCAGCAGAACCTGGTCGAAGGTGACGGTTTCACCGGTGGCGATGTCGAGCTTCTCGACCTTCAGGTATTCGCCTTCGGCGACCTTGTATTGCTTGCCACCGGTAACGATAACTGCGTAGGACATGGTAAATCTCCGTTAAACCTGCTCACCCGGTGCTTTATAGGAGGTATCGTCGACCGGCATGGCTGCACGGGACCGGAAGGACCGCCGCGCAATTGCGTAAGACAGGGGGTTAACCCTAGGAATGTTCAGGGCCCGCGATTCTACGCAAGCCCGGGCCAGGAGGCAAGAGCCGTCCGCCCGCGCCTTGACAGCCCCCCACCCCACCCCTAGCATGCCGCGCAACCTCGTTCAGCGGCCATGCCGGGCCGGTGCCCAGCCGAATCGGCAGGAGCGGCGAGCCGCGGGAGCGCGATGGCAATCCCTGGGCATGGCACTCGTGCCGGTCCCTAGGGCATAGTCTGGCGGTCATGCGCCATCCGGCCGCCTGAATATTGCCCGGACCTCCAGTGGACACCTCTCAATGACGCAGCAATCCCAGTCCTTCTATCGCGTGGTGACGGACGATTTCGCCGCCGTAGACGGCATCATCCGCCAGCAGCTGACCTCGCGCGTGCCGCTGGTCGAGAAGATTGGCGACTACATCGTCTCCGCGGGCGGCAAACGCCTGCGTCCGCTGCTGGTCCTGCTGGCCGGCAAGGCGCTCGGGCGCGCCGACCACGATCTGCAGCTGCTGGCGGCGACCATCGAATTCCTGCACACCTCCACCCTGCTGCACGACGATGTCGTCGATGCCTCGGGGATGCGCCGCGGCCGCTCCACCGCCAACGCCCTCTGGGGCAATGCCCCCAGCGTGCTGGTCGGCGACTTCCTCTATGCCCGCTCCTTCGAGATGATGGTGGCGCTGGGCTCCATGGAGGTGATGCGCATCATCTCCCAGGCCACTCGCGTCATCGCCGAGGGCGAGGTGCTGCAGCTGTCGAAGATCCGCGACGCCAGCACCACCGAAGAGATCTACATGGAGGTCATTCGCGGCAAGACCGCCATGCTCTTCGAGGCCTCCACCCACAGTGCGGCGATCCTGGCCGACGCCAGCGCCGAACAGGCGGACGCCCTGCGCCGCTATGGCGATCATCTGGGCGTGGCCTTCCAGCTGGTCGATGACCTGCTCGACTACCAGGGCGACGCCGTGGCCCTGGGCAAGAACGTCGGTGACGACCTGGCCGAAGGCAAACCGACCCTGCCGCTGATCGTGACCATGCGCGAAGGCACTGCCGAACAGGCCGCGCTGGTACGCCAGGCGATCCGCCAGGGCGGCAGCCAGGATCTGGAAGGCGTGCGCGCCGCCGTCGAAGCTGCCGGCGCCCTCGACTATACCGCGCGCAAGGCGCAGGAATTCGCCGAGCGGGCCATCGCCTGCCTGGATGCCCTGCCCGCCAGCGAATATCGCGACGCGCTCGCCGACCTGGGTCGCTTCTCGGTGGCCCGTACCCACTGAGGCCTGCCGTCGACTGACCAGGCCCGCCGTCGCCAGACTGCGGGCTTTTTCATGTCCTACTAAAAAAGTCAGGTAATCGGCTTGCTATTTAGCGAATAAGAATTATTCTCATAAATAGCACAGCAGGAGCTCTTGCCATGACTTATCTGATCGACGCCTGGCTGGACCGGCCGCACCCCTATCTGCGCATCCTCAACCGGGAAACCGGCAAGGTCTGCGCGGAACTGGACGAGACGGCCCTGGAAGAACTCAAGGACCTGGGCGAGCTGGACCTGCACAGCCTCACCTCCAGCGAACCGCGGGTGGTGAAGGAGCAGATCCGCCAGGTCTTCCTGTTCAGCTACGCCTTGGCGCTGCGCCCGGACAACGAGGCGCTGCGGCTGGACTGCTAGCGTTACAGGACGTCGAGCAGCTCGACGTCAAACACCAGCACGCTGTGCGGCGGGATGCCGCCGACGCCCTGGGCGCCATAGGCCAGTTCACTGGGCACATGCAGGCGCCACTTGCTGCCGGCAGGCATCAGTTGCAGGGCTTCGGTCCAGCCGGCGATCACGCCGCCCACCGGAAACTCGGCCGGCTGGCCACGCTGGTAGGAGCTGTCGAACACGCTGCCGTCGATGAGGGTGCCGTGGTAGTGGGTACGCACCTGGTCTTCGCGAGTCGGCGTAGCGCCTTCACCCTGGGTGAGCACCTCGTATTGCAGACCGGACGGCAGCACCACGACGCCAGGGCGCTCGGCATTGGCCTTCAGGTAGTCGACGCCTTCCTGGGCGGCCGCGGCGGCCTTGATCTGGGCTTCTGCCTGCATGCGCTCGCGGATGACCCGGAAGCTGGCGTTCAGCGACTCGACGTCCACCCGGGACTCCTGGCCGTCGAAGGCCTCGTTGAGACCGGCGAGCACGGCTGCCAGCTGCATGCCGGGGACCGGATTCTGGCGCAGCTGATCGCCCAATTGGCGGCCGATGCCATAGCTGACGCGGGCTTCGTCGGTGTCGAGCAGAATGTCGTTCATAGCAGCCTTTCCATCGTCAAAAAGGAGCCGAGCCTAGCACATCAGGGACTCGACTCGCCGCCGCCCAGGCTGCCACGCTGCCGGCGACAGCGCTCGGAGCAGTAGCGCACCTCGTCCCAGTCGCGCTCCCACTTCTTGCGCCAGGTGAAGGGCCGTTGGCAGACCGGACAGAGCTTGGTGGGCAGATCGGCCTTCTTCATAGGGATTCTCCTGCGTCGAGACGTGCCAGCAGTGCCTCGCCCCGCTGCCACAGCGCCTGTTGCCGTTCGGGCGTCTGACGATCGAGATTGCGATAGAGATTGAGCATGCGCGGATAGTCGGCGAAGCGCCCGCGATGGCGGATCAGGAAATGCCAGTAGAGGGCATTGAAGGGGCAGGCCCGCTCGCCCAGCGCCTCGCCGACCTGATAGTGGCAGCCCTTGCAATAGTCGGACTGGCGACGGATGTACTGGCCGCTGGCGCAATAGGGCTTGCTCGCCAGATAGCCACCGTCCGCGTGCATTACCATGGCCTGGGTGTTGGGCAGCTCGACCCACTCGAAGGCATCCAGATAGACCGCCAGGTACCACTCGCCGATGGCCTGGGGCGCGATGCCGGCCAGCAGGGCGAAGTTGCCGGTGACCATCAGCCGCTGGATATGGTGGGCGTAACCCAGCGTCAGGGTCTGGCCGATGGCTTCGCGCATGCAGGCCATGCGGGTCGTCCCGGTCCAGTAGAACTCCGGTAGCGCCCGGCTATTGCCCAGCACATTGAGCTCCCGGTAGTCGGGCATGCGCAGCCAGTAGACGCCATGGACGTACTCCCGCCAACCGATCAGTTGACGCAGAAAACCCTCGGCGCTGTTGAGCGGCACCCTGCCCTCGCGATAGGCGGCGTCCACGTCGGCGCAGAGCTGACGCAGGTCCAGCAGCCCGATATTGAGTGCCGCGCTGATCCGCGCGTGATGCAGATAGGGCTCGCCATGGGCCATGGCGTCCTGGTAGCGGCCGAAGTCGCGCAGACCCGACGCGAGGAAATGCTGCCAGAGGCGCTCGGCATCGGTACGGGTCACCGGATAGTCGAAGCCCTCCAGCCGGCCATAGTGATGGGCGAAGCGCTGCCCGACCAGGTCGAGCACTTCCCGGGTACAGGCATCGGGCGGACAGCTGAAGGGCTCGGGGACAGAATGGTGCCTGGGCAGGGCCTTGCGATTGTCCCTGTCCAGATTCCAGACCCCGCCACAGGGTTCATCCTCCCCTTCCATCAACCAGCCGTGTCGTCTGCGCATGCCGCGGTAGAAGGCCTCCATGCGCAACTCGGTGCGGGCCCCGGCCCAGCGGGCGAAGGCGCCGCGGCTGCAGAGGAATCGGTCGTCGCCGTGCCACTGCACAGGCACCGCCAGAGCGAGACCCCGCAAGGCCTGTTCCAGACGCCATTCGCCGGTTTCGGTCAGATGAACCTCGCGCGCGCCCGTCCTCTTCGCCCAGAAAGCGATCTCGGCCGGCAGCGAGCCCTGGTTGTCCGGGTCATTCAGGGTGCGGTAATGGACCTGGAAGCCACGCGTGCGCATCTCGCTGGCGAAGTGGCGCATGGCGCTGAAGATCAGGGCGATCTTGCGCGGATGGTGCGGGACGTAGCTGGTTTCTTCCGGGACCTCGGCGAGCAGCAGCACGTCCTGGGCGGGATCGGCATCGCGCAGGGAGGCCAGCCGGGGCGACAACTGATCGCCAAGGATCGGCAGCAGGCGCCGGACGGCGCCGTCGCTCAAGAGGCGTTCCGGTAGTTTAGCGGGATCTTCAGGGGTTCCGAGGAGCGTGGCGCCATGCCGACCATCTCGTCATAGGCGCTGTGCTGGATGAGAAAGCACGGCAGCGGCGGCAGGTCGGCCAGCAGACGGCGGGCCTGGGCAGCGGAGCCCAGGCGGTAGAAGTGGCCATCCCGGCCGGTCAGCCGCGTGCGACCGTCCTGGGTGAGCACCTCGAGCACATAGAAGCCGCCCTCGATGGACAGCAGATTGAGTTCACGGACCTCGCCGGCCTGGGCGCGCTGGGTCAATTCCGGCAATTGCATGGAAACCTCCGGGTCGAGATCGACGCCAGGGTTGGTATCGATCGGCAGCTGTGAGCATTCGACAACCTAGGACAAGCAAGCGCAGCGGCGCAATCCACAAAGCGTAAACGAAAGCTGCCGGCGGCGGACAAGTGGCCGCCCGGCCCGTCAGTGCTTGGTCAGCCGATCCAGATAGCCCATGGCGAAGGCCGAAACCACGAACACCAAATGGATGATCACGTACCACTTGAGGTATTCGGGATTGGTGTTCTGGGCATCCATGAAGATGCGCAGCAGGTGGATCGAGGAGATGGCGACGATAGAGGCAGCCACCTTGTTCTTCAGCGAGCCCGAATCCATCTTGCCCAGCCAGCTGAGCTTTTCCGAGCCTTCGTCGATGTCCAGCTGGGAGACGAAGTTCTCGTAGCCGGAGATCATCACCATGACCAGCAGGCCACCCACCAGCGCCATGTCGATGAGCGACAGGACGAGCAGGATGAGTTCGGCTTCGGTGGACTGGAAGATGTGCGGCAGGACGTGGAAGACTTCCTGAAAGAACTTGAGCGCCAGCAGAACCAGCGCCAGGGACAACCCCAGATAGATGGGGGCCAGCAGCCAGCGGGAGGCGTAAAGAGCTTTTTCGATCAGACGTTCCATGCAGACTCGCTCGGATTACCAGGGCCGGGCGAGTATACCGGGGCGATGCGGGCGGACCAATGCGGCAGGTTGTACCTGACTCAGGCGTCGGGGCCGACCTGGAAACGCACCTGCTGGTGGGCGCGCTCGCCGTTCATCTTGCGCAACTCGCTCTGCATGTGCAGGCGCCAGATCTGGGTCTCTTCGACCTGGATATAGCCCTGTTCAACCAGGTTTTCGGCGATGGCAGTCATGACGCCTTCGGCCGCCTTGGGGCCGTGGAAAGGCCCCTGGGCCTTTATTGCGGTGGGCTGCTGGCCATTCAGGCCGGCGGCGCACAACAGGGTCCAGAGGCCCTGCTCCTGACCGAGCGGCTTGATTTCGCATTCGATACGGGTGACGAGGCCCAGGCAGGGACGGATCAGGGTAATGGTGCGGGACATGGCGTCATCCTCTCGAAGCGCTCAATGCTCGCCGGTCCTAGGCCAGAGGTATCCACAAAGGCTGTGGACAACCCTGTTGGTCAACAGGGGGCAAGCGGGTCTGGGCGCCGTGCTACTTGGGCTGCGGCGCCTTGTACAAAATCCGACCTGCCCCCTGGAGCTCAGTTCTCCTGCGCTTCGTTGTTTTTCCCTTTTGCCTTGGAGTTATCACTGAGTTTGTCGGCCAGTTCATCTTCCAGCTCGAGCTCGGCGATTTCCTTGAGACGCTGTACCACGCGCGCATTGACGCTGCCATCCGGGAAGCGACCCTTGGCATCCGGTGCCCCGGCGGGCTCGCCCACCAGCAGCGACAGAGCCTCGTCCGCCTGGCGCACGGCATAGACATGGAACAGCCCCTCGCGCACCGCTGCCAGCACGGTCTCGTCGAGCATCAGGTTGGTGACGTTGGCGCGCGGGATGATCACGCCCTGCTCGCCGGTCAGACCGCGGGCCTGACAGAGGCGGAAGAAGCCCTCGATCTTCTCGTTCACCCCGCCGACCGGTTGCACCTCGCCGAACTGGTTGATGGAGCCGGTAATGGCGAAGCACTGCTTGAGCGGCGTGCGGGACAGCGCGGAGATCAGGGTGCAGGCCTCGCCGAGGGAGGCGCTGTCACCATCGACATAGCCATAGGACTGCTCCAGGGCGATGCTGGCCGAGATCGACAGCGGGAATTCCTGGGCATAGCGACTGCCCAGGTAGCCGGTCAGGATCATCACGCCCTTGGAGTGGATGGGTTGCCCGAGGCTGACCTCGCGCTCGATGTCGAGGATGCCACTGGCGCCCGGGTAGACCGTGGCGGAGATGCGCGCCGGCATGCCGAAGGCCGAATCGGCCACCTCCAGCACGGTGAGGCCGTTGCACTTGCCCACCGCGGCGCCCTGGGTGTCGATGAGGATGAGTCCGGTGAGCATGTCGTCCAGCACCCGGGCGCAGACGCGACCGGTGCGGGTTTCCTTGGCCTTGAGCGCACGCTCGACATGACCCTTGTCGGTACGCTCGTCGCCGGCCAGGTGGCGGATGAAGTCGGCTTCGCTGACCAGCTGGAACAGATCGCCGATACGCGCCGACAACCGGCCCTGGTGCTCGGCCAGCCGCGCGCTGTAGGTGGCCAGCCGCGCCACGGCCGCCGAGGTCAGGGGCGCCATGCCCTCTTCCGAGGTGCGCGTCTTGAGCAACTGGGCGAACTGCTCGAGGCTCTCATCGCGCAGCGGCAGCTCTTCGTCGAAGTCCACCAGCACCCGGAACATCTCCTGGAAGTCCGAATCGAGCTCCTGCAGGGTGTAGTAGATGTTGCGCGAGCCGATGATGATGACCTTGAGCTGCAACGGGATCTGCTGCGGCGCCAGGCTCATGGCGGTGAGCCGACCCAGCTCGGCCAGCGGCGATTCCATCTTCAGCTGACGCGAATGCAGGGCGCGCTTGAGGGCATCCCAGACGAAGGGCTCGGTCAGCAGCTTGTCCGCCTCGACGATGAGGAAGCCGCCATTGGCGCGGTGCAGCGCGCCGGGGCGCAGCTGGCGGTAGTTGGTGTAGAGCGCGCCCTGATCGGACTGGTACTCGATGCGACCGAAGAGGTTGTCGTAGGTCGGGTGGGACTCGAACACTACCGGGGCACCGCCGGTGACGTGGTGGCCGATGATCAGATTGGGCTCGTACTGCTCGCGCAGCTCCTTGCGCCGCTGCATGTCGGGCTTGGCGTCGTCGGCCAGTTGCTCGACCACCGTCTTGAGCAGGTCCACCTGCATCGCCTGCAGGTAGGCGCAGACCCCGGGGTTGTCGTTGTACTTTTCCGACAGCGGCGCCAGCAGCGGCTGCAGGGCCTGGATGATGGTGTCTTCGTTCAGGGCACGCAGCTGGTTGCTCGATTCCCGGCGCCACTGCGGCAGGCTGGCCAGCTCTTCGTTGAGACGCTCTTCCAGGCTGGAGATGTCGGCGTGGAACCGCTCCCGCTCGGCCTCGGGCAACTGGGCGAAGTCGGCTTCATCCAGCGCCTTGCCTTCCTTCATCGGGGTGAAGGCGACATTGTTGGCGTCGCGGTAGAGGGCGATTTCCTTTTCCAGGGCGAGCTTTTCCACCACGTCCAGCGCCTGGTCATAGCGCTGGTTGAAGGCGCGCTCGATGGCGCTCTTCTTCTGCTGGAAGGCCGGATGCTCGAATACCGCCGGGAAGGTGGCCAGCAGGTTGTCGATGAAATGGGCCATGTCGGCCACGAAGGCCTCGCCCTCGCCGGGGGGCAGCTCCAGCACGCTTGGCGCCCGGGGCTCTTCGAAGTGATTCAGGTACACCCAGTCGTTGGGCGTCGGCTGGCGCTTGGCTTCGGCCTTGAGATAGCGCTGGACGAAGGAGAAACGACCGGTGCCCGGCTCGCCCATGACGAAGACGTTGTAGCCGGGCCGCGGCATGGCCACGCCGAACTGCAGGGCTTCCACCGCGCGCTCCTGACCCAGGATGCCGCGAAAGGGCTCGAGCTGATCGGTATCGGCGAAGGAAAACTGTTCGGGGGCGAAGGGGCGGGTCAGCTCATCAGGGGCGAGCCGGAGACCGGCTGCGACGGGATCGTGCATCGTAAGTCCTTGTCAGGCATGCAAGCAGTGCCTGCATTCTGCGACCGGGATGACAGCCGAAGCAAGGCAAGCGGCGCTCCGCCGCGTATTTAAGCGCAGCGGTTCGAGGGGCTTGCCATGACGTCCGTCGGTATTTTTCAACCCAGGCGTTTTTTGACGAAATTCTCACCAGGCGCCAACTAAGCTTTCTCCATAGGGATCAGACGTAGTATCCCGTGAGGAGGCTCCCATGGCTGTCTCTCGTCGTCTCGCCTCGCTGTTCATCCTGCTGGCCAGTCTCGCGGCCTGCACCAGTTACCACGACCAGTTGATCGCCAAGGGCTATCCCCCGGCCTATGCCGATGGCTTCAGCGACGGTTGCCAGACCGGCAAACAGGCGGTCAATGGCATCGGTTACGAGCACAAGGACGCCCGTCGCTTCGCCGCGGAAAAGCCCTACCAGCAGGGGTGGGACGCGGGCTACGCGCAATGCGTGCAGGTGGCCCAGCGCGAAGAGCAGCAGCGCTTCATCGAGCAGGTCCGGGAAAATCGCGAAAGCGCCGAATCGCTGCTGCAGCGCTCGAGAACACGTTGAGGTCGCAGCCAACCTTGCGACCCTGACCGGATGACCTATGCTGGCGGGCCCGCTAGTCGAGCCCTGCCGATGTCTGCCCGCTCTCCGCTGTTTGCCGTCGCCCTGCTGCTGGTCGCCATGACCTCGATCCAGACCAGCGCCAGCCTGGCCAAGACCCTGTTCCTGCGTCTCGATCCGGTGGGCGTCACCACCCTGCGGCTGATCTTCGCGGCTCTCGTCCTGCTGATCGTGCTGCGCCCCTGGCGCAACTTCCGCCGCGCGGCGCTGGGCAGCCTGCTGGGCTATGGCGTCGCCATGGGCGTGATGAACCTGACCATCTACCTGGCCATGCAGCGGCTGCCGATCGGCATCGCCGTCGGCCTGGAATTCGTCGGTCCGCTGGTGGTGGCGCTGTGCGCCCTGCGCCGCTGGCTGGACCTGCTGTGGATCGTGCTGGTGGTGGCCGGCCTGGCCGTGCTCCTGCCCTTCGGCCACAACGCCTCCGCACTGGATCCGCTGGGCACCACCCTGGCCCTGGGGGCTGGCGCCTGCTGGGCGATCTACATCGTCCTGGGCAAGCGCGCCGGCGCGGTTCACGGTACCGGCACGGTGGCTTTCGGCGCGACCATCGCCGCCCTGGTCGTGCTGCCCATCGGCATCGTCCACAGCGGCAGCAATCTCTTGCAACCGGAAATCTGGCCGCTGGCGCTGGCCCTGGCGCTGATGTCCACGGCCATTCCCTATGCCCTGGAAATGGTCGTCCTGACCCGCCTGCCGGCCGCCACCTTCGGCACCCTGATGAGTCTGGAACCGGCGCTGGGCGCCCTTTCCGGCTGGGTATTCCTCGGCGAGATCCTGGGCGTCGCCCAGTGGTTCGCCCTCGCCTGCATCATCGCCGCGTCCATCGGCGCCACCTGGAGCAGCCGCCTGACCCCGGAGCAAACGCCACTCTAGACACTCTATAGCGAGGCGAATCCTCACGCGGAGCGACGACGATGATCTATCTGATAATGGGCGTCTCGGGCAGTGGCAAGACCACCCTGGGCGAACTCCTGGCCAGCCGGCTGGACTGCCGTTTCGACGATGCCGACACCTTTCACAGCCAGGCCAACAAGGACAAGATGGCCAAGGGCATCGCCCTCACCGACGAGGATCGCTGGCCCTGGCTGGATGCCATCCACGACGCCATGCAGCAAGCGCAGGCCGAAGGCACCACCCGGGTGTTCGCCTGCTCGGCGCTGAAGAAGGTCTATCGCGATCGCCTGCTGAACGGCCTGGAAGGCGTCCGGCTGCTGTTCCTCAAGGGCTCACCCGAGCTGCTGGCCGAGCGCATTGGCAGTCGCCGCGGGCATTTCTTCGATCCCAAGCTCTTGCAGAGCCAGCTCGACACCCTGGAGGCGCCGGATCACCTGGAAGCCCAGGTGCTGGACGTACGCAAGGCGCCCGAGCAGTTGGTGGACGAGGTGCTTGAGCACGGCCACGGCACCTGAGCGCGGCGGCCGCCGGCTCAGACCGCGACCGGCGCCTTGATGTGCGAATGGGCCTGGTAGCCTGCCAGTTCGAAATCCTCGAAGCGGAAGGCGAACAGGTCCGTGACCGCCGGATTGAGCTTCATGGTCGGCAGCGGCAGCGGTTCGCGGGTCAGCTGCAGATCGGTCTGCTCCAGGTGATTGGCATAGAGATGGCAATCACCGCCGGTCCAGATGAATTCGCCCGGTTGCAGTCCGGTGACCTGGGCCACCATCAGGGTAAGCAGCGCGTAGCTGGCGATGTTGAAGGGCACGCCGAGGAAGATGTCCGCGGAACGCTGATACAGCTGGCAGCTCAGCCGGCCATCCGCGACATAGAACTGGAACAGCGCATGGCAGGGTGGCAGCGCCATCTCGTCCACCAGCGCCGGATTCCAGGCCGAGACGATCAGCCGCCGCGAGTCGGGCTTGGCGCGGATCATGTCCACCACCCCGGCGATCTGGTCGATATGGCGACCGTCCGGTGCCGGCCAGCTGCGCCACTGGTAGCCATAGACCGGGCCCAGTTCGCCGTTCTCGTCGGCCCACTCGTCCCAGATGGACACGCCGTTGTCCTTGAGGTAACGGATGTTGGTCTCGCCCTGCAGGAACCACAGCAGCTCGTGGATGATGGATCGCAGATGGCACTTCTTGGTGGTGACCAGGGGAAAGCCCTCGGCCAGATCGAATCTCATCTGGTAGCCGAAGACGCTGTAGGTCCCGGTGCCGGTGCGGTCGCTCTTGAAGGTGCCGTGTTCGCGCACGTGGCGCATCAGGTCGAGGTACTGTTTCATGGCGGGAGCGCTACCTGGCAAAAGGCAAATGGTATCAAATCGCGCCTCGCGAGAGCGGTCGCGCTTGTCGCAGCCCTGACCATCGGACACAAAAAAAGCGGCCCTGAGGCCGCCTTTTCCATCAATCCTCAGCTGTTGGCCGGCGGCGCCATGAGGGTCGCCGTTTCGCGTTCGCGCCGGGTGATCTCCGAGGCCGTGGCGTCCATGGCTTCCTGCAGGCCCTGCAGGCGCTTCTTCTCGGCGCGGCGGGTAAAGTACCAGGCGAAGAAGGTGAACAGCGAGACTGCCAGGAGGATCAGACTGGCGATGGCATTGATCTCCGGCTTCACGCCCAGGCGCACTGCGGAGAATACCTCCATGGGCAGGGTGGTCGAGCCGGGGCCCGAGACGAAGCTCGCCAGCACCAGGTCGTCCAGCGACAGGGCGAAGGACATCATGCCGCCCGCCGCCAGCGAGGGCGCGATCATGGGAATGGTGATCAGCAGGAACACCTTCCACGGCCGGGCGCCCAGGTCCATGGCCGCCTCCTCGATGGACAGGTCCAGTTCGCGCAGGCGCGAGGAGACCACCACCGCCACATAGGAGGAGCAGAAGCTGGTGTGGGCGATCCAGATGGTGGTCACGCCGCGGTCCTGCGGCCAGCCGATCAGTTGCGCCATGGAGACGAACAGCAGCAGCAGCGACAGACCGGTGATCACCTCGGGCATCACCAGCGGCGCCGTGACCATGCCGCCGAAGACGGTGCGGCCGCGGAAGCGCGGGATGCGGGTCAGCACGAAGGCCGCCAGGGTGCCGAGGATCACCGAAGAGATGGCCGTGTAGAAGGCGATCTCCAGCGAGCGGAACACCGCGCTCATCAGCTGGGTATTGTCCAGCAGGCCGACGTACCACTTCACCGACCAGCCGCCCCAGACGGTCACCAGCCGCGACTCGTTGAAGGAGTAGATGACCAGGATGACCATCGGCAGGTAGATGAACAGCAGCCCGAGCACCAGCATCAGGTTGGTGAACTTGAGGCCTTTCATAGCTTGCCCTCCAGTTCCTTGGCTTGGTTTCTGTTGAACAGCACGATGGGCACGATGAGGATCACCAGCATCACCACCGCCAGGGCCGAGGCCACCGGCCAGTCACGGTTGTTGAAGAATTCCTGCCAGAGCACGCGGCCGATCATCAGGGTCTCCGGGCCACCCAGCAGCTCGGGAATGACGAACTCGCCCACCGCCGGAATGAACACCAGCATGCAGCCGGCGATGATGCCGTTCTTGGACAGCGGCACGGTGATCCTCCAGAAGCTGGTGAAGCGACTGGCACCCAGGTCGCCAGCGGCTTCCAGCAGGGTCAGGTCATGCTTCACCAGATTGGCGAACAGCGGCAGGATCATGAACGGCAGATAGGAATAGACGATCCCCAGGTACACCGCGAAGTTGGTGTTGAGCATCTGCAGCGGACTGCTGATGATCCCCAGACTCATCAGGAAGCTGTTGATCAGGCCGTTGGTGGACAGCAGCCCCATCCAGGCATAGACGCGGATGAGGATGGCGGTCCAGGTCGGCATCATGATCAGCAGCAGCAGCACCGTCTGTTTCTCACGACTGGCCCGGGCGATGGCGTAGGCCATGGGATAGCCGATCAGCAGACAGATCAGGGTGCTGATGCCGGCCATCTTCAGCGAGCCGAGGTAGGCGTCCAGATAGAGCGGATCGTCGGCGAACATCAGGTAGTTGCCGAAGTTGAGCGCGATATCCAGTTGCTGATCGGCGTAGGTGAACAGCTCGGTATAGGGCGGAATGGCCACGTCCGCGACCGAGAAGCTGATCTTGAGCACGATCAGGAACGGCAGCAGGAAGAACAGGAACAGCCACACGAAGGGCACGCCGATGGTCAGGCGGCGGCCATCGAGCAGGCGCTTGAGCAAGGGAGGTCTGGTCATGCTTGCAGTACCACGCCGCTGTCGTCTTCCCAGTACACCACCACGGCGTCATCCCAGGTGGGTCGCTTGCCGAGGCGCTCGGCGTTGGCGATGAAGCACTGGACGATGGGGCCGGTGCCCAGCTTGACGTGATAGACCGAGTGCCCGCCCAGGTAGGCGATGTCGTGCACGGTGCCGCTGCACCAGTTGTAGTCGGGATGCTCGTGATCCGCCGGCAGGCTGGTGCCCATCAGCAGTTTCTCGGGGCGAAGGGCGAAGGTGACCTGCTTTTCCTGGGCGCGGGTGCTGATGCCGTGACCGATGTAGATCGGTCGCTCCAGTTGCGGACTGTGAATGATGGCGTGGTCGGCACCGTCGTCGGTCAGCTCGCCGTCGAAGACGTTGACGCTGCCGATGAACTCGCAGACCAGCCGGCTCGCCGGGGTCTCGTAGATGTCCATGGGGCTGCCCACCTGGGCAATCCAGCCCAGGTGCATGATAGCGATGCGCTCGGCCATGGTCATGGCCTCTTCCTGGTCGTGGGTCACCATCACGCAGGTCACGCCCACGCGCTCGATGATCTCCACCAGTTCCAGCTGCATCTGCGAACGCAGTTTCTTGTCCAGGGCGCCCATGGGTTCGTCGAGCAGCAGCAGCTTGGGCCGCTTGGCCAGGGAGCGTGCCAGGGCCACCCGCTGGCGCTGGCCACCGGAGAGCTGGTGCGGCTTGCGCTTGGCGTACTGGGTCATGTGCACCAGCTTGAGCATCTCGGCCACGCGGGCGTCGATCTCGGCCTTGGGCAGCTTGTCCTGCTTGAGACCGAAGGCGATGTTCTGCTCCACGCTCATGTGCGGGAACAGCGCATAGGACTGGAACATCATGTTGATCGGCCGCTCGTAGGGCGGCATGTCGGTGATGTCCACGCCATCGAGGAAGATGCGCCCCTCGCTGGGTCGCTCGAAACCGGCCAGCATGCGCAGCAGGGTCGACTTGCCCGAACCCGAGCCGCCGAGCAGGGCGAAGATCTCGCCCTTGTTGATGGTCAGGGAGACGTCGTCGACAGCGACGGTTTCGTCGAACTTCTTGGTGACCCGGTCGATCTTGACCAGGACTTCCTTGGCTTTCTTGTCGCCGGTGGCGGCTTTCTTGAAGGCACTGGTGGCAGTCGCCATGTACATCTCCCCAGGAAAATCGGGGACCGGTCGGACCGGTCCGCTTTAGCGTTGGTTATTTGCCGGACTTGACCCGCGTCCAGCTGCGGGTTTCCAGGCGCAGGAGTTGCGGGGGCAGCTCCTTCATGACGTACAGCTTGTCCATCACCGCCTGTGGCGGATAGACCGTCTCGTCCTGCCGCAGCTCGGCATTCATCAGCTCGCCCGCCTTCGGATTGGGGTTGGCGTAGCCGACATAGTCACTGACCTTGGCGATGACCTCGGGCTGCAGCAGATAGTTGATGAAGGCATGGGCCTCCTTCACGTTCTTGGCATCCTTGGGGATGGCCAGGAGGTCGAACCAGAGGTTCGCGCCCTCCTTGGGAATCGCGTAGCCGATGTTGACGCCCTTCTTCGCTTCCTCGGCACGCGAACGCGCCTGAAAGACATCGCCGGAATAGCCGAAGGCCACGCAAATGTTGCCGTTGGCCAGATCCGAGATGTACTTGGAGGAATGGAAATAGGTGATGTATGGCCGCACCTTGAGCAGCTGGGCCTCGGCCTTCTTGTAGTCGTCGGGATTGGTACTGTTGGGATCGAGTCCCAGGTATTGCAGGACTGCCGGATAGACCTCATCGGGCGAATCCATGAAGGAGACGCCGCACTTGCTCAGTTTCTTGAGGTTCTCGGGTTCGAACAGGATGGCCCAGGAATCGAGCTTGTCGGTGCCCAGCGCGGCCTTGACCTTGTCGACATTGTACCCGATGCCGTTGGTGCCCCACAGGTAGGGAACGCCGTATTGGTTACCCGGATCGCTCTTTTCCAGCTGCTTGAGCAGCGCCGGATCGAGATTCTGCCAGTTCGGCAGCTGGCTCTTGTCCAGTTTCTGGAAGGCGCCCGCCTTGATCTGCTTGGCCAGGAAGTTGCTCGAGGGCACCACCACGTCATAGCCGGTGTGGCCGGCCAGGAGCTTGCCTTCGAGGGTTTCGTTGGAATCGAAGACGTCATAGACCGGCGTGATGCCGGTGGCCTTCTGGAAATCCTCGAGCGTGGTCTCGCCGACGTAATCGCTCCAGTTGTAGACGCGTACCGTCGGCTCGGCGACGGCAGTTCCCATGACGGTCAGGGTAGTCATGGCCAGCAGGGTTTTACGCAACGAAAGCACGGGCGGCTCCTTTCATGGTGGGCATCGGCGGCGACACCCTTTCAGCGGTCCATACAGACGTACGGCACGCCGGAGTGACTCCGGCGTGCCGTCCTTTCAGTCGCACGCGGCGACCGAACTCACTTGCCGGACTTGATGGTGGTCCAGGTACGGGTCATCAGACGCTGGGTCTTGGCCGGAAGATCCGGGAAGGCGTACAGCTTGGTCATGGTTTCCTGGGTCGGATAGATCCCCGGGTTGGTGCGGATCGCTTCAGCTACGAGCGGCGTCGCCTCCTTGTTGCCGTTGGGATACTGCACGTAGTCGCTGACCGACGCGATCACCTTGGGCTCCATGATGTAGTTGATGAACTTCAGCGCGCCCTCGGGATTCTCGGCATCCTTGGGAATGGCCATGGTGTCGAAGAAGGTGCCGGCGCCTTCCTTGGGAATGTTGTAGGCCACGGTCACGCCGTTCTTGGCGTCGGCCGCGCGGGCTTTGGCCTGGGCGATGTCGCCGGAATAGCCGACCGCCACACAGACGTTGCCGTTGGCCAGGTCCGAGATGTACTTGGAGCTGTGGAAGTAGGTGATGTACGGACGCACCTTGAGGAACAGCTCCTCGGCCGCCTTGATCTCCTTGGGATCCTGGCTATCCGGCTTGTAGCCGAGGTAGTGCAGACCGGCGGGAATGATCTCGGTGGGCGAATCCAGCACGGCCACGCCGCAGCCCTTGAGCTTGGAAAGGTTCTCGGGCTTGAAGATCAGGTCCCAGGAATCCACCGGGGCGTTGTCGCCCAGGGCGGCCTTGACCTTGGCCGGGTTGTAGCCGATGCCGATGGTGCCCCAGAGGTAGGGGATGGCGTACTGGTTGCCCGGATCGCTGACTTCCAGGGTCTTCATCAGCTGCGGATCCAGGTTGCTGTAATTGGGCAACTTGGACTTGTCCAGCGGCTGGTAGACGCCGGCCTTGATCTGCTTGGCCAGGAAGGAGTTGGACGGCACCACCACGTCGTAGCCGGAACGGCCGGCGAGCAGCTTGGCTTCGAGGGTCTCGTTGCTGTCGTAGACGTCATAGACCACCTTGATCCCCGACTCCTTCTCGAAGTTGGCGATGGTGTCTTCGGCAATGTAGTCGTTCCAGTTGTAGACGTGCAGGACCTTGGGGTCCGCCGAGGTGTTACCGGCAAAGAGGCCGGCCAGGCTCAGCGCTAGAAGAGTCTTGCCAAAAACATTCATGCGGTGGTGCTCCTCAAGTCATCGTTGGTCTTTTGATTCGGCGCGCGGCCAGCGCCCGCGCGCAGTCTGGCAAGGTCCGCCGCCAGGCTCAAGCCTTGGCGGCCATTAGCCACGCTGGCGCAGCAGCTCATGGGTCTGATCGAGGCTCAGCCGCGCCAGGGTGACCAGTTCGTCGATGGACTCCGGCGTGATCACCAGCGGCGGCGCGATGATCATGGTATCGCCCACCGCGCGCATCACCAGGCCATTGCGGAAGCAGTGCTCGCGACAGAGCATGCCCGCCCCACCCTCGTACCGCGCCCGCGTCTTCTTGTCGCGCACCAGCTCCAGCGCCGCCACCATGCCGACACCCCGGGTCTCGCCCACCAGCGGATGGTCGGCCAGCTCCGCCCAGCGTTTCTGCAAATAGGGTGCCGTGGTGCTGCGAACCCGGTCGACGATGCCTTCGTCGCGCAGGATGCGGATGTTTTCCAGGGCCACGGCCGCGGCCACCGGATGCCCGGAATAGGTGAAGCCGTGATAGAACTCGCCGCCCTCGTCGAGCACCCTGACCACTTCGTCACGCACCACCACGCCGCCCATGGGCACATAGCCGGAGGTGAGACCCTTGGCGATGGGCATGAGGTCCGGAGCATTGCCGTAGTACTGGCTGCCGAACCATTCGCCGGTGCGGCCGAAGCCGCAGATGACCTCGTCGGCGATGAAGAGGATGTCGTACTTGTCGAGGATCTGGCGGACCCGAGGCCAGTAGCTTTCCGGTGGAATGATCACCCCGCCGGCGCCCTGGATGGGCTCGGCGATAAAGGCGGCGACGCGCTCCTCGCCGACCTCCAGGATTTTCCGCTCCAGCTGATCGGCCGCCCAGACGCCGAATTCCTCCGGACTCATCTCGCCGCCCTCGCCGAACCAGTAGGGCTGCGGGATATGCACGATGTCGGGCAGCAGGCCGCCCTGCTCGTGCATCGCCGCCATGCCACCCAGGCTGGCACCGGCCAGGGTCGAGCCGTGGTAGCCATTCCAGCGGCCGATGACCACGCGCTTCTCCGGCTGGCCCTTGGTTGCCCAGTAATGGCGCACCAGGCGCAGCACGGTGTCGTTGGCCTCCGAGCCGGAGCCGGTGAAGAACACGTGGTTCATGCCCTCCGGTGCCAGCTCGGCGATGGCCTTGGCCAGCTCCAGTACGGGCGGATGGGCGGTCTGGAAGAACAGGTTGTAATAGGGCAGTTCGCGCATTTGGCGGCTGGCCGCCTCGACCAGTTCTTCACGACCGTAGCCGACGTTGACGCACCAGAGTCCGGCCATGCCGTCGAGGATGCGCTGGCCCTCGCTGTCCCAGAGGTGCACCCCCTCGGCGCGGGTGATGATGCGCGCGCCCTTCTCGTTGAGCTGGCGATAATCGGTGAAAGGCGCCAGCAGGTGCCGGCGACTCAGGTCTTGCCAATGGGCGGTGGTAAAGGTAGTCACGAAGCCTCTCCTTGAATCGCGGTCAGACGCTGAGCAGCAGGAATTCCCGCTCCCAGGAACTGATCACGCGCTTGTAATTCTCATGCTCGGCGCGCTTCACCGCGACGTAGCCACGGGTGAAGCGACTCCCCAGATAACGCTCCAGGGTGGCCGACTGCTCCATGCGCTCCAGGGCGGCTTCCAGGGTCAGCGGCAGGCGCAGGTTGCGACGCTCGTAGCCGCGGCCCTGCACCGGGGCACTGGGCGAGACATTCTCGATCATGCCCAGATAGCCACACAGCAGGCTGGCCGCCAGGGCCAGATAGGGATTGGCATCGGCGCCGGCCAGGCGGTTCTCCACCCGGCGATTCTGCGGATCGGAATCCGGCACGCGCAGACCCACGGTGCGGTTCTCCTCGCCCCACTCGACGTTGACCGGCGCCGAGGTGTCGGGCAGGAAGCGGCGGAAGGAATTCACGTTGGGCGCGAACAGCGGCAGCGCCTCGGGAATGTATTTCTGCAGGCCACCGATGTGGTGCAGGAAGAGTTCGCTCATGCTGCCATCGGGGTTGGAAAACACCGTCTTGCCGGTCTTCAGGTCCACCACGCTCTGGTGCAGGTGCATGGCGCTGCCGGGCTCACCGGTCATGGGCTTGGCCATGAAGGTGGCGGTGACGTTGTGCTTGAGCGCCGCCTCGCGCAGGGTGCGCTTGAAGACGAAGATCTGGTCGGCCAGGTGCAGCGGATCGCCGTGACGGAAGTTGATCTCCATCTGCG
Organism: Pseudomonas flavocrustae; assembly: GCF_029872515.1. Classification (NCBI taxonomy): domain Bacteria; kingdom Pseudomonadati; phylum Pseudomonadota; class Gammaproteobacteria; order Pseudomonadales; family Pseudomonadaceae; genus Pseudomonas; species Pseudomonas flavocrustae. The sequence goes on along the minus strand of NZ_JAPDIQ010000005.1, from coordinate 368,983 downwards.
CGGTGCCTTCCTCGTGGATCAGGGTATCCAGATCCAGTGCCTGGGCCTCGCACCAGTCGTACATGTCTTCGAACAGCGGATCGAATTCGTTGGCCGCATCGATGGAAAAGGACTGGCGCCCGGTTTCCTGGCGCCCGGAGCGGCCTACCGGCGGCTGCAGCGGATAGTCGGGATCGTCGCTGCGCTTGGTCAGGTAGAACTCCATCTCCGGCGCGACGATGGGCTGCCAGCCGTGCTCGGCATAGAGCTTGAGCACCTTCTTGAGCAGGTTGCGCGGCGACAGCTCGATGGGGATGCCGCGCTTGTCGTAGGTGTCGTGGATCACCAGGGCAGTGGGTTCCAGTGCCCAGGGCACCAGGAACACCGCGCGATCGTCCGGGCGGCAGTGCATGTCGATGTCGGCCGGATCGAGCAACTCGTAGTAGATGTCGTCGTCGACATAGTCCCCCGTTACGCTCTGCAGCAGCACGCTCTCCGGCAGGCGCATGCCCTTTTCGTTGAGGAACTTGGCGGTGGGGGAAATCTTGCCGCGGGCGATACCGGTCAGATCGGCGACCAGGCATTCCACTTCAGTGATCTTGCGTTCTTTCAACCAGGCGGTGAGCCGGTCAAGCGGGGTGCTCATAAAGACCTCGAAGGTTCGAGCGGGGTGAACAGCATCAGCGCTCGGCAGCGCGCGCCTTGCAGGCCTTGCCGAACGCCTTGAACAAGGCGAGATAGACCGGGTGACTGCGCACCTTCCATTCCGGGTGCCACTGCACGCCACAGGCAAAGGTGCGGGCTTCGCGGACCGAGACGGCCTCGATCAGGCCGTCGGGCGCCAGGGCCTCGGCGCGCAATCCCGGTGCCAGGCGATCGATACCCTGGCCATGGATGGAATTCACGTCGAAGCGTGCCGGCAGCTCCAGGGACTCGAACAGGCCACCGGCCTGGACCTCGACCGGATGGTGCAGGCCATAGTGCTCTTCCAGGGTCTCGCCGCGTTCGCGGTGGTCCATGAGCGAGCCGACCTCGTGCACCTTCTGATGCAGGCTGCCGCCAAAGGCCACGTTCATTTCCTGGAAGCCGCGGCAGATGCCCAGCACCGGCACCCCGGCCGCCACGGCGGCGCGCAGCAGCGGCAGGGTCACGGCATCGCGGGCCGCGTCGTGCAGGGTGCCGGGCTCGCTGGGCGTGCCCTGGTAATGATGGGGCTCGACGTTGGATGGCGAACCGGTGAACAGCAGACCGTCCAGGCGCTCAAGCAGGGCCTCGGTGGCGATGAGATCGGCCAGCGCCGGAATCACCAGTGGCATGCCCTCGGCGCCCTCCACCACCGCGCGCAGATACTTGTCACCGGCGATGTGAAAGGGATGCAGGCCAAGTTGCCTGGTACAGGCTGTGACACCTATGAGGGGCAGCGCGGACATGGGACACCGGGTTGAACAGGAATCATCCGAGCCTAGTCTTGTTCGTTATTTTTCACAACCACCGGCAAAAAGTTTCGAGATTCTGCACAGAAGCGGCGAAACAGAGGCGTTCCAGCCCCGCCGAATGCGCCAAAAACAGGCACCTGCGCACCACCCCTGAGCAGGGTTGCCTCCAGTTGACTTTGGTCCGCCTTTCGGATTGACTCCAGGGTGGTAACTCCGCTGATTGATATTTTTAACAGGGGCGCTGACAAAGCGTCGGAGCGCAGGCGAGACCGTACTCTCAGGTCGCTGTCGGATCGACAGCGGGCACTCGTGCCCTCACTGCGGTTGGCCCACTGGGCAAACAGGCGCATCAGGCGCTAACCGTTTTGTCGAGCGCAGCCAAAAGCAAAGGTGTTTCATCATGTCGGTACCCCCGCGTGCCGTTCGTTTGGATGAAGCGACCGACTTCCTCAGGGAACATCCTGAGGTCCAGTTCGTCGATCTTCTGATTGCGGATATGAATGGCGTGGTGCGTGGCAAACGCATCGAGCGCACCAATCTGCCCAAAGTCTTCGAGAAAGGAATCAACCTCCCCGCTTCGCTGTTCGCCCTCGACATCACCGGCTCCACCGTCGAAAGCACCGGTCTCGGGCTCGACATTGGCGACGCCGACCGCGTCTGCTTCCCCATCACCGACACCCTCTCCATGGAACCCTGGCAGAAGCGCCCCACCGCGCAGCTGCTGATGACCATGCACGAGATGGAAGGCGAGCCCTTCTTCGCCGATCCCCGCGAGGTCCTGCGCCAGGTCGTCCAGCGTTTCGACGAGCTCGGACTCACCGTCTGCGCCGCCTTCGAGCTGGAGTTCTATCTGATCGATCAGGAGAACATCAACGGCCGCCCGCAACCGCCGCGTTCGCCCATTTCCGGCAAGCGTCCCCAGTCGGTCCAGGTCTATTCCATGGACGATCTGGACGAGTATGCGGACTGCCTGCAGGACATCATCGACGGCGCTCGCGCCCAGGGCATTCCGGCCGATGCCATCGTCGCCGAATCGGCTCCGGCGCAATTCGAGGTCAATCTCAATCACGTTGCCGACCCGATCAAGGCCTGCGACTACGCCGTGCTGCTCAAGCGCCTGATCAAGAACGTCGCCTATGACCATGAGATGGACACCACCTTCATGGCCAAGCCCTACCCGGGCCAGGCAGGCAACGGCCTGCACGTCCATATTTCCCTGCTGGACAAGGACGGCCGCAACATCTTCGCTGGCGAGGATCCCGAGCAGAACGCCGCATTGCGTCATGCCATCGGCGGTGTGCTCGAGACCCTACCCGCCTGCATGGCCTTCCTCTGCCCCAACGTGAACAGCTATCGCCGCTTCGGCTCGCAGTTCTTCGTGCCCAATGCGCCGAGCTGGGGCCTGGACAACCGCACCACCGCCCTGCGCGTTCCCACCGGCACACCGGAGGCGCACCGCATCGAGCATCGGGTAGCCGGCGCCGACGCCAACCCCTACCTGCTGCTGGCCGGCGTCCTGGCCGGCGTGCACCATGGCCTGACCCGGCAGATCGAACCCGGCCCGGTCACCGAGGGCAACTCCTACGAACAGCACGAGCAGAGCCTGCCGAACAACCTGCGCGATGCCTTGCGCTACCTGGACGACAGCTCGGTGATGGCGGAGTACATCGACCCGAAGTACATCGACATCTTCGTCGCCTGCAAGGAGCACGAGCTGGAGGAGTTCGAGCACTCCATCTCCGACCTCGAGTACAACTGGTACCTGCACACCGTGTAGGGACCTGCCTGCCGACCGGTCCCGCACCGGTCGGCAGCTGTTCTGCGGTACCGCCGGAGTCCTGCGCGTGTTCACGCCCGCGGCGCCCTGCCGGCCTTTCCCCCTTCTCAGCCAACGACGACTCTGGACGGAGAGCTTCGCCATGACCACCCTCACCACGCCGCGTGCCGACGGCTTCCACATGCCGGCCGAATGGGCCGACCAGCGCCAGATCTGGATGGTCTGGCCCGAGCGCCCGGACAATTGGCGCCTGGGCGGCAAGCCCGCCCAGGCCGCCTTCACCGCAGTCGCCCAGGCCATTGCCCGTTTCGAGCCGGTGACCATCGGCGCCTCGGCGAATCAGTACGAGAATGCCCGTGCCCGCCTGCAGCACCCGAACATCCGGGTGGTGGAAATCAGCAATGACGACGCCTGGTGCCGCGATACCGGCCCGACCTTCGTCAGCGACGGCCAGGGTGGCGTGCGCGGCGTGGACTGGAGCTTCAATGCCTGGGGCGGCTTGGATGGCGGCCTTTACTTCCCCTGGCAGCGGGATGACCAGGTCGCCGGCAAGATCCTCGCGATCGAGAATCTGCCGGGCTATCGCACCCCGGACTTCGTCCTTGAAGGCGGCTCCATCCACGTCGATGGCGAAGGCACCCTGATCACCACCGAGGAATGCCTGCTCAACGCCAATCGCAATCCGCACCTGGATCGCGAAGCGATCGAGCGCTACCTGAGCGACTACCTGGCGGTGGACAAGGTCATCTGGCTGCCCCACGGCCTGTACAACGATGAAACCAACGGCCACGTGGACAATTTCTGCTGCTACGTGCGTCCGGGCGAGGTGCTGCTGAGCTGGTGCGACGATCAGGCCGACCCCAACTACGGCCGCTGCCGCGAGGCCCTGGCCGTGCTGGAGCGCGAAACCGATGCCCGTGGTCGCACCTTCAAGGTGCATCGCATCGTCACCCCGGGTCCGCTGTTCGCCAGCGAAGACGAATGCCGCGACGTGGATGCCTGCCTCGGCACCCAGCCACGCCGGGCCGGTGAGCGGCTGGCCGCCTCCTACGTCAACTTCCTCATCGTCAACGGCGGCATCATCGCCCCGACCTTTGGCGTTCCCGAGGACGCCGAGGCCCTGCGTACGCTGCAGGCCTGCTTCCCGGAGCACGAGGTGGTACAGGTTCCCGGCCGCGAGATCCTGCTCGGCGGTGGCAACATCCACTGCATCACCCAGCAGCAGCCGACTGGTCGCTGATTTCCGGCGGAAACGAAAAAGCCCGTCTTGCGACGGGCTTTTTTTTGACCTGAGCGCGGCTTAGAGCAGCGGCAGGGTGTAGCTGACGATCAGACGGTTTTCGTCGACGTCACGCTGGCCCGGCACACCGGCTTGGGAAACGGCCGGCAGGTCGGAACGCAGCATGGCGTTACGCCAGGTGAAGCCCAGACCTTTCAGCTGGCCTTCCGGGATCACGTAGCTGACGGTCAGGTCGCGTTCCCATTCCATGGCGTCGCCAGTACGGGTACGGATGTTGTCACCGCGCTGATAGATGACGCCAGCGGTCAGACCCTTGACGCCCAGCTGAGCGAAGTCATAGGAGTAGCGAGCCTGCCAGGTGTCTTCGCCGGAACGGGTGAAGTTGTTGATCTGAATATCGGTGATGGCATAGGTCGAAGCGCCACCGTTCTCGTTCAGGTAGGGGAAGGCGCTGTTGCCGTTGCTGCCCTGATAGCCCAGACCAAAGGTGTGGCCGTAGATCGAGTAGGTGAACAGGCCGCTGTAGAGGCGGTTGTCGATCTCGCCAGTGGTACGGGTACCACCGTAGTAGCCGCTGGACACGTAGAGACCGGTACTGTCGGCCTTGCGGTTCTCGCCCTGGCTGTTGCTATCGAAATAGCGCAGGTCGGTCTTGAAGGTACCGTCGCCCAGCTTGACGCTGTGCACCAGACCCAGGAAGTGCTGGTTGTAGAAGTCTTCCAGCTGACCGAAGTAGTACTGCAGGGTCAGGTCTTTGGTGACCTTGTAATCGGCACCGACGAAGCGGAAATGGTCGCTGTTGCGACGCAGGGCGGCATTCGCAGCACCGTTGGAACCGGCGATGGACAGATCGTCTTCGTCGGTGGAGTTACGGTTCTTGGCACGCTCGAGCTGGCCGGCGGTCAGGGTCACATCCTTGATGTCCTTGGACGTGATCTGAGCACCCTGGTAGGTCTGCGGCAGCAGACGACCGTCGTTCGAGACCACAACCGGCAGCTTCGGCATCAGGGTGCCGTAGCGGAATTCGGTTTCAGAGATCTTCATCTTGGCAGTAGCGCCCAGGCTGCTGAACTCGTCTACAGCGCTGTTATCGGTATCGCGCGGGAACATGGTGCCGTTCTGCACGCTGCCACCGGTGCCGCCGTTGGCCTTGCCACCGCTGTCCAGACGCAGGCCCAGCATGCCGACCGCATCGACGCCGAAGCCAACGGTGCCCTGGGTGAAGCCCGACTGGTAGTTCAGCATGAAGCCCTGACCCCAATCCATCACGCGGGAAGGATTGGCCGTACCGTTGCGGTTGTCTGTGTTGATGTAGAAGTTACGCAGACTGAGGGTAGCTTTGCTGTCTTCGACGAAGCCGGCAGCGTGGGCGGCGGCAATGAGGGACAGGTTCAGACAGGCCGCGGAGACCGCGACCACCAGTGGCTTCTTGACCATGAGTGCTCCAGGGGTGAATCGTTGTTATGCGGCCACCAGAGGTGTCAGCGCCTGCTGGTGGTATGCCCGACGGGCCGTGCGGAAGGGAAAGCTAGAGGGCTTTTATTTCAATTTGGAGAATTATCCCGGGCCTGGTCGACTTTTAATTTGCGACTTCAAGCACAGGTCCCCTGCCACCGTCTTCCACGTTGCGAAAGCTAATTGCAAAAAAGCATTTCGTCTAGCGATACCTGGTTGAAAACCCGCCCTGTGGTCTTCCGCTCTGACTGTTCGGTCATGGCCCAAGGGAACCTGCGCCGCCTACGCCTATGGCAAGGCTCGCCTTTCCCCTAGAAGACGCCATCCAAAGCGATACGCCCTGAGGCTCTGGAACGGGCTTCCCAGGGCTCTGGTTAAGTATTTGAAAACGGCCAATTTCAGCATCACAAAGGCCGGACCTGAAGGAATCCCCTATCTGCCTCAAGGACTTGTAATTTTTTGCGACTGCTCCGTCAGTCGATTTGCCCTGAAGACGACGCCTATCGCCTGGTATGACGCAGCGCCGGCCCTGCTGCAAGAGCGACCTTGCCCAGCCGAGCGCGCGGGAACATTCCTTCTCATCAAGGGGAGCCGCCGCGTCAGCAAGGACGGCCGACAGGACGAGGAGCAGAGATCAGTTGCAGGCCAGATGGACAGGGAAGCAAGGGGGGACAGAGGACCAAGTGAGAGGGCGTGACAGCGGTGGGCAGAACCGCGAATCAGGCCGCCCGAGCTGCACTCGGAGCGGTCTGGCAAGGGATATTCATCCCTGGACGACTTGATCCTTGCCCTGGCGCTTCGCGCGGTACATGGCCTCGTCCGCTCGCACATAAAGGGTGTCGAGAGACTCGTCGCCCTCTCGCAACACGGTGACGCCCTGACTGATGGTGACTTTCAGCGGGCCCTCGGCGCTGGGTACCGCCAACTGCCGCACGGCACGCTGCAGGCGCCCACCGATCTGCAATGCCAGGTCACTGTCACAACCCGGCAGCAGCAGGGCGAATTCTTCGCCACCGATACGGCCGAACAGATCCCCGCGGCGAGTGGTCTGGGCGCCGCATTCGGCAACACGCTGCAACACTTGATCACCCATCTGGTGACCGAAGCGGTCGTTGATTTTCTTGAAGTCGTCGATGTCGAGCAGCAGGAAAGCCAGGGGCTCGCCTTCGCTTTGGGCGAATTCGAAGGCGCGCTGGGCACTCTCGAAGAAGTGTCGACGGTTGCTGCTGCGGGTCAGGACGTCGGTGGTGGCGAGCCGTTGCAGCTCCTCCTCCATGCGCTTCTTGTCGGTGATGTCTTCGGCGATGCCCACCACCAGCAGCGGCATGCCGGCCTCGCTGCGCTGACTGACAAAGCACTTGTCGCTGAGCCAGCGGATCTCGCCGTCGGCGCGGATGATGCGGTACTCGCGAGACTCCACGGCGCCCTGCTCGATCACCTGCTCCAGGGTGCGCTGGGCGTACTCCAGGTCGTCGGGATAGATGTTGTTGAGCCAGGTGCTGTAGTCGCTCAATACCAGGGACTGGGAGCGACCGAAGATCTGTTCGTAGGCGGGACTGACATAGATGATCTGGCGAGTGCGCCAGTCCAGAGCCCAGAGCACCGCGTTGACGCTTTCCAGCAGCGCGCTGAACAGCTGCTCCCGGTCACGCAGACGATCTGTCTCGGCCCGCGAATGCAGGAGAGCCAGCAGATTCTCTTCCGGTGTGGGAAGAGCAGACAGAGAGGGTTGTTCATCCATATACACATGCGCCTACGCGGGGTCCTGAGGGAGTTAGAGACAGCTGAAACCAGCCTGGTTCAATCCCCGCATAGAGCAGCCCACCGCTTCGGTGGGCTTTTGTGAAGCCTTTCTCAAGCAGTTCCGGCCGGCCGCAGGGAATAGGTTTTCAGCTGTTCGGCGAATTCGCGCAGGGACTGAATGCCGCTCGCTTCGGCTTCGCCGATCCACTGCCGGGTCGCGGCCAGCATGTCGTGGCCGTTGGCACTGGTCCGCGCCCAGATCTGCTGCAGCGCCAGGCGCTTTTCGTAGATCAGCTTCAGCGCCTGACTGTGCTCGAGCAGTTCATCGATGCGCACCTGATGGCGAGCCTTGAGCAGACTGGTCTCGCGGGCCAGCAGCCCCCGGGCGCGACGGAACAGCGGACGCTGGGAGGGCGCCGCACTTCCCCGCTCCTGCCGCAACAGCGGGCCGATCACCTGCTGGCGGTACTGGGCCATGATCTGGAAGCGGTTGTTGAGGATGGCCATGGCGGTGTCCATGTCCAGCTGCCCCTTGCCTTCGATGCGATGGGCGATGGGGGCGACACGGTTGACCTTGGCCAGACGCAGCCAGGTGAACAGCTTGATCCAGGCCCAGCCCATGTCGAATTCCCAGCGCTTGACCGACAGCTTGGCCGAGTTGGGATAGGTGTGGTGGTTGTTGTGCAGCTCTTCGCCACCGATGACGATGCCCCAGGGGATGAGGTTGGTGGCGGCATCGCGGCATTCGAAGTTGCGATAGCCCACGGCATGGCCCAGGCCATTGACCACACCCGCGGCCCAGAAGGGAATCCAGACCATCTGCACGGCCCAGACGGTGAGACCCAGGGCACCGAACAGGGCGATGTCGATCAGCAGCAACAGCACCACCCCCATATTGCGGGTGCGCGGATTGGAGTAGAGCTTGCGCTCGATCCAGTCGTCCGGGCAGTTCTTGCCATAGATGCGCAGGGTATCGGCGTTGTTCGCCTCGGCCTTGTACAGCTCGGCGCCGCGCCGCACCACGGTGGCAAGGCCCTTGTGCACCGGGCTGTGCGGGTCCTCTTCGGTTTCGCACTTGGCGTGGTGCTTGCGGTGAATGGCGGTCCACTCACGGGTGTTCATCGCCGTGGTCAGCCACAACCAGAAGCGGAAGGCGTGCCTGAGCGCAGGATGCAGCTCCAGCGAACGGTGGGCGGAGTAGCGATGCAGGTAGACGGTGACACTGACAATGGTCAGGTGGGTCAGCAGCAGGGTGACCACCACCAGTTGCCAGACCGACAGGTCAAGCAGGCCGTTATAGCTCATGGACGCAAAGGACCTCGCGCGGGTTGTGTGGTGCAACTGTCACTGAAAGTTCAGTGAACAGGCGTTCGCGCATTATTGCCGGGGTGGGCGATAAATCCAGCCCTCCCTTTTGCTACACAACGTGTCCTTCACAGACTGCTAATTCTAAAAGTGAATAAACAAAGCATTATTAGCAATTTTAAGAAATAAAGATCAGCCCCCTAAGATGGCGCCACCTCCCCGCCCACCGCTGTACACGAGGACGCCACCCATGAGCTCCGTTCCGTTCCGCAGCCTGGAAAACCAGGACGAAACCGCACTGCTCCGCGATATCCAGCAGGCTTTGCGCGGACTGAGATTCGGCGCCATCGAGATCACCGTGCACAACGGACAGGTGGTGCAGATCGAGCGCAAGGAAAAATTCCGGCCTCAGACCGGCCAAGCCAACAAGCCCTGAGTTCTCGCGGTCAGCGGACGAGCGGGCAAGGTGCCCGCCAGACGGTGTCCGGCTTTCTCACGTCAAGGAGCCTTTTCATGTCGATTCGCCGTTTCGCCCTGGCCGCGCTGGCCGGAGCCCTGTTCGCCACCCAGGTCCACGCCGTCGAATTGCTCAACGTGTCCTACGATCCGACCCGCGAGCTCTACCAGCAGTACAACGCCGCCTTCGCCAAGCACTGGAAGACCGAGACCGGCGAAGACGTGACCATCAAGAATTCCCATGGCGGCTCCGGCAAGCAGGCGCGCTCGGTGATCGATGGCCTGCAGGCCGACGTGGTGACCCTGGCGCTGTCCGGCGACATCGATGCCCTCAATCTGCACCAGCAGCTGGTCGACCCGAACTGGCAGAAGCGTCTGGCGGACAACAGCACCCCCTACACCTCGACCATCGTCTTCCTGGTCCGCAAGGGCAATCCCAAGGGCATCAAGGACTGGGACGACCTGGTGAAGAAGGATGTCCAGGTCATCACCCCCAATCCCAAGACCTCCGGCGGTGCCCGCTGGAACTTCCTTGCCGCCTGGGCCTATGCCAAGGCCAAGTACGGCAGCGATGCCGAGGCGCTCAAGTTCGTTACCGAACTCTATCGCCACGCTCCGGTGCTGGACACCGGCGCACGCGGCGCCACCATCAGCTTCGTGCAGCGCCAGCTGGGTGACGTGCTGATCGCCTGGGAAAACGAAGCCTATCTGTCGCTGAAGGAAGAAGGCGGCGACCAGCTGGAGATCGTCACCCCGTCGCTGTCGATCCTGGCAGAGCCGCCGGTGGCCGTGGTGGACAAGGTGGTCGACAGGAAGGGCACGCGCAAGCAGGCCGAGGCCTACCTGCAGTATCTGTACAGCCCCGAGGGCCAGCGCATCGCCGCGCAGAATTTCTATCGCCCCCGCGATGCCAAGGTGGCCGCGGAATTCAAGGATCAGTTCAAGCCGGTCAAGCTGGTGACCATCGACCGGGAATTCGGCGGCTGGAAAGAAGCGCAGCCGAAGTACTTCGCCGACGGCGGCGTGTTCGACAAGATCTTCGCCGACATCAACAAATAGCACCCCAGCCGGGACGGCTCACGCTGACCGGCCCGGAACAGGTATCGTTCCACCCCTCTGCGCCCTGGCGAATGCATCGCCGGGGCGCCTTGCAGAAGGACGTCTCATGTCTCGCCGTCTCTCCCCGGTCATACCCGGCTTCGGGTTGACCCTGGGATTCTCCCTGACCTACCTCGCGCTGATCGTGCTGATCCCGCTGGGCGCCATGTTCCTGCATGCCAGCCAGCTAACCCTCGGCCAATTCTGGTCGCTGATCACCGGGCGCCAGGTGCTGGCCGCACTGCAGCTGTCCTTTGGCACGGCCCTGCTCGCCGCCCTGGTCAACGGCATCCTCGGCACCCTGCTGGCCTGGGTGCTGGTGCGCTACGAGTTTCCCGGGCGCAAGCTGATCGATGCCATGGTCGACCTGCCCTTCGCCCTGCCCACCGCGGTGGCCGGCATCGCCCTGACCGCGCTCTATGCGCCCAACGGCATGATAGGTTCGCTGTTTCCCTTCAAGATCGCCTATACCCCGATCGGCATCACCCTGGCGCTGATCTTCGTCACCCTGCCCTTCGTGGTGCGCACCCTGCAGCCGGTGCTGGCGGACATCCCCAAGGAAATCGAGGAAGCCGCCACCTGCCTGGGCGCACGCCCCTGGCAGGTGTTCCGCTACGTGCTGGTGCCGACCCTGCTGCCGGCCTGGCTGACCGGTTTCGCCCTGGCCTTCGCGCGCGGCGTGGGCGAGTACGGCTCGGTGGTGTTCATCGCCGGCAACATCCCGTTCAAGACCGAGATCCTGCCGCTGCTCATCGTCTCCAAGCTGGACCAGTACGACTACACCGGTGCCACCGGCATCGGCGTGTTCATGCTGCTGGTGTCCTTTGTCATGCTGCTGCTGATCAACATCCTGCAGCGCCGCATCCAGCCCAACATCTAAGGACGACCGCATGAGCCTCATGACTTCGACCAAGGCCGATGCGCGCGCCAGCAAGCAGCGCACCCCGGTGGCCATCACGCTGATCGCCAGCGCCTGGCTGATCTTCCTGCTGGTTCTGGTGCTGCCGCTGTACATGGTGCTGAGCCAGGGCCTGGCCAACGGCATCGGCGCCTTCTGGGACGCCATCAGCGAACCGGATGCGATCTCGGCGCTCAAGCTGACGCTGTTCGCCACCGCCATCTCGGTGCCCCTGAATCTGGCCTTCGGCCTGGCCGCGGCCTGGTGCGTGACCAAGTTCGAGTTCACCGGCAAGAGTCTGCTGATCACCCTGATCGACCTGCCCTTCTCGGTCTCGCCGGTGATCGCCGGCCTCATCTATGTGCTGCTGTTCGGCGCCCAGGGGCTGATGGGCCCCTATCTGCAGAGCGTCGATGTGCAGATCGTCTTCGCCGTGCCCGGCATCGTGCTGGCGACGATCTTCGTCACCTTTCCCTATGTGGCCCGCGAACTGATCCCGCTGATGCAGGAACAGGGTACCCAGGAAGAAGAAGCGGCGCGCCTGCTGGGCGCCAGTGGCTGGCAACTGTTCTGGCACGTGACCCTGCCCAACGTGAAGTGGGCACTGATCTATGGCGTGGTGCTCTGCACCGCGCGGGCCATGGGCGAGTTCGGTGCGGTGTCGGTGGTCTCCGGCCATATCCGCGGCCTGACCAACACCCTGCCGCTGCACATCGAGATTCTCTACAACGAGTACAACATCGTCGCCGCCTTCAGCGTGGCGATCCTGCTGCTGATGATGGCCCTGGTGATCCTGCTGCTGCGGCAGTGGAGCGAGAGTCGCCTGAGCCACCAACTGCAGCACCGTGACGAGGAATAAGGCGCCATGAGTATCGAGATCCAGGGTATCAACAAGAGGTTTGGCGCCTTCCAGGCGCTCAAGGACATCAACCTGCACATCGAGAGTGGCGAGCTGGTCGCCCTGCTCGGCCCGTCGGGCTGCGGCAAGACCACCCTGCTGCGCATCATCGCCGGCCTGGAAGCGCCGGATACCGGCAACATCGGCTTCCACGGCGAGGACGTCTCCGGGCGTGACGTGCGCGACCGCAACGTCGGCTTCGTCTTCCAGCATTACGCACTGTTCCGCCACATGACGGTGTTCGACAACGTGGCCTTCGGCCTGCGCATGAAGCCGCGCCGCGAGCGGCCGAGCGAGGCGCAGATTGCCAGCAAGGTGCACGAGCTGCTGAACATGGTGCAGCTCGACTGGCTGGCCGATCGCTATCCCGAGCAACTCTCCGGTGGTCAGCGCCAGCGCATCGCCCTGGCCCGCGCCCTGGCGGTGGAGCCCAAGATCCTGCTGCTCGACGAACCCTTCGGCGCCCTGGATGCCAAGGTGCGCAAGGAGCTGCGCCGCTGGCTGGCACGGCTGCACGAGGAGATCCACCTGACCTCGGTGTTCGTCACCCACGACCAGGAAGAAGCCATGGAGGTGGCCGACCGCATCGTGGTGATGAACAAGGGCCAGATCGAGCAGGTCGGCTCGCCCGCCGAAGTCTACGAACAGCCGGCGAGCGACTTCGTCTATCACTTCCTCGGTGACTCCAACCGCCTGGCCCTGGGCGAGCAGGAGGTGCTGTTCCGTCCGCACGAGGTGGAGCTGGAGCGTGAGCCGCGAGCGGGTTATCACGCCGCCGAAGTACGCGACATCCGGCCGCTGGGCGCCACCACCCGGGTCACGCTGAAGGTGCCGGAGCAGAGCGAGGTGATCGAGGTGGAGCTGGTCAGGGACCACCCGGTGCTGGCCGGGCTGCAACGGGGTGCGCCGCTGCATTTCCTGCCGCGTACGCCCTGAGTCCGCCGCCGGCGGCTAAGACCAAAGTCGTAGCCGCCGGGACCAGACAGCGGTTGCAACCTCCGGAAAGCGGGCTCCATGATCGACGAAGCTGACACCCGTCACACTTCGTCCTCGATCGAGCAGAATAACAAGGAGGTCGCATGCCCAGGCGCTGGCCCGTCGTGTTGTCGCTTCACCTGGCCCTCCTCGTGGCCGCGCTGCTGCTCTGGCAGTGGCTTGCGCTACCCACGGCCGCCGGCGTGGGACTGGTGCTCGCCGCTGCCCTCTGGCCCTGGTTGCTGCTGCGCAAGGCCGCAGCGCCGCCCGCGCCCGCCTCGTCCTGCGACGAGCTGACCAGCGATCTCTCGCGCAGCACGGCGCGCAACGCCGTGGCCATCGCCGGTGTGGCCTTTGCCGCCCAGCAACTGGCGGCCCGGGTGCAATCCCAGGCCAGCACGGCCGCGCAGATTTCCAGCAGCGCCGCTGCCCTCACCCAGACCGAGCACGACAGCGCCGGCAGCGCCCGCCAGGCCCTGGCGGTGGCGCAGCAGGTGCACCAGCGCAGCGAGGCCGGCCAGGACGCCCTGAATACGGCGATCGCCGCTATCCGCGCCCTCAGCGAGCACGCCCGCCAAAGCCGCGAACTGATCGCCGGCCTGAGTGCCCGCACCGACAAGATCCAGCAGGTCACTGAGGTCATCCAGGGTATCGCCAGCCAGACCAACCTGCTGGCGCTCAATGCCGCCATCGAGGCCGCGCGCGCCGGGGAACACGGGCGCGGCTTCGCGGTGGTCGCCGACGAGGTGCGGGGCCTGGCGGCGCGGACTTCCAGCGCAACCGGCGAGGTGGGGCTGATCGTTGCCGACATCAGCCAGCAGACCGACGCCGTGGTGGCGCAGATCCAGCAGTTGGCCCAGGCGCTGGACGACGGCGTGCGCCAGGTCGAACGCACCGGCGAAGGCCTGCAGGAGATCGCCCAGCTGGCGCAGACCGCCGAGCGCCAGGCCGCGGATATCGCCCAGGGCACCTCGGCTAATCTGGCCCAGCTGGAAAGCCTGGCCCAGGCGGTGGAGCAGGTGCACCGCGATCTGGCCGACAGCGAGCGCCAGACCAGCCGACTCAGCAGCGCTGCCGACGAACTGGTGGACATGGCCGAAGCCAGTAGCGAACGCCTGGCCGAGGTCGGCCTGGACAGCTATCACCAGCGCATCTTCGAACTGGCGCGCCAGGGCGCGGATGCCATCGGCCGGCGCTTCGAGGAAGACCTGGCCGCCGGGCGCATCACCCAGGACGCCCTCTTCGACCGCCAGTACCAGCCGGTGCCCGGCAGTCAGCCGGCCAAGTACCGCACCCGTTTCGACAGCTATACCGATGGCGTGCTACCGGCGATCCAGGAGCCGCTGCTGGATCAGCATCCCGGTCTGGTCTTCGCCATCGCCTGTACCCCGGAAGGCTATGTGCCCACCCACAACCGCGCCTTCGCCCAGGCACCTACCGGCGACGTGGCGGTGGATACGGCGCGCAGTCGTAGCAAGCGCCTCTGCAGCGATCGCACCGGCAAGCGCTGCGGCAGCCATCAGCGCCGCCTGCTGTTGCAGACCTACATGAGAGACACCGGCGAGGTGATGCACGACCTCTCGGTACCGATCCTGGTGAACGGCCGGCACTGGGGCGGACTGCGCCTGGGCTATCGCCCCGACAGCGCGCGCTAGCCCAGCTTGAGCTGGGTGACCGCCAGTTGCCAGACCGCGGCCTCCAGACCGAGCATGCGTCCGGCCTTGTGCTCGAGCAGGGTGTCGAGAGACTCGCCCGGTGCGGGATTCGCCGCCTGCGCCGCCAGGTGCAGGATCAGCGACGGCTTGGGCAGCACGCCGTGCAGGCTGTGCACCGCGGCCACTAGCTCGCGCAACTCCAGTGGTAGCCGCCAGTGCCGCTGCAATTCCGCGGAAAACTCCAGGCTGTAGCTCAGCAGCGCGCGCTCCAGCGCGGCCTCATCGATAACGCCACCCCCGTCGCACCAGCGCTGCACGCCTTGCAGCACCGCCAGTTCACCCAGGCGATGCAGCAGGCCGGCGGTGTAGCAACGCTCGGCGTCTTCGCGCACATAGCGCAGCGCCAGCAGCCGGGCGCAGTCGGCAGCGCGCTGGGCAAGGCGCAGGTAGCCCTCGGCGCGTCCGGCCAGCAACGGCTCGGCCAGACGGGTCGCCCGCCGCAGGCTCAGGCCCAGGACCAGATTGAGGGTGAAGCCGACGCCCAGCCGCGGCAGGGCCTGGCTGAGGGTCTGGCAGGATTGGCCGACGCGCTGGGAAGCGCTGTTGGCCGCCGCGATCAGGGTCGCCGTGACCAGGGGATCCTGGCCGAATTCGGTTTCCAGCTCGCCCAGGCTGCAGCTCTCGCTCTCGCGACAGCGCTCGATGATGGCCGGCAGATCGGCGAACAGCGGCACGGCGTCGATTTCGGCGGCCATGCGCTGCAGATGATCGTCCAGGGAGCCCAGGACGGCAGCACTGGCCGCCTGAGACGCGTCTCCCGCGGGTGGCAACAGACTGCGCAGACGACGCAACACCTCTTCCGCCGCATAGGGTTTGACCAGATAGGCGGTAGGCGCCAGGCGCAGGGCCGCGCGTACATAGGCGGCGTCAGCCTGTTCGGACAGCAGGATCACCGGCTGCAGCGGCTGGGCGCCGCGCTGGCGGATGCGGCGCAGCAGGTCGAGTCCATCGCAATCGGCCGGTCGCTCGACGATGATCAGCGCACATCTCTTGCGTTGATCCAGTTCGGCAAGGGCCTGATAGCCATGGCCGTATTCATGCACCAGGGCATCGGCACGCACGGCCAGCACCAGTGACTTGAGCAGGTCACAGGTCCAGGGATTGGCGTCGACGATAAGTATCAGGGGCGGCATCCCAACCCACTCCTGCTTGAGGAAAGCGAAGCGGCGGATGATGCGTCAAAGCGGACTTTATGCCAAGCGTGTCACAGAAAAACCGCCCTCCAGGAGGGCGGTTCGGGTAGGACTCAGGCCAATTCGGCGAAGCACTCGCCGATAATGGCCAAGCCGCGATCCAGCTCTTCGTCGCTGGCGGTCAGGGGCACGAGGATGCGCAGCACGTTGCCGTAGCTGCCGCAGCTGAGCAGGATCAGCCCCTTCTGGCGCGCGCGAACCACGATCTGGCTGGTCAGCTCGGCATCGGGTTGCTCGATGTCTCCCCCCTTGCCCAGCTCCATGGCGATCATGGCGCCCAGGCCACGGACGTCGCAGATCTGCGCGTGCTTGGCGGCCAGTTCGCGCAGACCCGCGGTGAGGCGTTCACCCACGGCCTTGGAGCGGTCCAGCAGCTTTTCTTCCTCGAAGGTCTCGATCACCGCCAGGGCCGCGGCGCAGGCGATGGGGCTGCCGGCATAGGTGCCACCCAGGCCACCGGGGGTGACGGCATCAATCACCGTGGCGCGACCGGTCACGCCCGACAGCGGGAAACCGCCGGCGATGGATTTGGCGAAGGTCACCAGGTCGGCGTCGACGCCCATCTGCTCCATGGCGAAGAAGGTCCCGGTACGACCGGCGCCGGACTGGACTTCATCGGCGATCAGCAGGATGCCGTGGGTATCGCACAGCTTGCGCAGGCGCTGCATGAATGCCTTGGGCGCGGCATAGAAACCGCCCTCGCCCTGCACAGGCTCGAGGATGATGGCCGCGATGTCGCCAGGGGCCGCATCGTTCTTGAAGATGCGCTCGACGCTGGCGATGGCGTCATCGACGCTGATGCCATGCAGTTCGCAGGGATAGAGCGCGCGATAGACGCCGCCGGGCATGAGGCCCATGCCGGCCGAATAAGGCGCGACCTTGCCGGTCAGCGACAGGGTCATCATGGTGCGGCCGTGATAGGCGCTGGAGAAGGCGATGACGCCGGCGCGCTGGGTGGCGGCGCGGGCGATCTTGACGGCATTCTCCACGGCTTCGGAGCCGGAGTTGAACAGTGCGGTCTTTTTCGGGAAGTTGCCCGGCACCAGTTCGTTGAGCTTTTCGCAGACCTCGACATAGGGCTCGTAGGCCAGCACCTGGAAGCAGGTGTGGGAGACCTTGGTCAGCTGCTCCTGCACGGCCGCCACCACGCGCGGATGCAGGTGGCCGGTGTTGAGCACGGCGATGCCGCCGGCGAAGTCCAGGAATTCATTGCCCTCTACGTCCCAGACCTTGGCGTTCTCCGCACGGTCGACGAAGATCGGGTGGGTCTGGCCGACGCCACGGGCGACGGCTGCGCTGCGACGGTGCATCAGGGAATCATTGGTGTGGCTCATTGCAGTCCTCGATGGCCGCTCATCGTGGCGGCCGGCTACGGGAAAGGCGCGGACCGGATTCCGGGCAGCATACGATGATCGACTGCCAACGGCCCGGCGTCCGCGCCGGGAGAAATCTTTGGATCGGCGGGCCCCGTTGGGCTTCGACGATGGAGCCGTCTCAGCCCAACCTACGATATAGGTAGGTTGGGCTAAGCGTAGCGAAGCCCACCGAACGGGATCAGACGCCCAGACAGAGGTACTTGATCTCGAGGTAGTCCTCGATGCCGTACTTGGAGCCCTCGCGGCCCAGGCCCGAAGCCTTGACGCCACCAAAGGGTGCGACTTCGTTGGAGATCAGGCCGGTGTTGATGCCGACCATGCCGTACTCCAGCGCCTCGGCCACGCGGAACACGCGGGACAGGTCGCGGGCATAGAAGTAGGAGGCCAGGCCGAATTCGGTGTCGTTGGCCAGCTCGATGACCTCGGCCTCGTCCTTGAAGCGGAACAGCGGCGCCAGCGGGCCGAAGGTCTCTTCCTTGGACACCTTGGCGCTCCTGGGCACGTCGGCGAGGATGGTCGGCTCGAAGTAGCTGCCGCCGTTGGCGTGGGCCTTGCCCCCGGCGATGACCCTGGCGCCCTGGCTCACGGCGTCGTCGATGTGTTCCTTGACCTTGGCCGCCGCCTTGGCGTCGATCAGCGGGCCAATGGTCACGCCCTCTTCCAGGCCGTTGCCGACCTTGAGCTTGGCCACCGCGGCCTTGAATTTCTCGGCGAAGGCGTCGTAGACACCGTCCTGGATATAGAGGCGGTTGACGCAGACGCAGGTCTGGCCAGCGTTGCGGTACTTGGAGGCGATGGCGCCTTCCACGGCCTTGTCCAGATCGGCGTCGTCGAAGACGATGAAGGGCGCGTTGCCGCCCAGTTCCAGCGACAGCTTCTTGATGGTGGGCGCGCTCTGCTCCATCAGCTTGGCACCGATCTCGGTGGAGCCGGTAAAGGAGATCTTGCGCACGATGGGGCTTTCGGTCAGCTCGGCGCCGATTTCGGCGGCGGAGCCGGTGACCACGCTCAGCACGCCCTTGGGAATGCCGGCGCGCTCGGCCAGCTCGACCAGGGCCAGTGCCGAGTACGGGGTCTGGCTGGCGGGCTTGATGACCATGGTGCAGCCGGCGGCCAGGGCCGGACCGGCCTTGCGGGTGATCATCGCGGTGGGGAAATTCCACGGCGTGATGGCGGCGGTGACGCCGATGGGCTGCTTGATCACCAGGATGCGCTTGTCGGCCTGGTGGCCGGGGATGGTATCGCCATAGATGCGCTTGGCTTCTTCGGCGAACCACTCGATGAAGGAGGCGGCATAGGCGATCTCGCCCTTGGCCTCGGCCAGCGGCTTGCCCTGCTCCAGGGTCATCAGCCGGCCCAGGTCGTCCTGGTTCTCGATCATCAGCTCGTACCAGCGCCGCAGCTTGGCCGAACGCTCCTTGGCGGTCAGCGCGCGCCAGCCCGGCAGGGCGCGGTTGGCGGCGTCGATGGCACGTTTGGTCTCGGCGCGACCGAGCTTGGGAATGGTGCCCAGGGTCTCGCCGGTGGCCGGGTTGTCCACCTTGACGGTGGCACCGCTGTCGGCGTCGATCCAGGCGCCGTCGACATAGGCTTGCTGGCGAAACAGGGAAGCGTCTTTGAGCTGCATTACGGTCTCCTTGGCTGAAAGGGCCGGAAGCAAGGGCATGACACCCCTGCGCCTGCGATAGGGTCAGGCCTGGAAACGCTGGCATCGCCACCGTTCAGCGCCCGCTCGAGCAACGTCCGAACCGCCCTAGGCGTTCGAAATATTGAACGCATCCTAGGAGAATCCTGAACCCCTGCGCAAGAGCGCTAGCCAGGTTTTCGCGTCGCCCTCCTCCTTGTTTATGCAGCCCTTGCTACGCCCCGCGAAACAGTCGTTCAAAATCAACAACATCGTGCATCCGGGCATGGACGGTCGGGGGCAAGGTGAGTATGATGGCGACCGATTCAGCGTCACCGAATCGCTGCACTCGTAGCTCAGCTGGATAGAGTACTGCCCTCCGAAGGCAATACTCATCGAGTTGAGAAGGGTGTCAGCTAATGGTCAAATAGACCGCCGCAACATATACGCACCAGTAGCTCAGCTGGATAGAGTACCGCCCTCCGAAGGCGGGGGTCGTGGGTTCGAATCCCGCCTGGTGCGCCATATCTGTATGATTTAAAAGCCTTTTCCTAAGGCTCTGCCGATCCAGATCCCGAATTGGCTAATC
This sequence comes from Pseudomonas flavocrustae, assembly GCF_029872515.1. Classification (NCBI taxonomy): domain Bacteria; kingdom Pseudomonadati; phylum Pseudomonadota; class Gammaproteobacteria; order Pseudomonadales; family Pseudomonadaceae; genus Pseudomonas; species Pseudomonas flavocrustae. The sequence goes on along the minus strand of NZ_JAPDIQ010000005.1, from coordinate 349,226 downwards.
TCTCAAAATTGATCTCCATGCGGATACTCAGATTGTGGTGAGTACTGCCCGCAGCGCTCCTTTTCGACTCATTTTCGGGCTGTGCCAATTCTGTGCCTAAACCGTGCCTCAAAGTCTGGCGCCCTATTTTGCGAGCGGGGATTTTGAGTACTAGCCATAAATCGAGCTGCAGCTACTAGTCGATGGTAGTGAAGAAATCTTGCGTCGCTGCCTGCCCAGGCGGGTGGCCGGAGGGCCGTGGAATCCAACATCCATGTCATCGGCGGAAAAAGCGTCCCGCAGGATAGGGGCTCCGACAGAACACTGGTCATTGACGACCCTGCGGTGCTCCAGGCTGTGGCGGGCGCAGCGAAATGTATGCGTATCTGCCAACGTACCAATACAGCTATTCGGGATCGTCTACGCAAAGAGTGCAGAGCGCTGTGGCCAAGGCGCAAGCAGCACCCAACCCTGAAAAGCTTCCGCCACCAATTGGGCTCAAACCTAAAAGCCTCCAGCGAGAGCGATAAGGCCATCGCCTACATGACGGGGCACCAATCCATCGAATCAATCAGCGTCTACGGGAACCGTCGATCTGGGCTGGTCACAAATTGCATATCAGACCTGCACAGGACGCTGACTTGTCAAAAGTTCGTCAACCCAAGCAGCCTGCTGTTTTTGGTCGAGAACGCGTGGTGGGCCGTATCGAGGTGCCACAGCGCCTGGCAAACCGACGAACAACTGCACAACCTGTCGCAAATGAACGTTAGCGGCCGGGCATCATCTCAGGCGCCAGCCATCTGCCTAATCGTAAATGCCCTTCGTCCAACCACCGTAAACCCAGTGGACTCCGATATTGACTGCTCAAAAACACGCCCGGCCTGCTCCAAGCGCAGATAGCGCGTTGCGCATTTTTTATCCAAACAGTTGGCTTTGAACCCTACAGGGCTCTGGAAAACCAGCGGAGCCCTGCCAGTGCAAACCGGGCACTTTTCCAAAGCAAGAATCGCCTGGTTGTGACGTTCCAGGGCTGACGCTTGCGCAGTGGAGTTAGAGGAAACCAAAGCCTCCTTGAGCGCCGTCACTGCCTCCTCGGCCAAGGCCTCAGTAACAATCAGTTCATTTTGCTCTGAATTAACCTGAACCCCCGCAACCTGCTTTGCCTGTTCCAGCACCTTTTGCGGGATTTTTTGCAACGGCTGCGCATACGTAATCATAGCCATTCGGCAAAGCACCTGATCAACCAGCAAGCCAAAGCGCTCCGTGCAATACATGTCTGTGGGAGACAGCGGTATCCACTGCTCTGGACAATAGGCTGCATCAATCTCCTGCCCCATTGCCGGCCAGGCGATAAACCGCTCCTTGCTCTGTGGAGTCACCTCAGGAGCAGGCGCATCACTCAGCCAGGGCACAATGGTAAGCAATACGTCCTCTGGCGTTGAAAGGGCAGGAGAACTGCTAAGCAATTGCCACTCCAGCCCACGTTGCCGAAGAAGTATGTGCCTTCCGGCCCAGACACCTTCGTCCTGGCCATTCAGATAAGGCAGCAGCGCCCTCCTCATGACCAGACCGGCGTAGCGAGAATAGACAGAAGCTAGAGATTGGTTCTGCCTGAAGCGCTCTGCCGGCGTGGCACGTTTGGCCTGTGTCACCTTGGCCAACTGATCCCACAAGATAGCCAGATGCCGGTAATGCTGATCGTGACCAAGGATGTTGGTCATATGCAGCACACCTGTCACTTGTGCCTGCCGGCTGACCAACAAATACAGACCACTTTGCTGCAGGCCCGCAATCGTCTGGTACAAGCGTTCAAGCTTTTCAAGCGTTTCACCAAGCAACTTTGATGCGTTACTGGTTTCCTCTGCGCTGAATGTCATCCCCCACAAGCGGCAAATTTCTTCACGCAGACGGTAATCGACATTCTCCGCCTCATAGAAGCGCAGCGCCTGATTCAGCGTCGCCTGCAAGCCACGCAACTCCGCCAAGCGCGCGTGCAAATAGCGTTCAATCTTATCCAGCAAGCGCGCATAGACACGATTCTCATAGATGCCATAGTCATCTTCGCTGAAGCGGGCCAGTACCTTCTTGGGGATCACGCCACTCAACGTCTGCCGCTGCCAGCACTCCGAGTGCGAGGCCAGATGCACCAGCGCCCCTTTGGCCAAACGACGTGCACGCCCGATATCAGCAACCTCATCCTCATAGTGAAGATCGAGGCGCGGACGCTGCGAGATGTGATGCAGATGCCCTTGCTTCACCACATCCAGAAGCCGCTCCTCAAAGGGCTGCAGATGGCTCTTGGCATCGATGATGGAAGCTGGCATCAAAGGAGACATCAAAGGCGCCTGCAGTGCCTCGGCATCAATCGTCGCAATGACCTTGCTCAGCAATTCCGTTGCCGCCGCCAGACTTTTTTGCGGCGGCGTAAAAGTGCAAGCCTCATCACCCAACTGGCAGCGCTGATCACCATCACTCACCAGCACACCCGTAAATACCGGTGCATGGCCATTAAATGCAGGCCCGTCATTCACAGACTGATAGCGACCGGGCTGAATGAGTGCCGGCAACTGCCGGCACTGCTCACCCGTAAAACGATCAAACCACATCAGCTACGGCCATCCAGGCGACGAATATCAGCCTCCAACAGCTCCATAGACTTGCGCGGATCACCCGCCAGATCAGCGCTGATCCAGAAGTCCTCCAGAGCGCCTTTCAGATTGCGCAGCGTCTCGGCAGAAACGTTGTAGCGGCCGGTCACTTTGCCAGGGCGCATGATTCTCGTGGCCAACAAGTGGTCCAGCGCCTCCCCCGAAGAAGCCCCGCAAGCCAGCATGACAGGGATGAAATCCAGCGCCTGCTTTTCAAAGCGGTTCCCCCAGCCCAGCTCAAACTGACTGCCCAACTGTTCGGTGAAGGCATCGCCGGTCAGGTCCTTCAGTAGCTTGACGACCTCCTCCTTGCGCTCAGCACTTGCCTTGCCAAATGCCTTGCGCAAGGAGCGACAAGAGTAGTTGGCCGGCTCAAACGACTTGATCGTGAAGCGCTTATCCTGCTTGGGCAGAGTCATTACATGAGCACGATCATAGGTCTTGTCCGCCAGCTCATTGGTGGTTTCATCATGGTTCGCGGTACCAATAAACCAGACATTGGCTGGCACCCTGATCTTGCGGCCCTCGGCCAGCATCGCAGGTGCATTGGGCAACGACGTTTCCGAGAGGCTGATCAAGCGCTCATCGGGGTTGTTCTTCTCCAGGGCAGAGAGGAACTCGGCAAAGTATTGCTCAGGGCGCGACAGGTTCATCTCATCCAGCAGGATGATGTTGCAGGTGTCTTCCCAACGCGGGGTCTGCGCTTTGTATAGCGCCTGCAAGCAGTCCTTCTCGTAGAACCGTCGCTCAAAGGCGTTGTAATGACCAAGAAGATCATCCCGATCACGCCAACCGGCCTGCACTGAGATATCTGTGCAGAAGCCCCCCATAGCCTTGGCAAATGCCTTGGCCAAACTGGTCTTACCGGTACCACTGATACCCTGGAAGACATGCAGCTGGCTCATGGCCAAGCCCCCCAGCAACACGCGGATATCCTCGATCGGATAGAACAGCTCTACAGGCTTTTCAGCCAGGGCAATCCGGTGTTGCAACTGCTCTGCAAACGTTTTGAGATCAGGCACCGCATCCAGATCCATGCGCGCCCTGAAATCACGACCTGTATCCATCAGCGTCATTGCCGGGAATGGCGTCTGGGTCTTCTGGGCACTGGTCAGTTGCTCGATGCGGCTTTCCAGATCATTGATGTGCACCGCGAGCGTATTTTTGTGTTGCTCCAGAACGCGCTTCTCACGCGCGACAGCCTCAAGCTCTGTAGCCGCGACACGCTTGCCGCTCAACTCACGACGCAGCTCATCCCGCTCAGGGCGTAGCTCAGCTACTTCTCTTTCAAGATCAGCCTTGCTGTCACGCAGGTAGTCATTATCGCGCTGCAATTGCGCCGTATCCGATTGCTCCAGGCTGCGCTTGAGTTCACGGTTTTCCTGACGCAGCGCTTCCAGTTGCTGCAGGATCTCAGCTCCGGATACTTCGCCCAGGGATTGCTTGAGCTCCTGAATATCGAGCAGCTGCTCCTTGAGTTCATTCGCCTTGCTCCAGGCCCGCTCACGCTGCTCTTCCAGCTTGGCAACAACCTGGTGATGATTCGCCCGCTCGGATGCCATTTCCTCATCCAGACGCTGCTGCAAGGCCTTTTCCTCTGCCTGGATATCCGCCCACTCACGATCCAGGCGGCTACGCGCACGATCTAACTCGACCACTTTCTGCTTGATGTCGTGCTCACGCTGATCAAGCAACCTGACACGTTCAGCCTCTGCCTCCGTGCAACTGAACTTGACCTCCGCCAGCCGCCTTGCTGCCTGGGAAGTTTCACCGTCGAGCTGGTGCTTGTCTTCGCGCAACGACTGAAGATCCGCTTCATGCTGACGCACCTGCTGACGCTGTTGCGCCTCCAGCTTACGTAAAGCCGCTTCGTTTTCCGCAACAAAGCCGGCTTGCGCATTGGCCTCTCGCATATTCAGGGAACGCTCGGCCTCCAAATTTTCGGCCATCTTCAGCGCCAATTCCTGCTGAGCCTCAAGCAGCTTGTCCCACTCAGCCTTGAGCTCAGCTTTCTCTGCATCCAGTCCGGAGCGGACGGCCACAAGCGCTTCCTGTTCGGCTACCTGCGCCAGTGCCGCCACCTCGGCAGTTTCAGCTAATTTGCTGGCAGCAGCCCACCGCTCGGCATATTCGTCATGCAAACGCTCCTTGAAGCGCACCAACTCCTTGCAGAGCGTGGCGAATTGCTCAATCCAGCGAACCAGATCACTGTCGCCCTCAAAACGCTCGCAGACGCCGCGCAACCACTCACGCTCGACAGAAATATCCAGTGTCATGTCAAAGGACTGATAGGCCTTGGAAGCGTTCTCGAAAGAAGCGCTCAATACATTCACTTGTTGCTCCACTGAAGCACGGGCCATACCGGCCGCAGACGGTGCCGCTGCTGGGATTTGCTGTGGACCAAACTTGTTCGAGCTTTTCTTGCCCATTACATCCATTCCTTAAAAAATTCGGTGAAGCCCAGCGCGTACTGGATGTTATCCAGCGTTTCCTCATAGGTGAGGGGGGCGACTTCTCGTCCGGTAAAGCGGCTCTGCGCATGGCTGCTGCGGTTACGCAAATCCGCAAGCAGCAACAGCCTGTCAAGTTGCAGCTCGCGAGCTAACAGCGTCTTGAACGGGTGCCCAGAGTGGTTAAGCGTTCCCATTGCTGCAGCAAACAGCAAAGCTTTGAGAGAATCGCTTGGCCGGGAACAAGCCCGAATAACCTGGCCAATCTTTTGCCCAGCCAGCGTACTGATAACCCCCGAGGTAAAGGCCGGTAACTGCAAGGCTGATAGCAAGCGCTCATTAAGCTCTCGATTAACGATTTTCTGTTTGGGCAGATGCCCTGCTTCAACTGGATATTGGTGAATCAACCACTGCATGAGGACCTCAAGCAGTTTCTGGCACTCCATCACTGCAGCATCCAGTTCCTGCTCACTCTGGTCGCCTTGTTCCAGCTTGTTCATACGCAGTAGCAGGGCTGCCAAATGCCGCTTGATATCCGGTTGCCGCGCCGCCCAGGGGTATTCCGTGAGCACCTGCATATCCGCCTGCTGGCGCATGGCCTGCAGCCACTGCTCAACCGTCTGATCATCCGCACGCGGAACAGAAACCAAAGGCTGTAAATGGTTGAGCAGGTACTTGTTACCCCCCTCAGTCTGCTCCCGCAAAGCATCCTGTAACCACCAGGCGTTGGCTCGCAGCGCAAACGGATCGTCGACTGCCCACAGCTCCAGCCCCTCGTCATCAGGCTTGGCCCAGAGCAGTACCCTTGCAGGCTTGGCGGTATCATCCAGCCGCTGCACACCAGACAACTTAAGGAATTGCGGGAACTGGCCGCTATCGAGCTGCCGAGCTGCCCGGCAATCATCCCGATAGTCGCGATAAGCTATCGCCAGCGCCTCATGATCCAACGTCGGCAGTGATGACTTGCCCGCCGCCATCACAAACGGCCGGATTGACTTGCCGCTTTTCCGCTCCCCTTTGAATACGGGATAGCGTTGCAGCGGATCTTCGGGCTCGATCGAATCAAGCTGCTCAGCGAAGCGTGGCCAGAACTGACCACTGATAGCATCCTGGAACAGATAACCAGCCTTCAGGTTGTCATCCTCAACAGACTCACCATCCAGCAGTTGCTCGCCTTTTTCAGTCAGCCCACGGGCACTATCAGTCAGCCAGCCGTTACTCACCCCTTGAGCCAGTATCAGCTTGATCAGATTGACATGCAGCCCGGTCAACTCAGCGATTGCCTCCGCTTGCGTCAACTGTGCCCGGATCAACCCCAGCACAGCGCGCTGGAACAGATTCAACTGAGCCTCTTTTGCCTCGGGATAAAGCACGCGATGAACCAGCACCGGCCACAACAAGGGCCTGGCCTCGCCGCGAGGCTTTTCAGCAAACTGCAGATAAATACCGGTTTCAGCGAATGCAGCCATGCTCACCCCCACACAGCTGATAAAAAGCAGCCAGAGCTGGTACAGCCTCTTGTGCATCCGGGTTACTGGCCAAAGCAGCATCCCCGACACAAATCAGCATCTGCCTTTGCCGGCTCATGGCCACGTTCATGCGGTTTGGCAAACGCAGGAAACCAAACTGACGGTTCAGTTGCAGCTCACGCTCATCCCCCTCGCTGGCAGCAGCTCGCACCGAGCGATTGGGCTGGAAACTGCGCACGCAAGACAGCAGCACCACATCGAACTCCTTGCCCTGGAAGGCGTCCACCGAGCCAACCCGCAAGCGTTCCTCTGCAACCACGCTTCCATCTGCCTGCACCTTGCGGGTCAACTTGAACTGCTCATGCGGCTCGTAGCCCCCCTCGCGCTTTACCATCAAGGGAGTACCGTCGATTTTCTGCTGAGCGAGCTTCTCCATGATCAGATCGCGCTGTGCCGCGTAGAAAGTAATGATGCCAACAGACAACGCCTCACCGCCGGCCTGCATCAGCTTTACCACTTCGTCAGCAATGCGCTGCGCCTCAATCTCTCGAACCCGGCTAGTTCCCCGGCGCTGATCACGCCCCTGTACCGCCGGCACATCAATCCACTGACAAACATGGCCACGGTAGGACTCCGCCAGCGGCCCCAGCCTGGAAAGCAGCTCCTGGCTGAATACAAACGCCTCTGCCGGCCTGCCGGAATGCAGAACCCCCAGGTTTTCACATTCGTAGAAGTGCTTACTGACAAAGTTGCCCAAGACCGGATGCATGCGGAACTGGGTATCAAGCATCACCACACGGCGAATCGAATCCTGCTTTTCCAAATCCTGTAGCTTGACCCGCATACGCTCGAAAAGACTGGATCGGAAAGCCGCCAGTTGCAGTTCGGTCAGTTCATGCTCCTCCTGTAACTGCCCCTCGATATCCGGCTCAAGCATGTGCGGGAGCTGGCGGTCATCGCCCACCAGAACAATCCGCCGCTTGGCCATGGACATCGGAATAAACAGATCCAATGGATTGGCCCGTGCTGCCTCGTCGATGACAACCGTATCGAACTCGATATCCGAGTTGGAGCTAGTGGATACCTCTTTCAACATTTCCATCTGCTTGCCCGCAGCCTGCTGGCAGGTTGCACCGACCACCATCGAATACTCATTGACCACAGCCCGCGCAGCGGAACGATCGGACTCCAGACCATCGACCAGTTGCTCCAAGACCCATGCAACCCCCTGCTTGCGCTTGGCCATGCGGTCTTCCAGATAGCGATCCACCTCATCAAGCAGCGCTAGGCCATCAGGGTCTACCTGGCGTTTCAGCGCAGCCGGCCGGTAATCCGGCAAGTGCTGATCAAGCAACAGATCCTTCCAGATCTTCAGAGCCTGAAGGGTCGCCGGCTCAACGTGCGAGCTGTCGGCAAGTTCTTCCAGCAGGCGCAGCAGCTCCGGGGCCACACCTTTTTCATGGCGCTTGAGCCAGCTCAGCAGATCCCAGGCACGCTCGCCGCCATCATCGGTAAAGGCAGCAACCTCGACACGCAGAGCACGGATACGCCTGAGCAGCTGAGAGGGAGGCAGACCTCCCGCAGCTGTAGCCGGCGCTTGACCGGCAAGCGTATCGATATACTCCTCGAACTGACTTTCAAGCCGGGGCGGCAATGCCAGGCCGCTTTGCTCCAGTTCACGCAAGTCATGCAAAAGGCGCTGGAACTCATCCGCCTGCTGTGCAGGGCCGGTACTCGCTACCCGGGCAAGGGCCAACCTCGCGGAAATGGCCCGCAACTGCTCAAGCTCAGGGAAGCGGCTGTATTCCTGCGCAATCTTGCGGTGCAAATGAGCCGCCTGGCGTTCCAGCCAAGGCTCAATCAAAGCCGCCTGATCACTCTCGCCGTGCTTGCCGCCCACCCGCGCGCCAGGTAAGCCGAATACATCGCTACGCTCCAGTGCATTGTCGACGGCATCATGCTGAAAACTGCTGACCAGTACCTGCGCCGCAATATTCTGCTTCTCCGCTCGCTCACCCAGACAACGCTGCAATGCTGCAATAACCTGGGTTTTACCGGTACCAGGAGGGCCGATGATGATTGCCAGATCAGGGGTATTGAGCGCGCAATCCAGCGCCAGCGCCTGCTTCTCGGTCGGCTTGCCACCCTTGAAAGACTCCAGCACGTATGGGGTCAGCCCGCTGATCGGGCGTCGTCGCGCAGCAGGAACCGCAACCCCTTCCAGCAGCCATTTCAATTGCGGCAGCCGCTTGCCCGAGTCAATCGACTGCTTGGCTGCCAAGCGACGCTTACCCATCGAACGTTGGCCGGCAAGAGACAGATACAACCAGCCCTTCCCCGCTTTCGGTCGGATGTTGGTCTTACCCGCCGCCTGTTTGAAAATCACGCAATCTGGCTCGAAGCGAATAGTCCCCCGCGGAGCATTGGCAGTCCTTTGAGCCTTCTCGGATGAAAGCTCTTCCAGCCAGTCCGGGCGCTGATCGCCCAGATCAAACTGATCATTGCTGCTCAGCTCCAGATCGCGCCAGCGCTCGCGGAACGCCTGATACTGCTCCTGCGACTTGGGAATAAGACGCCAGGCATTGCCACGCCCCTCCTGAAAGCCGTGGCACTCGGCGTAAGCCAGAGAACCCAAACTTTCTGCCTGCTCTAAAGCTCTTTGCCACTCTTTATCGTTGTAAAGATTCCAGAGTTCGAGATAGCTGGCGTTGTCACGCAGCGCCGCACTCAGCAGAGCCTGCTGACTGGCACTGCCGAGTGCAGCCGCAACAGACGCATCCTTGAATTCAAATTGGCCAAGAAGGATGGAGAATGCACCATCACGATGGGTATGACGGTTAACACGCTTGAGCAGAAAACTGCCATCCTGGCGCTGCTCGACATCGGCACGCCAGCCATTACCCAGCAACTGAAAACCGCCCTTGCTAGCGGTATTGCTGAAGCGAGCAACCGTCAGCCAGTCACCCTCGGCCAGGCCCTGCACCACAAAGTGCTCGACAAACCAGCGACAGGCCAGTTCAACAGTGCTGTCGGCAATTTCGTGCTTGGCGTGTAGATCCTCAGCAAGCAGCTCATCAACGCCAAGTTCAAGCTGCATTGCCGTTACTTCAACCGGTGCGCAGTATTGCACCAGCAGCTTGTTCTTCTTCGTACCGGTCAACAACCAGCGGGTCTGATCACGCAGGGCCAGACGGCCAAACATTTCGGCATCGGCCTGGGTGCAACTGACGCGGATGCGCACATCCCCCTGAACCGCCAACCAGTCATCCTGGTAGCGCTGAAGGAAAATCGCCTGTCCGTCCTGCAAGGCATCCACGGACTCATCTGTAGAAAGCGCCAGCACATCGACTGACAGCATGGGGAAATCTTTAAATTCCATTTGCTATCACCACCGGAACTTCCAAACGACTTTACTGGAGGGCAACCTGGAGTCCTTATGACCTGACTTCGCCGGCTCACCCACATGGATCAGAAAGGGCTCCTCATCCTTACCACGCAAGCTCTCCTTGATCCCCTGATAACGCTGCAACGTTTTAACGGTTTCCCCGCGCTGCAACTGCAACTGGCTATCCGGCAGCGGGTAAATCCCCAGGCCTTTGTCGCTGTACTCGATGCGGACATGGTCCGCCGGCCAGCGGTCATAGCTGAACGTCGGCAACAAGCGCTTGAGCTCAACTTCCCCTCCCGGCTGCAACCAGACCTTTCGCCCCGTCGCCACCAGCTCTTGAGGAATCTCCCCGTCCTCGTCCTGCTCGGCAGGCAAGGCAATGAATTCCTCAAACAGAACTAGACGGCTGTCAGCTGGCGCCTCACAGAAAAAACACTCCGCCTCGTCCGCTGCCCGCAAGTCCACTGGCAACAGGCTGGTACTGCCACAGTCCGGGCAGCAGTACATACGCTCATCCACTTCAACCAACGCCTCAAGCCACTCGGCCATAGTCGGGCGCTCATAGGGGCTGGTTCGCCCACCCTCAAAGCAACGGCTAAACAGTTGGGGCAGCTTGCTGTGCTCCAGCAACTGCAGCGGCAGATTAACGAAGCAAGCGTTACTGTCGTCCGCGCTATCGTTGATCCAGGGATGCTCACCGCGCAGCGCGGCGTCTTCGACTTCGGGCTCACCGTCACTGACCATCTCACCCTTGAACGGGTGGTTGTGTGTCAGCAACTGATAGGCAATAACGGCGAAGCTCCAGCAATCGGTGAGGCTGGACAACAACGCCTCACCACGCACCACTTCCGGTGCGCCATAGTCCACGGTGTGCAGGGTCAAGCCACTGTGGCTATCGAGGCTGATGTTGTCGCAGTCAATCAACCACGTCTCGGCAAACGCCGGATCGTCCGAGACAAAGATATTGTTCGGCGACAGATCACCGTAGAGCATGCCACGCCCGTGCAACTGATTCAGTGTTCTGGCCATCTGGCCCAGAATACGAATACGCCGACGCAGCCCGCCCTGGCGCAGATAATCTTCATGCGCCTCTTCTTCAGCATTAGCAAAACTGTCCAGCAGCCCCTGCAAAGGCACCAGCCCGTCCATCAGCTCCATCACATAACCGCAGCGTGGCTCAGCCAGCAGTTCAAGCGGTCTAGCCAGCTTCAAATCGGCCAGATCCTGCCGGGTCAGCCATTCGATGTGCTCACGCCAACGACGGCGCGCCTGCTCATCCTTATTGGTAAACCCCTTGATCAGAGCTTGTGGGTACTGGGTGCGGTAAACAACGCCCTGCCCACCACTGCTCAACTCACTCGTGAGCTCATAAACCGAACCTTTGCTGTCCTGCACCATGCGCTGCTTCTGCGGCGCGGCCTTGTTCGTGCTCATCTGTATCAATCCGTTAAGAAAATTCCAGCAATGCTCTTGTCGTCACCATGGCGTGGCGTCGACCAGTCCAGCAGCTCACCCGTCAACCAGCGGCGCATGCGGCGCTTGCTACTACAACGCAGTTGGCGCCGGTAAATGGCATCAAAAAACGACTCAAGCTGCGATGGAATCAGGTCATCCGAGATACCATCCGTCATCAGCAGTACGCCATCACCCGGCTGGCTCAACTCAAACTCGAAACTGCGAGTATTCCGGGCATCCGCCTGGGCCAAGGTCAGGGTCTGATTACCGAAGCCCTGGCGTTGATCGGTCAGCACCTTGAAAGCGCCAGCGCTTCTTGCCAGCAGCAATCCATCGCCAATCTGCCCGGCAACAGCCCGGCCACGGGCATCCACGCGCGCCCACAGGCAGGTCGTTTCATGCAGGCGATAACGCTCGCCAAAACAGGCCAGCCAGGCCTTGCGAACCTCGTCAGTAACCGCTGCATGAGTAATGTCCGCCTGACACCGAAGCACGTGCCGTGACAACTGCACCGCCTTGCGCGAACCGAAGTGGCTCAAGGGGCGACTGCCCAATCCATCGGCAACTGCAACGCACCAACCGCCGCGTATACCACTGACGGCCAGGGCATCCTGGTTAGGTGAGTCATCCTGCTGGTGGGCGGGGCCCCTCACCGAAGCCCCACTCGCCAACAAGCGCATCAGAAATCCCAGTCCTGATCATCCGTCGGGATTTGCAGCGGAGCAGACTGATTCGGCGTCGCCGAGCGGCTACGTGCACTGACGCTCATCGTCACAGCGCGGAAAAAACGGTGGATATCCGCAGCATTCTCGGCACGGAACAGCGGTGCCTCCGGGTCATTGGCAAAATCACCGAGCATGCTCTCATCGGCATCAGCACCGATGGCCATGGCAAAGCGAGTGGCCTTGGACGAGCGCTCGCCATTGGCCAGACGAGCAAAGGAACCCTGCCAGTCATCAGTAGGGTGGCCATCGGAAACCAGCACGATTACCGGTTTGTAGGCGCGGGAGGGGATGCTGTCCTTGTCTTCGATCATCTGGCTGGCCAGTGCCAGAGCACCACCCAGCGGAGTCGCCCCCGCAGCAGTAAGCGGGGTGAAGCCCTGCAACTGATGAGCCGGAGTCAAAGGCAAATTCACCTCTGCTTGACTGCCAAAGGTGATCAAACTGACCTGCAGTTCAGCCCGCAGGCGGCTCTCGCCGGCAAAGCTGCTGATCATGTCTTTCAGGCCCTTGTTCAGCGCCTCGATCTTGCCATCCACAGACATGCTGCCACTGGTGTCAGCCAGAACGATGATCGGCAGCGGACGGGCGGTTTGGACCTGGAATTTTTTGAGTTCTGACACTGTGTACTTCCTTGATAGTCAATTGGATATCTCCCTATAAGCGCATCCCGTGCCAACTCATGTTTTCTTTTAAAAACAGCATGTTATGCAATCTTGAAGGCCGAGAAAGATCGTTATATACGTAAAAACGGTTATCTATTGGTAATTTTGTTTACCGACACGAAGAGGGGCTCATTCACAACGCTGTGGGAAATACCCCTCACAATCCCCAGTAATACTGCTTAATCTTCTGCGCCATCAGCCGGCGGCGTTCGGTGAGGAAGGTTTCGAACTGCTCAGGCTGATAGGCAGCGAGGTCATCCGGGAGGCAGTTGGCCGCCAGGTTGGCCTTAAGGTCATCCAGGCTGATGATCGCACCATAGTGCGCTGCGCCTTGCTGACACTGGTCAAAGACCTTCGCCATATAAGCGGCCGGGGCGGTATCGCCGATCTTGATGTTCACTTCCTGCTGCACGTACACATAGTTGGCCACCTGGTTGTACTTGCTTCTGAGCAGCCCCCGCTGCTTGAGGAAGTTCTTCGGGAAGATGTGATGGATATCGCCGTGATGCGTAAGCATGTCACGCACGGTGATGTCCTTGGACAGGAAGCCCTTATCACCCCGATTGGCCTGTGCGGCCCAGAACACCTTGATAGCCGGGGCGTTGACGGACGAGGTGTTCAAGGCCTGCGGCAGACCGAAATCCCAGAAGGCATCAGACAGTTCAGCCGCTTCGATATCAGCCAGTACGTCAGCAAAGGGTCGCTCGTGTACGGCCTTGATGTCCTTGTCGAAGCGCGACTCCGGCGAGCCTGAGTAGCGTCCGGTGAGCAGCGACATGACGAACCAGCGGCGCACCCAGCTTTCGATCTTGGGGTTGTTGCCCAGGTCGCGTTTGAGCTTGAGGTACAGCACGTAGGCGAAGTTCAGCGCGTTGACTGAACCAATCATGGAGCTGTCCACGTAGCCGGCCGAACGGATGATCATCAGGAAGCGTTTGAAGTGCGTTTCATTGATGAACTCCCTGACCCCTTCGCTCAGGGTCTTGAAGGACGCTTCTTCGATTTCCTTCTCGTAGCTACGCGTCTCGAAGTTACGGCCAGAGAGCAGTCCTACCAGATCCGACAGCCGTCCACGATTGAACTTGGTGGTGAAGGCCACGCGCAGCATGTCCGAGTAGCTGGGGTCGTAGAGGTCGTCGTTTTCACTCTTCAGCCAGCGCATAGCTTTGAAGTATTCGGTCTGCACGAAGGTCTTATCGTTGTTCTCGATATGCGCGTAGAACTCCGGCGCAATGGACAGGTGGCAGAAGTAGTCGATGGTCTTGCGCAGGGTGTTGCCATCGAACTCCTCGTTAGCGGCGATCTTCGACATCACGAAGTCCGCCTGACTGAGCACCACACCCTTGGAGTTGATGCGGATAAAGATCTCGGTGACCGTCTCGATATCCAGATCCGCCGCCAGCTCGATCAGGCCGATCTGCTTCTTGGTGATATCGCACAACCTGTCCAAACGCTCGAAAACCAGATCTTCTTTCACATCTGGATTTAGCTCGAGATAGTCTCTAGCCACCTTGTAAGACCGCAGCTCGCCATTAACGATGGGGGCGATATCAGGCAGCCAGGTTTTGTCCTTCTCAATGGCGGGGTTGCTGACCTCGAAGCGTTCTTCGATGGGGTGGAAGGCAATGCGGATACGCACCTGCTGGTAATCCTGGTTGACCACCTGCTGCCCGGCGATGGCGGCGGTCAGCGCCGTGACACGCTGCTGACCATCAATAAGCACCTTCTTGCCCTCAGCCAGCGAGCCATCTTTCAGCTTCACCGTCGGGTTGCGCCAGGCAATGATGTAACCCACCGGAAAGCCCTGATACAGGCTGTCCATCAGGTCACGCACCTTGGTGGCATCCCACACAAAAGGCCGCTGGATTTCCGGGATTGCGATCTCCCCGGATTTAACCCAGCTCAGCAGGGTTTCGATCAGGTGTTGGTTAACCGAGTATTTCTGTGCCGACATAGCGTATATCCCTATATTCGCGCTTGATTCTAAAAACGACCTTCATGACTACCCGCAACCAGCAAACCCGTATCGAACACGATCCGGTTTTCTGTATGCCTGCAGCCATCACCATCAGACCGATAGTTGCGGCAACCCCAGAACTCGCCATTGCGCCCCTTTCGCTGGGTCATTTCCGCACCACACTTCGGGCACGTAGGCACCCAACGCTGACAGTCTGGGTTGATACAAACCTTGAAGCGCCCAGCGCGGCGCATTTGCGAGTCGCAATGCGCGCAGCCGCGCTCCTTGTGAGCGCAGAGCGGGAATTTATTGCAGCCAAAAAACCGGCCAAACTGGCTTTGCCGTGACACCATGGTGCCGGTTTTACACTTGATGCACTTGAGCATGTGCAGCAATTGCTGGCTGAGTGATGTTGAGAACTCGTCCAGATCGAGCTCGTATTCGTTCTTCAACAACTCGACAACAAAAGCCGACGCCACGGCCATATCGGCGATCAGATAAGCACGCTGTCTTGCCCGGGTAAGGGCCACATAAAACAGCCGACGCTCCTCAGCGTAAGGGAAATCCTCTTGTGCCGGCAGCAATGCCTCCAGCAACGGATGCGTGGTTTTCTGCGAGGGGAAACCATGCTTGCCAGTCTCCAGACCGAGCAGCACCACGTAATCCGCTTCCTTGCCTTTGGCAGCGTGAATGGTGTGGCACTCTAGCGCTAACGTAGGGAAACTCGATGCGAGTCGCCGCAGTTCGCCTCTGTCTGGCAAGTTAAAGCCGTAGCGCCCAAGCAGATAGACACTGCTCCCAGGCTCGGCAATTTCTGCGATGCGGGCAACGACCTTCTCCAGCCGGCTTGGCTCCTCGCTGCCGGGTTTAGGCCGGTTGTCTTCCCTGAGCAGGGATACCGCAGGGCGTTTAACCTTTTGCAGCGTATTAAGCTGCTTCCTGACCTGGATCGGGTTTGCCAGCACGAAGCGCGTCGCCACATCACTGATGCTGTTATTGAAGCGGAACGTCAGATCGAGGGCCGTTACTTTGGTCGTGCCAAACCGTTCACTAAATGCCGTTGTAAAGCTCAGATCACTGCCGGTGAAGCGGTAAATAGCCTGCCAATCGTCACCCACGCAGAATAACGAGCACTCCGGCACAGAGTCCCGCAGATACCTGATCAAGCGGGCACGCGCCTCAGAGATATCCTGGAACTCATCCACCAGAATATATCGCCACGGGCTACGGAAACGCCCTTCGCGGACGTACTCAATAGCCTTGCCAATCATGTCATCGAAATCGATATGCCCGGCGCTATCCAACAAGGTCTGATAGTCGTCCAGAATGGGCCGCAGCAGTGCCAGCGCAGCGTCCACCTGCTTCGGGTTCTTCGCGCGCTTGATCGCAGCCTCCACCTGCCCTTGCTCGTAACAATTAGCGCGGTAGCGCTTCAGCAGATCGGCCAGCAGTACCGCAAAGCTGTTGATTGCGCCAAATTCTCGTAGTGTTTCGAGCACCGCTTCCGGGGGCAATGCTTGGTACTGAACACCCAGTGCGGCCAGCTGCGCGTCGATGGCATCAAACAGCCCACCTTCCATTAACTGATAGTGGTACAGCTCCACCAGGCGCGTACCTTTATCGGCATGCAACTGGCGCTTCCACGCCATACCCTGGTGGTACTGCTCGCGGTCTACATAGGGGGCTGTACCGCCCTGCCGGTCGATACCGTAATACTCGATGTAGATACCCTGCTCGGGCAGATAGAAATCCGGCTGGTATTGGCGATAAAGGGGGCTGGCTGTCTTGTGCTCGTAAGCAGGCTCATACTGATAGGCGATGCCCTGCTTGAACAGGTAGTTCGCCACCAGGCACTCACCCAGGCTTTTAACGGCCTCGCCTTTAAGGGTGCGGATATCATTGGCAAGGATGTAGTCGTAGTACTCCCCCTCTGACGCGAACTCAAAGGGGTTCGCCTCCGGGTAAAGGTGGTGCTGGAAATAATCAATCGCCAGCCGCTGGTACTCGGGAGTCCTGAGATGCTGCTCGAACCACTGGCTCACCTGCCAGGCCAGCGCCTTGTCATCTTCCGCCAAGGGTGAAAGGGAGGGCTGTTCGCCCTCTACCTTGGCAATAATCGTCTTACCCAGTTTGTGAAACGTACTGGTGGTGATGCCGCACTTACCCAGCCGGTGATCGATACGCTCCTGCATCTCCTTTGCCGCTTTGTTGGCGAAAGCCAGCATCAGAATATCTTCGGCCCGGGCCTGCCCACTTGCGATCAGGAACCCTGCACGGCCTACCATGGTGCTGGTCTTGCCCGTACCGGCACCGGCCAACACCAGGTTGTTATCCTCATCCACGACACAGGCAACGCGCTGGCGCTCGGTCAGCGGCTGGCTCTCTACCTTGTCGAAGAAGGCGCTGTTGCGCGCCAGTTGCCCATCGACGTATTGCTTGCGCAGCTTTTCCCAGTCCGCTTCCTGCCACCGGGTAACCGCTGCCAGCCACTTGAATGGGGTGACATCTACATCGTTACACCACTGGGGCTCAGGCACACGCTGAAAACGCTGCAGGGCTTGCTCGGCCATAACCCTGGCCGCGTCCAGCCGGGATTGGTGGGGATAGCCTTTCTTCAGCAGGGCCCGGATTTTACGAACGACCTGCTCTATCTCGGGCGCCAGTTTGCGTAACCAGTGCGCTCGCAACCAGTGAAATAGCCGTTCACCGTCAGCCTTGCGCAGGCCAGGGAACACCTTTTCGCCGCAGTCCGTTTGCAGCACCAGCCGGGCGAAAACCAGCCCCTCGCGGAAGGTTGCCTCGTTAGCCAGCGATGTCGCCTCGATCAGGTAGTTCTCACCGCTCTTGGTCGTGACCTCTAACCCCTTTTCACCCAACGCGAAGGTGGCCGATTGCGCGCCAAACAGGCGCATCAACCAGTGCGGGGCGACATCTATCGATGAGGATTCAGCAGTCATAGTCACAGCCTGTGAGCATGTGTCAGCGAGAGACACACTGAGCGCCTTGTCTATTCAAGCGAGCCCGACCTCTCAAGGCTGGCCGATTGGCCATCGTCATTGCGACCGACGATGCCGGTCATGGCTTCGTCGATGGGAATAACCGTGGTGGCGCGATAACCGCTGAAATGGGTGAGCTTGACGGACTTGAGGCGCATGGGGATTTCCTTATCTACAGCTGGCCAGAGAAGGCTTTAAGGCTTAAAGACTCAAAAACCGGAAAGTCTTTGTATTCATCTTGCTTCTTCTTCATGCCAAAGACAGCGGAAACAAACCTCACAAACTCATCTTGCAAATCTCTCGGTGGCAGCGGCAGTAAAAAATCTCGAATCATGCCTAGATTTAGATTTTTCTGACGGACCCCACGCCTACGCGAAAGATAACTATCTTTCGCGTAGTCAATGTATGAGTACAGCCATTCAACACTTGCAAGCTCATTACACTCAACATTTGCACAAGCCTGATTGCAAGAAGAGTCTTCCTTCAGAATCGATATCTTCATTGCCGCCGTGTCATACATACCAACCAACAAAGAGCCTTTCTTGAAAATCTTTGCGGCACTATTCTTTATCGCCAACTCTGAAATTTTCTCCACCGAACCATCGAGATAGCGAGAGTTCAACTCTCCCGCAGAGTACCAATTAATCTCTCCCTCGAAAAAATCAGAAACAGTTCTTGATGGCGTTCCACCGCTAGACCATGTGCCGACTTCTCCAAATCGCTTTAACGGCCACCCCTTCGGATTGGTCACCGGGTCGCCGAATATGTCCAAAAACACGGCACGGAGGAAGTCGTCGGCGAGCTGGATGGCTTGCTGGCGTTTGCGGCGGATGGCGTCGGCCTTGTCGAGGATGGCGGCGATGCGCTTTTGTTCGGGTAGGGGTGGGAGGGGAATTTCCAAATCCTGAAACCTACCAACATCCAAGTTTGAAATATTTGTCGTTTGGCGGCCACAGTGCCTGATCTTATGCTGAGTGGCTGGACAGGCCACCCAGTGATACAAGTATCTAGAGTCAACGCGGGATTCTTTCGCTCTTACGATTGAAATGAAGCCACCAGCAGTCGCCTCATAGGTTAGCTTTGGCACATAGCTGGCTTTCCCGACAAGCTCCCAGCTATTTGCTGAAGAAACTAAGATATCCCCTTCCCGAAGCTCCTGCTCTTTCCTTCTTACAAATCCAGAAGGCACAGCAATTAGATTACTCTGATCCAGCCCCGCCACCTGAATATTTTTTGTACGCATAACAACTGTAGAGCCCTCCGAGAATGGCTCTACTTGATCCTCGGGCGTAAAGGTGACGCCTCGAATAAAGGAAATAACCTCGCTCAACCTAGATATAGGCCAACTCACAGCATCGCCTCCAGCTCGTCCAGATCTGCCAGAATTCCCTGCTCCAGTCCTTTGAGCCGTTGCAGAATCACCTTCGGGTCTTCGTACTGCTCCTGCTGGTACTCCACCTCCTTGTAGCGGTTAATGGAGAGGTCGTACTTGTTGGTGGCGATGTCTTCGGCGGGCACGACAAAGGCCTTTTTGCGCTTGTCGCCATACAGGGTGTTGATGGTGCTGGCGCTGATATTGCCCTCGACCATCTGCCGGTATTTGTGCCACTGGGCGATCGCGTCGGGCAGGTCGTTGCTGCCCTCGCCTTTCAGTTCGGTACGCTTGTCGTCCAGCGAGTAACCGTCTGCCTGCAGGTCATAAAACCACACGCGCTCGGTGGTGCCGCCCTTGGTGAAAATCAGGATGGCGGTGCTGACGCCGGCGTAGGGTTTGAACACGCCGCTGGGCAGGCTGACGATGCCTTCCAGTTGGTTGTTATCGAGCAGCTCCTGGCGCAGTTGCTGGTGGGCCTTGGAGGAGCCAAACAGCACGCCGTCCGGCACGATCACCGCCGCGCGACCACCGAGCTTGAGCGAGCGGAGGATATGGGCAACAAACAGCAGCTCGGTCTTCTTGGTTTTCACCAGGCCGAGCACGTCGGGGTTGGTGTTGGTTTCGTCCAGGCTGCCTTTGAACGGAGGGTTGGCCAGCACCACGTCGAAGAAGTCCTGCTCCTGGCGCGGGTAGTGCTCCTTGATGGATTTGCCCAGGGAGTCCTGATAACGAATGTTCGCGCCGTTCACGCCGTGGAGCATCATGTTCATGCTGGAGACGCGCAGCATGGTGGTGTCGAAGTCAAAGCCCCAGAACATGCGCTTGTTGATGTGATCGCGATAAGGCTCCAGCAGGTCACCGGTGTAATGCTGGTTACCGTCCTCATCGGTAATGATGCCCGCCTCGCTGGAATGCACTCGATTTAGGTATTCCATAGTGCGGGCGAGAAAGCCTGCCGTGCCGCACGAAGGGTCACAGATGACTTCGCTCGGCTGCGGAGCGATCAGCTCGATCATTGCGTCGATGATATGGCGCGGCGTGCGGAACTGGCCGTTGATGCCGGCGGTGGTGAGCTTGCTCAGCAGGTATTCGTAGATATCGCCCTTCACGTCGCTCTGGGTCAGGGGCAGGTCATTGACCATTTCCACGGCAGAGGTGAGCACGGACTCGTTCTTGATCTCCAGATCGGCGTCCTGCATGTATTCGCCGATGTGTCCCAGCCCCTCAAGAGCGCTGCCCTCCTCGCCCAGGCCATCTACCGCATCGGACTTTCTGCCTAGTTTGGCAAAGTACGGATAGACGCTCTGCTTGAGGTGCTTGTGCAACTCCGGCCCACTCTTGTGCCGGAAGTTCTTCCAGCGCAGGAGCTGGCCTTCCGGGGTATTGGGGAACAGGCGGTCGAAGGGCTTGCCGGTGCGGTTGGCTTTGCGTTCGGCCACGTCTTCCTGCATGTCGAGCATGCGGGCGAACATCAGGTAGCTGATCTGCTCGATCACGGTCAGCGGGTTGGTGATGCCGCCGGTCCAGAATTTTTCCCAGAGCTTGTCGATATCGTTGCGGATTTTGCCGGTGAGCATCAGGCGGTCTCGTAGTCGGTTTCAGTGTCGGTTTCGGCGAGCAGCTCTTCATCGTCGGCGCTGTCAGTCAGCACCTCGATATTCTGCTCGGTAGGGATGAAGTCGATTTCCAGCGCAGCCTTGTCGGCGAAATAGGCTGGTAGCTGCGCCTTGATGGCGGGTGCCAGGTTCTTGAATTCGCCCACCTGTTTGACCAAGTTGCCCTTGCCGCTGACCAGTTGGCCTTCGGCCTTGACGTAGGCTTCGGTGGCCGTTTCCAGGCCCTTCTTGATCTTCTCGAAGCTGGCGAGGAAGGTGTTGAGCTTTTTGAAGACCGCCTCTGCCCGGCTGGCCAGGGCGGCGGTGTGCTTGTTCTGATCCTCATAGCGCCAGAGCTGGCGGACAATGTTCAGGCTGGTCAGCAAGGTAGTGGGTGTGGCCACCAGCACATTGTTCTCGATGGCCCTCTGGAACAATGTTTCATCAGCCTTCAGGGCCTCAACAAACGCCGATTCGATGGGAATGAACATGAACACCATGTCCGGCGAATTCAGCCCTGGCAGCTTGTAGTAATCACGATCCGCCAGCTCCTTGATCCGATTACCGACAGCCTGCACATGCTCTTTGAGGGCAATAGCGCGCTCGCTCTCGTCCTCGGCATTCACAAAGCGGGTATAGGCATTGAGCGATACCTTGGCGTCGATGATCAGGTGCTTGCCCTGCGGCAGGTACACCACGGCATCAGGACGCTGGCGGCCCTCTTCAGTAGTAAAACTGACTTCGCGATCGTAATCCTTGCTCTTCTGCAGGCCGGAGCGATCCAGCACGTTCTCAAGCACCAGCTCACCCCAGTTACCCTGAAGCTTCTTCTGGCCGCGCAGTGCGGTAGAAAGCTCGTGAGCTTCAGTGGTGATCTGCTGGTTCAGCGCCTTGAGAGACTCCAGCTCCTTGCGCAGCTCCCCTTGCTGGGTGGTTTCGCGGTGGTGGATCTCCTGCACTTCACGCTTGAAGATGTCGATCGACTGCTGGAACGGCGTCATCACGGCACTCAGGCTGAGCTTGCTGCTTTCCTGCAGGGCCTGGGTTTTCGCTTCCAGAATCTCGTTGGAGAGCAGCTTGAACTGCTCGCTCAGGCTGGCTTTCTGTTGCTCGAAGTTGGCCAGCTCCCGGGCATGGCTGGCTTCGCGCTCATCCAGCTCGGTTCTGAGCTTGGTGTACTCGCTGCTCTGTGCGGTAAAGCGGGCATGGAGCGCTTCGTAGCGCTCAGTGGCAGCCACTTGCTGGGCTTTGATGTCTTGCAATTGCTCGCGTACTTCGCGCTCGGATGTCGCCAAGGATTGGCTGCGTTTGCCTTCGTTTGCTAGCGAATCCTTCAGCTGATCCCGATCAGTTTGCAGTTGTGCATTAACGGTCTCGGCAGCATTTAGTCGATCACGCAATTCGGCCACAAGCTCTTCACGTTTTTGCAGCGACGTATTGAGCTCCGCATGTTGATTGCTGAGTGGCTGATAACGCCCAAGCAGCTCATTGTATTGCTGGGTTCGGCTGGCCAATTGCTGACGAATCTCAGCGAGTTGTTCGCGTGCCTCGCGCTCGCCTGTTGCCGCCACCTTGGCGCTGGCATCCAGGCTTGCCAGCTCGTTTTTGAGGTTGTCGCGCTCGCCTTGCAGCGAGGTGATAGCGGCTTGCGCCATGCTCAGACGATCGCGCAGGTCGGTGACTTGCTCGTGCAGCGATCGGCTATCGGCTTGCGCGGTTTCGAGGCGCTTGGCGGTTTCGTGATGCTGCCGATTGGCGTCCTCAAGTTTTAGATTTTGGGCTGCCTTTGCGTCTTTGCTCTCCTGCAGCTCGTGATTCAGTCGCGTCACGTTATCGAAAGCCGCCTGCAGTTTGGCCTTCAGTGTGCTTTCTGCGACTTGAAGCTCCTGACTGCGTGCTTCTGCAGCCTTGAGTTGCTCACTCAGCGCCGTGCTAGCGGCCATTGCTGAGGCCTGCCCCTGTTGCGCCTGCTCAAGCTGTGCGGTCAGCGTGCCGATCTGTCGGCCCTGCCGAGGGGTGGCGATGAAGTAGCCGATCACAAGACTGGCTAAGGCGAGTACCGCGCTGATCACGATGATTTCAGTCGTCCATTGGCTGGCTTGCATGATCACTCCTAGTGACTGGCTGGCGGGTTATCCCCGCGCAAAAAGGGCTTGAGCACGGCGACCAGCTCGGTGACATCGTCAGGCGTGAATACACCGTCGATACCGTCGTGAGCGATGCTGGAAAAAGGCGCGTCGTAGAGCTTTTCGATGACGATGCTGCCGTGCTGGGCAATGTAGGTTTTAAGCAGGTTCATAAAGCGCACCTGCTGGGCTGTAAGAGTTGGATGGCTATGAAGGAAGCTTTTGAAATGCTGCTCGATTGCCTGCGCATCCAGGCCGACAATCTCGCGCACGGTGAGGTGGAGCTGATCTGCCGTGCGGCCGTAGAACTCGTTGAGCACTTCCAGGCTCACCCCCGGATGACTTGTGAGAATGGTTGAGGTGAGCGTTTTCAGCTCTGCCTCCGCGATGGGCTCGCCTTTATGGATCCTCTGCAGGGTCGGGTTGGCAGCCAGCATGCCGTCGAGAATGTCCTTCAGACGGCGGCGGTAGATCATCGCCTCGTTGGCCCCGGCAATTTTCACTTCGCGTACGCCGACCTGTACGCCACCGTCACCGGTCGTGGTGCTGGGCATTGCGTAACCGCCACCGCCTGTTGTCTGGCGGTACTTCATGATGCCGCGCAGCTCCTTACGGGCGTTCTCCAGCTTTTCTATTGTCGGCTTAAGCCAGAAATCTGCGCTGCGAACCTCGGCGATGATCAAATCCTTCTGGCGTACCGCCTGGATGTTGACCGCCAGCTTGTCCAGCTCAGCGAGCAAGGCGTTCTTGCCGTCCTCAAAGCAGCTAGCTTGGTCAACCATACAACGCTGGATACCCGCCATAAGCTTGTCAAAAGCGGTGGCATGCTTATCGCTCAGAACCCGGGCAGACATCAGTGGCGCGATGGTGCCAGTCAACAGGTGTTGGGTTTTCGCGTTGAAGCTCATCAGCATATCGGTCTGCTGCAGCTGGTGAACCAGGCGCAGCTCGCGCTTCACCGCGACGCTATCCTCAGGCAAATCGTTGATATCCGAACGCAGCAACGCGACAGCCGCATCGAAGGCAGCAGCATGATTCTTTTTCAGTGCGGCCTGGGCCAACTCCAAACGTGCCTCGAAGGTGGTTTGCAGTAGAGACTTGCCACCCGTGTCTTCTGGCTCCTGATATTCCTCCTCGAAAAAATCGAAGTTTCCGTAGTGGTCGAATATGAGGAACTCGGTCTTGTCCTTGCCCGGGCCGAACAGGTTCGGGCGCAGACGAGTGCCACGGCCGATCATCTGCCAGAACTTGACCCAGGATTTGACCGGCTTGGCGAAGACCAGATTGACCACTTCAGGCACGTCGATACCGGTGTCGAGCATGTCCACCGAGATGGCGATACGGAAGTCGTTATCAGGCTTCTTGAACTCCTTGATCAGCGTATCCACATGCGGAATTTCGTTGTGGATGACCTTGCAGACCTTGCTGCCGTACTGCGGGTAGAGCTTGCAGAACAGCTTTTCCAGATGCTCGGCATGGTCCTGCCGCTGGGCAAAGACGATTGTCTTGCCCACCAGAGAGCCAGTCTCATCCTTGATGCCGTTGTTGACCAGGTTTTCCAGAATGATGCGATCGGTGTCTTCGCTGAAAATCTTGCGGCCGATGTCCTTGCCAGCAATGGTGGTGCGCCTGGCCTCTTCCTCGCCCAGATCCTCTTCAAGCTGGCGCTTCTGCTCTTCGCTCAGGTCGTTGTAGTGGATGCCGTCGCGCAGGAAGTCCGTTGTCAGGTCTTTCACCTTGGGCGGTACCAAGTAAGGCGGATCGTTGTTGATCGCCTTATCTAGTCCGTACTCGAAGGTTGGGTCCGTGGTGTCACAGTCGAACAGGTCGAAAGTATTGCGGCTGACGAACTTGACCGGCGTGGCTGTCAGCCCCACCTGCAGCGCATCGAAGTAATCGAACAGGTCGCGGTACTTGTTATAGATACTGCGGTGGCTTTCGTCGGCGATAATCAAGTCGAAAAAGCCAACATCGAGCTGGGCGAAGCGGTTCATCATGCCCGGGTAGGTGGCAATGTAGATGCGCGCGGTCTGGTCCACCTTGCCGGTTTCGCCAATCACGCAGCGGGGCTCGCTCGGCAGATTCTGCTTGAACGCATCATCGGCTTGGACGCGCAGCTCTTTGCGGTCGCAAAGAAACAGCACACGCTTCGCCCAGCCGGTACGCAGCAGCAATTCGGCCAGACCGATTGCAACGCGAGTCTTACCGGTGCCGGTAGCCTGGATGATCAACGCCTTGCGACGTTGATCCTGGAAATGCCTGGCGACCGTCTTGATGGCCTCGATCTGGTAATCACGGTCCGCGATGTTCAGATCAGGGTTGAATCTCTCGGGCTCAGGGTCGCGGTACTGCCGCTGGTAGGTGAGATATTCCAGGCTGTCCTTGCTATAGAGGCCGTACACCGGACGATAGGCGTTGTACTGCTTGTCGTCCCAGATGAAGGTTTCATAGCCGTTGCTGTAAAAGATGACCGGGCGCTGCTTGCCCATCCGTTCGAAACCATCGGCGTACATACGGGCCTGCTCCCGGCCAGCCTGCAGACTCACATTCCCGGATTTCTTGGCTTCAATCACAGCCAGAGGCTGTCCGTTGTCGCCCCATAGCACATAGTCCGCACGGCCTTTGCCAGAGACGTTATCGGGGAAGTCCACATCCACTTCCAGGCCAACCTGCGCTGGATCGCTGACATCCCAGCCGGCCTGCAGCAGCATGGCGTCGATCAGCAGCGCGCGGGTCTTGGCCTCGTTCCATTGCAGGCTGTCGGCAACCTGTTGGCTCTGCTGTTGGCGCTTCTGCTGATCAGGCTTGGCAGGAGGTTCGAGCTTGTCGAGGTTGCGGGTGCGCTCCTGCTCCAGCTTATCCATGACGCGCTGAAGCTCTTCCTGCTGCTGGTTGAGTTCTTTTTCGTAGCTGGAAACGGTTTTCTGCAAGCTGACCAGCGCTGCAGTCGGATCCTGAACTTCGGAAAACTCGGGAATTGTCGCTTGCGCTGTGCCGTAGTACTTGATGGCCATGTACATGGCCAGCTGGTAGGCAGTCTTGAGCGCCGCCTGTGCGTCGCGCAGCTCGCCTTCGGCACCGTGGGCAGTATCGTTTCCCTGGATACGCAGAAAGTTGATCTGATGAACCAAGGGCTTACTGACGCAATCGACGAACACCGGATTTTTTACCAGCTCATAGAAGCTCGACTGCGGCAAACGCGGCAGCAGCTCTTCCTTGTAGATGGCTTTGGTCAGCTCTTCGGCAAAGCTGCGCAGGCGAGTAAGTGCACTGCCCGGATCGATGTGCAGTACCGCCTCGGCGAGGCCGGCCAAGTTCGCCAGCAGCTCGTTGCCCGGGCGAAGAAACTCGAAGTTAACTGATTTCATGTGGGCGATTCTGTTCATAACGGTCTTTTAGCGAGGACCGTGCCAGGTTTTATTCGATACCGTACTTTTCCATCCAATTGCTCAGCGTCTGCTGGCTTTTGAGGCCAAGTAGGCTAGCCGCACGGGTCTTGTTGTTGCCGGTAAGCGCCAAAGCCTTACGCAGATAATGCCCTGCTACCTCAGCAATTATCTTTTGTAAATCAACGCCTTGCGCAACATTCATTGCCAGTACATCGGCCTGCGCGTGCGGCAATTTGAACAGTGCCTGCTCGATATCATGAGCAGCAATTAGATTGCCCGAGCACCAGAGAGCCGCGCGCAACAGAGTAGACTGCAGTTCGCGAACGTTGCCACGCCAGGGATGCTGAAGGATAAGATTTTTTGCTTCGGCAGAAATTTTCTTATCGCCAAGGCTGGCATCCTGGCTAGCAATGCCGGCCAGCAGCTTTTCCGACAGTAACAGCAGATCACCTTCGCGCTCTCGAAGCGGCGGGAGGTGCAGTACACCTACAGCGATGCGATAAAACAGGTCTTCACGGAAGCGCCCACGAGCAACTTCCTGCATCAGATTGCGGTGAGTGGCGGCAATCAGCCGCACATCGACCTTGAGCTCCTGGCTAGAGCCTACCGGAGTAAAGGTACCTTCCTGCAGTACGCGCAGGAGGCGCACTTGGACATCCGGCGTTAGCTCGCCGAACTCATCCAGAAAAAGCGTGCCGCCATGAGCCTGTTGGAACACTCCGGGTCGATCTGTAATCGCGCCAGTGAACGCGCCCTTCTTGTGGCCAAACAAGGTGGAGTCAATCAGTTCCGGCACGATGGCACCGCAGTTCACCGCAACAAAGGGCGCTGCAGAACGTGGACCAGCGTTGTGAATGGCGCGGGCAAACAACTCTTTGCCAGTGCCGGTTTCGCCGTAAATCAACACTGGGATCTGCTTCGCCGCGAGTATCTGCGCCTGAGCCTTGAGCGCCAGCATACGCTCGCTCTGCGTCACAATGCTGTCGAAGGCTGCATCCACGGGGGCATCCAGCCCGGCAAGCTGAACCAGCTTGTCGGTGCTTATGGTATCGGCAGCCGGGACATACTCGGCGGCGATCTCAAACGGCACCTCGACCTGCTGCACGCCTTGCTCAAGTGACGACTGGTAGAAGGTTGCCGGATAGCGTGTTTTGCCCAGCAGAATCCACACTGCTTGCATGGCCGGTGTGCCGGGACTGAGCAGAATGGAAAGCTTATTGCTGGAGATGCTCAGGCGTTTTAACTGCTGGCTGGCGGCTTGGTAGATTTCCCCGAAATGAACGGGAGAAGACAGGGAAACGTAATGCGCTGCGATTGATACATCGACCTGCTGGCGCAGCCAGTCCAGGTAGGGTTCAACGATCTCGGCGGGATATGAACAGAGCAGCTCGACGCTATCAAAACCTACCCTGTTTAGGGTCGATAGAATCGGGCCTACCTCACCGCCCTCAACTGCCTTGAGATCATTCCCGCCCACCCAGCTTGCCAATACGCTTTGCTTCTTTACCACTGTCCCTGTACCCCCGGCTTCCCTCTTGCCTGCCTGCAGGCAGGAAAAAATGTGCTCTGGTTCGCGCCATGGATAGTAAACCAATCCGTCGATCCGGGTCTTCAAATGTCTGACTACATGTACAAGCTGAGGTGTAGCCGGCAGGGACTGGTGACTCCACCAAGCGAAGATTAGCGAGTGAATGGAGCAGTCTTGCCACTACCAAGGGGGAACAATGAAGGAGCCTTTCGGCCCCTTCCGAACTTAGTTAACCAACAGGTTCTCAAGCTTCTCGATCAGATGATGCAGGGGACTTCGACCCTGCAGGCGCGTCTCGAAAACTTCATTCCGGTGGTAGGCGACCCAGGTTTCGAGGGCGTGCCGATTATCCTTCTCGTAGCCGGAGCCGAGGATGCAGACAAGCTCGGTGCCATGGGGGTTCTCAAGGTAGAGACTCATGGCTGAAGCCAGATGCTTAAGGTACTTATACTCGCGAGCCTCCATCGGTGGATGCAGAGGGGTCACGTTGTCATGTTTGATCAGTTTCATAGTGGAACTCCTCAGCCCTTGAGATTGGCTTTGATCAGGTTGTCGAAGGCACTGCCATCACGCCGGGTCAGGTTGGGGACATAGCGCGAATAGACACGGAACAGCATCTCGGTGGTGGTGTGTCCCATTTGCCTGGCGATCCACTCCGGGTTTTCGCCTGCAGCTAGCCAGAGGGTCGCGGCCGTATGACGAGTTTGGTAGGGACGCCGCCTACGCAGACCCAGGTGACGCAGCAGCGGATACCAAACCCGGTCGTTGATGTTGCGGTATGCGTGCGGCGTACCTTCGCGGGTGCTAAAGACAAACTGTCCGCTGCCCGTCTTCTTCTGCTGATCAAGCAGGGCCTTGTACACCGGGCCAGACATGTCGATTTCGCGTTGCGAGCCGTCATTCTTCGTGTAGTCGAGCCGGCCACCGACCCAAGTTTCGCGGACAAGGATTTGCCGCCTCTGAAAGTCGACGAATTTCCACTGCAGGCCGTCGACTTCTCCCGTGCGCATCCCGGTGAAGAAACGCACCGTGTAATAACTACGGAAGTCTTCGCGCACAGCACTGAGAATTTGCAGTACTTCGTCCAGAGCGAATGGCTCCACATCGGTCTTGGGAACCTTCAGCGATTTGATGTTGAGATATGGCGAGGTAAACTCGAAGCGGTCAGCTGCCTCACTAAGGATCATGCGCAATGGCGTCATGATGTGGTTGATTCTCGTCGCTGTCAGACTCTGACCTTTCTGCCCGGGGACTTTGCCGAGTGCCGAGCGGAATGACAGAAGTTCTGCTTTGGTGATGGCGCTGACCTCTTTTTTGCCGAACTCAGGCAGCAAGTGCTTATCAAGGGTAAGGCGCACGGTTTTGGCGTGCGTATCACGCCATTCGACCCTCATCTCCTCAAACCACAATTCGGCAAAATCCTTGAAAAGTGGTGTTTTCAGTGATGCACAGCCAGCCTGCAGCCGACTGATCTCTTGCACCTTGCTGCTTTGAGGGAAGTAGGTGGCGTAGTCGAAGCAGCCGAGGGTGATTTCCGCCTCTATGCGCTCCAGGATCTTCTCCAGCTTTTTACGGTTGGCAGGCGTATCAGGCAACGTAGTCTGCTCGCGGCACCGCTGATCCAGGTAGGTGAAGTCAAAGAACAACTTCTCGTTGTCAGCGCGGGCGCGAACCTTACCCATGGCAGATACCTCCACCAGCCATCGGAACCAGCCCAGAAGCCCGCGAGAATTTCTGCATGTCTTCTTCGACGGCTTCCCATATGAAAAGGATCTTGCGGCCGCCAAAGGGATGGAAGTAGTGAATCCCTTCGAGCAGGACTGAGTCTTTCAAGCGATTACGGATGGTGCGCGCGTCGTACTTCATGCGCGTGGCCAGCTCTTCGGTAGTCAGGTATGTGTGAGACATGGATATGCCCTCTCTGCTAAATTGAACGACAGCGGATTCTTATGAGCTACTGACTACTCATAATGATCTCCTGAAGATCAATATAACGCTCATTTTGAGCTTTGCAAGGACAAAATGATCTTCTGCAGATCATTTTTGGAGATTAGGATGGTCAAGTGCCATTTGTCTCGCTTACTGGGCGAGCGGAAACTGAAGATCAGTGACGTAGTCAGGGACACCGGGATCAACCGCGGAACCCTCACGCGGCTGTATCACGAGACCGCGCAGAGGGTAGAGCTCAAGGACCTCGAAGCGATCTGCCAGTACCTGAACTGCCAAGTGGGAGACTTGCTAGAGTTGCAGGATGATCCGGAAGGCTGAATGTCCTCCGGACCTGGTCAGGCGCGAAAATGCCAGTCGATGGAAGCCATCAGCAGCAGGTAACGTAAGGCCGCGCCTGAATGCCTGTTCTGCTGCAATCCATCTTGGAGCTCCAGTGTGGCGCGAATGCCTAAATGCAGATTCTCCACCTCTGTATTCTCCGGCTGGAGCAGCGCGACTGGCTTCCGGGGGAGTCCAAGCACGCGGCGCCAATATGCTTTGCTCGCTCTCGGCTTTCGCCTGTCATAAACGATCAGCTCAATCGACCGCGCAGGAATGCCTAGCGCATTCAGCAGCCACAAGTAGTCCCGTGCCTGGTCCTCATCACGGTTACGGTAAAAGCGCAGAGTGCTTTCCGAGAACCAGCTTCGCTCTACAAAGTCATCTAGAACTCGATTGGCGCGATCGCCTTCGGCGCCTTCCAAGATCGTGTATAGACAGTGCGCGTAAACAGCTACTGAGTTGCGCCCCCCATGGCGCGGCGGCATCGGCACTAGCGATGGCGCATTGGTGTGTAACGAAAAACGCAGTCGGTGCTTGTTGCCATTACTAGACAAAGAGCTCTGTGCCAAACCTCGTATATAACGCGCCCGATCGAGCATCAAAGCCCGATCCTCTTGAGAAAACTCCAGCCAATCCAGATTAACCTGCTGATTGGCTTCCTCCGCATAGGAGGCATAGGCCAGCATGGACTCGATTTGGCAAACTCGCTCTATCGCCCAGTTTTGCTCAACGAACTGCGCGACTGGACGCATTACAGCTTTTCGAGTCCGCCTAAGCGCTCTGAGAGACCTGACCCGACCGATAACCTTCAGAAGGTGCTCAGCTTCCGAAGACGCCTCCATCGTAGGCAGACTCACCTGTGCAATCGACGCTACATTGTACGCGCTAAACAGCCAGGCTTTAGGGTTCCACTGCCAGGCTAGTGCCAACATCTGCGGGAGGCAGTGAACATAGTGCAGGAGCGACACCTTCGGGCTGCTATGGCCGAGCAAGGCGCTGACCACGTGGCCCACACGCCGTGTTGGCCCGCCACCGGGTGGTGCTAGCCCAGCACGCAATCTTTCTAGATCCTGCAGCCACCGGCTGGTCTGCGGTAGATCATCGAAAATAAGCTTCGGTGTGACGTTTGTAACTAAACCGCTCAGCTTGAGCATCAGCCAGGTTGCGCATGAGTGGCGCAGATGGTGGTAATGAATGACGTCCGAACCCGTCACAGCGCGCATGCAGGCATGTAATGCCGGCATTAAAGTGCTTTCGCTTATCCACTGTGATCTCAACTCTGGGATACAGAGCAGAAACTCCGAAAATGGCTTTTTACCTTCCTCTGCCTGACGTTGCTGGCACCAGCTCATCAACAAAGCAAGCTCATCAGGCTCTAGCAGCATCAAAAGGGGCAGTCTTCTGACCGAGTTTTGTGTTTTCAGGCCGCGCAGGGCGTGAGGTCGAATGAGCATGTCAATGGGCAAGTCAAGATGAACAAGCTCTGGTGGAGACAGTTTGCGCATATTTGGTTGACGCTGGTGAATGCGTTCGCTGCAATCCGCTGCTAGCAAGGGAAAATGTATATCGCATAGCCGTAGCTTCAGGGCTTCGTTACGCCGCAAGCCTAGCCGGAATCCTAAGATTAGGAATAACTTGGCCGCTGTCACCAAACGTGGTGTTCGAAGCTCCAGCCCGCAGGTATCAATAGCGCGTGAAACCGCCTGATACTGATCTTCGGAGAGGATACGTGCATCAACACTTGAGACGTCTTGGCCGATACCCAATACTGCAAAGGGGCTGATGGGAGGATAATGGTGATGGCGCTCCAGAAACGTATGAAACTCATAAATTGCTCTAGCCAGAGTCCGGCGCTTGCCATCGCTGGTCTGGGCCTCGAGCAAACCTTCATAAATGTTTTCCAGTGCATCTGGCTCCAGTCTGAATACCGTCAGACCATCTAGCTGTTCGAACGCCTGCCCTAGCAGTCGAACATAGCGGGCGACTGTCGATCGGCCGATACTGTTTCCATATACCGAGCCCCGAGAGAGCATGCAGCCTGCCCACTCCGTCACTAAGAGCTGAAGCTCACTGGCATCTTGGGGTGCCTCAATGCATTGTTCCGAGCGAATCTTTTGACATATCTCCAGTAACCAATCTGGCGCGTCCGCCCCCTCCTCTATTTCAGCCTCCCCACTAGCACTTCTTCCATAAGCATTAGCAGGGTCATCTAGTCCGGCGACCCCAAATATCTCTCCCCATGAGGAAGGGCGCAGTGAATGGGACACGAACATCTGTCGGCAGGCAAAATTGACTATCATCTGAGGCAGGTGCAACTGCACCTGCATACGTAGCAGCTCCAGTAGTTCTCTCGGACTGCCCGGGAGATCTTTAACGGGCATCCCAGATGACGTCAAAAATGCGTTAACGCATCGGAGCGTGCCCCCTCTACGCTGCAGCTGCTCTTTCAATAAGCGAAGATCGTCCGCGCACCGAAACATCAACATCAGCGTCGCCGGATCCGGGAACCACTGTCTGTGCTCGGCCTCTCGCTTGCCACGAAGCGATAAAGGAAGCCTTACCTCAGGCACACCCGCCAGCCATTCGATCCGCTCCAAGGGTACTGAAACGAGAGCATCCAGCTGAGCGATATCCAGCAACCCACCGCTATAGGCAGCGCTCATCAGCAGTAGTCCGACGCGCTGTGGAGGATGGAGCGACTCGAGATCGCGCCGGTAACCCATCTGTAAGGCCCTGAGCAACTGACGGCTGAGGCGTAATCGCTCAGCGGTGTACATATCTGGGTTGAACGGGTTTGCGGGACGTTCAACCGCGATGGCCAGGCGCGCCAGTGGGAATCTGGGGAGGTGGTTCCGCACCCGCTGGGTAATGCTTCGCAGCATGTTACGCAACGCCTGATCAGTTCCTAATTGAGCCTCCAACTCGCGTACATGCTCGACAGTGATGTCTCGAATGGCACATGCACCCAGTAACCACTGTCCCAGTGGCACTCCACATTCTTCAGCGATTCGCCTCAAACGCTCACGAACCATTCCTCTCCAGTCCGGCTCATAAGGTTCTGCAGACCATAAATACTCAACCTCCTGCTCGCTCAGACGTGTCATCTCATCGCCCCCACCGACTTCCCTGAACGTACCAGCCCAGTGTTTTCAGCAGTTGCGTTATCCAATCACCCACCACCCCGGCATAGGCTGCGGGACAAAACGATGAATACGGGTCTTGAGGCTCCTCTCCGCGCAGCCAGTGCCCCATAAATGCAGCAAGGACCTCTGCAGGACAGCCACGCTCGAACAGCTCTGTACGTACAAATTTTCGGTAAGCATTGACCCGATGTGGGATGTAATCAGCCACCTGCTCCATATACAGGTAAAGAGTGGCGGGCCTGATCTCTATGCGGCGGACTCCGCTATCACTGTGCGAGAGAAAGAACCCGCGAGACCATCGCTCTTGATCCTCCGAGGAGCCAGAGAGAAGCACTTTCGAGATAGCCGTGCAATGTGCGAGGTAGTGGGCCAATTGCCGTTGCAGCATTTCAGGCACCCAGACCAGCCGGCTCATGTGCCGATCGCCGTTGTCCTTGTCAGCTATAGCGCCAATCCTTAGTAGCGAATCAAATTCGTCGACTAACCGCAACGGGTTGCTGATCGCCCGGCAGCCCGTAGATAGCATGAACATTTGCACAACCCATAGGGTGTAGACGTTATGCCACGTAATCTGGTGAACAAGAGTCGATGACGGCTTCTTACGCAGGATGTTCGCCATGGCTCTTACATTGGATGCAATCGTCTCGGTCAATAGGCAGTGCGTGGCGCCCACACTTCCGTGCTGATCGACCTTATCCATTTCTGGCAATTGGTACGCTAAGCCAGCACAGGCATAGACACGTTGTAGGACGCGTCCCAGAGAAGAACTGTAGATGTGCTTTAAATGGCTGGCCCTAGGTTGCAGGTAATACTGTGGCGTTTGTGCGGAAGGCACGCGAACGCCAGACAGCATTCCAGCGATAGCTACGTCTTGAGTGTCCGCGGCGATCTGATAGAACAAGTAATTCCTGACCTTGCTCAGGGTGTATCTGGGATCGCTCTTGCCTAGAACCGAGAGAATCTTCCTGACTTCTGCGACCAGCTCTTCGGCCTGATGGGTAAAAACATAATCTGACGTGCGAGGAAAATGTCGCAATAGCACTGCTATCAAAGCAGAGCTTCCGGCCAGATCAGGCAGTAGCAGCCGGGCCTGTGAAGATCGAAATCCGTATTTAGCCTGCCAACGCTCATCTCCCGCCAATTCAGGATGACGAACAGGAACGCAGAACTGCGAGACCGCCCCTCTCAATAGGAACATACCGTCGATGCAATCTGTTTCTCGATCAACCACCGTTAGCTGAACGACCTGGTATGGAGCCTGTCCGAGCCAGAGGCTTATGTGCAGCATTAGGATGGCTTCCATCCGCAGCTGAAGTGGCACCTTATTCTGGCTATGAGTTAGCGCCTTCCGACATTCCTCAAACATATCACTGGCACCGAACAGCAGATCCCTCAGCTCTGTCAGCGTGAATTGTGTATATGTGAACGGCAACTGCTGGCGACTTCGTATTATGTGATTTTCGATGCTCTTCTGGCTGAGCAGATCAGCAACAAAAGGCCGCTCTGCACACATATCGTCCAGCACCCAGATTTCAGCAACAGGGCTCAACTCATCTGGAGCTAACTCAGCTATGTCGGTATCAGTAGTCGGGGGCTGGGTGAGGATTTGATAATGACCCGGCAACTGGTCAGGATCATCTGGATCGCCCAATGCAAAACCATCGCGATCCTCAGCAATGAAATGCGTCAATTCTAGAGCGACCGGTTTTCCGCGCCGGCCGCGGATACCGCCGCCGCCTGATCTCGTTGGCGGCTCCTCCCCCTGGCTGTAACGAACCAATCGAGTAATAGATGCGAACCGATCTGCATTCTCCGACCTAGAATCGGGTGCTGAGAAACCTCGACATGCCGCCACGAAGCTGGCTGTATCCCCCCAAACCCTCAGTTCAGGGGGAATGATCAGATGACGCGTTTCGCACAACCACCTCAAATCTAGAAACGCGGCATACCGCTGAGCAGACAGTGGCGACTGCCTAGGGGTCCGCGTTGCCGCGAGTAGCTGAGCGACCAGGCGGTCGTAGTCTGGTGCATTCTCCGTATCTCGTGGCGCATGCCACAGCGCTGCATAAGGGAACCCATACTTTTTCACCCCCTTGCTCAGTACTGGGTTTCGAATAGGTGGTGGTGTTCCCAACCAGAAGCGGTTCCCCAAACGCTCCGAGATTTGGGGCTGTCTGCTCAGCGAGACAATCCACAGGCATACCTCTCGCCACACGAGCGGGTCACAGCTCCCTATTCTGATAGGTGAACCAAGCTCGGATATACGCAATGCGCGCAGCAGCCCTGCCACCATACGTGGCAAGTCGATCAGATCTGGGTGTGCACAAAGGACATCAAGGATATCCCCCACTACTTGGCCGGATTGGCCTTGCTCTATGGCCAGAGAAATTAGCGTTTTTCGGTTCATGTGGTTACCGCTCTACAAAGGGTTCACCTCCATAGTGGGAGAGCCAAATCCCCTAATCGCGTACAGACGCGACCCGCGCATGCGCGGGTTTTCGATGCCTACCTAGTAGAACCTAGCTGCTGCCAGATGACTGGTTTTGGAATGAGACCCCGTGGCAGACCTTCAGTAAGCACTGCTATTCCAAGTTGCGAGACACCATGCTGCAGATGAAGCAGCGATAAAACCGAGTGGAGTCCAAAGGTGGTCTAACAGATTGAGCTCATCGACAGCGCTGCGGCGATTCATGTCTCAATTTAGCAAGGATGCGAAACTGGATCAGCTTTAACGGTATGACCTTTGAGCAACATCAACAAGATAGGCAGTGCTCGACTGAAGGGCCACACCTCGCTGAGTCAGGAGAGGGTAAGATCTGATTGATTAGTTGTAGTCGATCCGGGAAGCAAGCGGCACTACCATTGGCGCGTGACAAATCCAAACGGCCGGCACCGGATGATCACTCGCGCCGAAGTCAAAAATTGAGCCGGAACATTTGGCAGGCATTTTTTTGCAATTTCAGTGGTATACGCCGTGATCGATGCGCTGCAGGTAAGCCTCGACGACCTGCAATCCTACCGGATCAGCGATAATTGCCAATGGTGATTCACCATTAAAGTACCTGCAAGGTCGGCCAAGCCATTCCTCAGCCAGTTCTCGGTTACCAAAGACATCAATCGCCCGCTCAAGCACCCTTTTGTAATGTCCTGAGTTGGACTGGACCAAGTGCTTCTTTACTGAACGCTTTTTGCGCATCACGATAACTCCCTAAGCTATAAAAACTCCATTTCATCAAATCTTCCGAGTTGAAATCTGTAGAACTTTGCCGTTTGAAGATGTCATGCAATCCAATCATGATCAACGCAAGTCATCATGATTAAGTCCTTTTTTAGAATCCTTCCATTCCGTCCACCTAGCAAAACCCCACGCCGCGGTCCCTAGCGTCAGCAATGCCCAAAGTAGCCATTGCGGAAATTCGTACTGGCTGCTTAGGCAAAGCCCGGCGCCTCCGCTAAGCAACACCATAAACAAACATCTCATCAGCTTTTCTCCCGACTAGATACGACATACCAAGATAACCGGATGCTCGGCTGTGCTAACGCCTGTACTGCAAATTTGATCAACTCCCACATTGGGAATTGAGAATGGGATCCGCAGGTCAGCGCCAACCTTTCCAAGGTCCCGAAATCACGTCGTTCGGATCAGCTCGAGTGAGACTGAATCGGGGTTTTTTGATAGTGAAGACCTCGGCGCACCGTAAGCCGCGATCTCGGTCAGCAGACCTCAGCAGAGGACAGGCCTTATAACCCGCTTCCTGAATCCGAATCCGGAAATTTCGCATTCGCCGCTTGGAACGGCCGAACCGCAGCCTTTGCAGGAATTGGTATTAGCTGCTTAGTCAAATACCTGCACCTGCGCTAAGCATCATTGGATAAGCCTGGGTTTCTGAAAGGCCGGTGCGATTGCCCAGAAAAGTGACAGGAGCCATTCCTAAACGGTGATTGCAACATTCCTCGCTAGAGTTTTGCTATGCTTTCGATCTGCGCCGCGGGGCTTCGTTGGCAACAGCTCCGTCGCCTCCCCCTGCGGACATCCATTTAACCGTTCTAAGAGTCATGATGCAGCACCATGTGGTTCTCGAAGACTGGAACGGCGACGGTGCTGTTCGGCTTCCTGACCAGGTCTTGCAGGAAATGGGCGTCGACGTTGGGGACACGTTCTGTCTCCTTGAGGAGTATGTGGGTACGGCCCGCTGCCTAGTCCTCAGTAAGCCACCACGAATACTTGATCGTGTGGATGAGCTAATTGGCCATTCGGCACCATTTGGCAAACTTTCCGCCGAGATAAACGCCAAGGACGAGTGAGTTAACTGCAAAGCCACTTGCCCGCAAGTGTCCTTGATTACGACTCTGGCATTGCCTTTTGCCAAAGCAGGGTCCGCCATGCGCCGATAATTTGGCCAGCCCCATGCTTGGGTTGCGCCTATGTGACAGCCTAGAACCTGCGATAGGTTAGCGAGCTCAGAAGCGGCACGACTTAGCCTTGCATCACACGCACCGACGGGTCCAAAACGCACCTAAGCTCCGTTAACGCTCTAAGCCCACCGGTGAGAGCATTGCGCTACTTTGCTCGCCGCGGACCGCAAACAGAGCTCAAGCTCAATGGAAGACGGTAGGACGCATCAGGGCCTGGCCAATAGTCAAAAAAACGATACCCCAAATTTCGTTTATTGTGCCAAGGATAACCACGTTCAGATGCCGCTATCTGCCTTAAACTGCTAGGCGCAGCAAAAGGCGAAAACCTTGCCGTACGGCACCTAGAGACATTTTTGAACGCCTTCCGCCGCCCAATACTTCTGTACCGCATTAGCCTCCGACGGGCATTGCCGGCGCAGAACTCGGATGGACCGCAGATCAATGGCTACAGGTTATCCATCGCCTGCAGGACGAAGATCTTGTCAGGTATGACACCAACCGGCGTAAATCGCGTGGCGGCGATACGGCATTTTTTTCGGCCGCAGTGACCCCCACAGGTTATCCACCACATAGGGCACATTACTGGGTACACGAACGGTAGACTGCCGCCCAATACCAATGGCGGCATCTGCAAGCCGGCTGGCGGGAATCGCTCGAAAAGCTGCATGGCGATACTCACAGGCAGAAGAAGAGAGGCATCAAAAATCGGTGTAAATGCCGAGCGCATCGTTGAGTTT
This sequence comes from Pseudomonas flavocrustae, assembly GCF_029872515.1. NCBI lineage: Bacteria > Pseudomonadati > Pseudomonadota > Gammaproteobacteria > Pseudomonadales > Pseudomonadaceae > Pseudomonas > Pseudomonas flavocrustae. Next base: position 310,917 of record NZ_JAPDIQ010000005.1, on the reverse strand, counting down.
TCCGCTGCGGATCAACTCAAAAAAACCACGCTCGATATCAGCAACCCGATACTTGCCTGCATAGTAGGTGCCGCTGATACTCCGACACTCCTCACGCCAGAGGTCATACACCTTTTCGTTGTGCACGGTGATAGGGATGCTGGTTGGATAAACCTTTAACGTATCCAGCGCTCTGGGCACAGAGCGGCCGGGCACTGCCAATTTACTGATCTGCAAATCGAGCACACAAAAATTCAGTGGATCGAGAAACATCAGGACTTTGGAAACAAAGGAAATACCTGAGTAGGCGGGGTAGCCAAGCTTTTTGATGCTCCCCAGGGACAAGGTGCCCGAACTGTGGAGCGAGCAAAAGTCAGCGTATGGATGAAAGGGTTTGATCGTTTTGAGAAACCGGTTGAAGCGATCGTCGCGATATCCAGCGCTAGCGTTTCCCCAATAGATAACGTTAGCCAGCCCCTCCTCGACAGCGCCCGGAATACAGGAGCTCAACTGCGCAGCGATTACTGACTCAAGCTCCTGCACGTTCAAAGCCACTCGCGGATTGGCCGTCGGAGCGAGCTTGAAATCGTAATAATCAAGCGGAAATTGATAGTTCAAGACCGCCTGTTCTAACACGCCAACCTGGATACTGCTCAGAGCCATTGGGAGGGGTTTCCTTGATTTGAAACGCTACGAATACATCCATGAGCGTGCATCTTATTCTCGCATCATGGCTAATTGACATCCACCCTCACGGTGCAGCGGATTTCAGACCAGTCCCTCCCTGAGAAAGCGCCCTATCTCGCCAGAACCTATACATCACACCATCAGGATCCGGCGGCGCGTCGAAACTCCAGGCGTAGAAATCCGCTAACCGCTCGCTGGCAGAAACCTGCCCCTGCATTGCAGCGACTTGCAGCCAATGGAGACCGCTCGCCACGTCGTACTCAGCGGACTGTTCTTCCAACAGCAACTTACCGAGCAGGAAACAAGCCATGCCTGAGGTCACCATGCGGAATCATGTAGTGATTGAGGACTGGCACGGCGACGGTGCTATTCGCCCACCCGACGACGTTCTGCAGGAGATGGGCGTCGACGTTGGGGACACGCTCTATCTGCTTGAAGAGTACGTAGGCACTACCCGTTGCCTAGTGCTCAGTAAATCTCCGCGCATCCCTGATAGCGTAGATGAGCTGGTTGGCCACTGGGAGTCGTTTGGCAAAGTCTCTGCCGACGTAAACGCCAAGGACGAGTGAGCTAGCCGCAACGCCTCTCGCCCGCAAATCTTGTTGCTTGCGACTCTGTTGCCTCCTGCAAGAGCAAAGTCCTACACGCATAGATAGGTGCCGGTAACTTTTGACCAGCCCATGCTTGGGTTGCGCATATGTAAACGCCCAGGACAAGAAATAGGTTGGTACGAACTCAGGCTCAGGCGCAGCAAGGCTGAAGTCGTGCATACCACACGCCGCTGGAGCCAAAGCAGCGCCAAGTGCTAGCGATCCGTTAAGCTCCACGCCCACCGGTGAGCGTACTTGGCCCATCCCGCTGCGTGTCGCGAGCAAAGCTTTGGCTCAATGAGAAGACGGTAGGACGTATCAGGGTCTGGCTAGTGGTCAAAATCGATATCCCGGATTTCGTTTTTTGTGCCAAGGGTAACCGCCCCCAGATGTCACTATTAGCCCTAAACTGCAAGGCACGCTAAAAGACTAAACCCTTGCAGTACGGCACTTTGAGGCATTTTTGAACGCTTACCGCCAGTCAAGATTCCTGTACCGTATTGGCCTCCGAAGGAGGGGTCGTGGGTTCGAATCCCGCCGAGTGCGCCATCTCCCGTTCACCGTCGCGTGAACCTCAGCAAAGCCCGCCATCGCGCGGGCTTTGCTGTTTCTGGCTGTCGCTCAAGCCTTTCCAAGATGCACAGACCGTTCGTGAAAGGACCTTCGCCAGATTGCCGGCGTGATTTCTCTGACCATTATCACTACCCCACTCGCGATTCTGATCTAAGCTCTGCCCCTAGACCCGATCCAACCAGCCGGCCGGATGCCGATACCCTGGGATCACCTCGCAAGGACGCCTCATGAGATACCTCCTGACCAGCTCGGTCACCCTTTTTCTCGCCGCTCCGCTCCTGACCGAAGACACCGCCCTGGCCCAGGCCGGCCATGCCATCCGTCCAGGGATAGAGGCAGCTGCTCACGCCCTGAATCTGTCGCTGCTGCAGAGCAGTGCGGTCGGCAGGGGCCCGGTGGCCGAAGGGGCGCGGCTGCAGCTGGCGGCGCTGGAACGGCAGGCGCGGCGAGACGACTAGCCTCAGGACTTTGCCAAGGCCTGGCGCAGAGCCCGGCTTGAACGAAGCGCCCGAACCGGGCTCTCAAGGTCTCCACTACGGCCACCCCGAGGAGACCTGGATGAAATCCCTGATTCCCCTGTTGCTGCTGCCCCTCGCCCTGGGCGCCTGTACCCGGGAGCCGGTTCGGCAGGACGACCTCGGCCTGCCGAGCTGCAATCTGGCAGAACAGCGCGCCGTGCCGGGCGAACTTGGCGGATCGATCACGGATCCGCGGCAGGCGCATATCTCGCTGCGCGCCAATGTGCTGTTGGCGGATGTGAGCACGGCGCGCAAGGCGCGGCGGATCAGTCAGGAGCAGGCGACGGCCTTCAGCGAACGCATCGCCGCGGTGCGTAGCCAGACCGATGACCTGGTCAGGCAGCAGGGCTTTCTCAGCGCGGCCGAGCGGGCCAGTTTCGGTCGGGAATTCGACGGGATCGCCACGCAGATCTGCCAGCCGCGCTAGCGGACGGGTGCGCCTGACCAGGTTGGGTCGAAAGGCGCGGCCATGAACGGCTAGGATAACGGCATCGATCAGGTGGTAAGGCAACTTGCCGCCCTCTTCTCTTGGCCCCCGGGGACGACCCCGGCGATTGGTGGGCAGCGTTCCGGGACGGCCCGGTTTTACAGGAGGCCGTCGTTGGCTTGGTTCTATCTGGTGTGCGCGGGACTGCTCGAGGTGGTCTGGGCGTTCTACATGAAGCAATCCGCGGGCTTCACCCGCCTCACGCCGACGATCATCACCGGGGTCGCCATGGTGGCCAGCGTAGCGCTGCTGTCGATCTCCATGCGCAGCCTGCCGCTGGGCACCGCCTATACGATCTGGACCGGTATCGGCGCGATCGGCGCCTTCATGGTCGGCATCCTGGTGCTGGGCGAGGCGGCGAGTCCGCTGCGCATCCTGGCCGCCGCGCTGATCGTCAGCGGGCTGGTGCTGATGAAGCTGACCTCGTCCTGAGCGCCCTCCCCTAGCGCGGGAGCACCGAGCGCGCCAGCCAGATGAACAGCAGCCCGCCAAGCGACCCACCCACGGCCATCGCCAGCAGCCCTTCCAGGGTGCGCGTGGCGTAGATAAGCACCGGCATGGGCGCGAAGGCGTCGATCAGGCGGATGGCAGCGATCAGGCTGAGACTGCTGGCCAGCGGCAGCAGGCAGGCGCGATAGGAACCGCCGTGACGACCCAGCCAGAGGGCCGCGGCAAAGGCTGGTAACCAAGCGGCGAGCACGATGGCGGCATAGACGGGTCCGAAGCCCAGCAGATCATCCAGCGAGGTCCGCCCGCGCGTGGCCAGGTTGATCGGCTGGCCGAGTCCTTGGAGGGCCGCCAGGTTGTACTGGGTCTGCACCAGGCTGCCCCAGGCGGTGGTCAGCAGCAGGGCCGCGGCGAACGCCAGCAGGGTGCGCGGTTGCAACAGGGCGCGCCAGAGCGGTTGGGGCATGGTCGGAAGATCCCTTGGAGAGAGGCAGATGCTAGCGAAAGCGGGTACCCGGAACAGACCTCAAGCGTTACCTAAAGCTTCCGGCCGCTGGGCCTGGCTGGCGTGGCTGGCCCTGCTGGCGGTTCCGCTGGCGCTGGCGGCGCCGACCTACCGGATCGAGACGGTGGCGACCGGGCTGGATAGACCCTGGTCGCTGGCCTTCCTGCCCGATGGCCGGGCGCTCCTGACCGAGGGCACCGGGCGCTTGCGGCTGCTGGTACCGGACGGTGCCGGCCGCCTCAGGCTGCAGGCGGAAGCCGTGAGCGGACTGCCCGAGCTCTATACCGAAGGCCAGGCCGGTCTGTTCGAGGTGCTGCCAGACCCGGATTTCGCTGGCAACCAATTCATCTATCTCTCCCATGCGACCGGCACGCGCCAGGCCAATCATTTGAAGGTGGTGCGCGCCCGGCTGGACGGCGGACGCCTGCAGGACGTCCAACCGCTGTTCACCAGCCAGCCGGCCAAGGCCTTCGGGCAGCACTTCGGGGCGCGGATGGCCCTGCTCGGCGACGGCACCCTGGCCATCGCCCTGGGTGATGGCAACGTCGAGCGCACCGATGCCCAGCGCCTGAATACCCACCTGGGCAAGATCGTGCGCATCACCCGCGACGGCCAGGTGCCGGCGGACAATCCCTTCCTCAAGCGACCCGGCGCCCTGCCGGAGATCTACAGCCTCGGCCATCGCAATCCCCAGGGTCTGGTCTGGGTGGCCGAGCGCCAGGCGCTGTACGAGCACGAGCACGGCTCCAAGGGCGGTGACGAACTCAATCTGATCCGCGCGGGCGCCAACTACGGCTGGCCGCTGACCACCGGCGGCGTGGACTACACCGGCGCGCGCATCTCGCCCTTTCGCGAGTTGCCGGGCATCACCCCACCGCTGCTGGAATGGACGCCGTCGATCGCGCCCGCGGGCATGACCTGGTACGACGGCCAGGGCTTTCCCGCCTGGCGCGGCAGTCTGTTCGTGGCGGCGCTGCGAGAGAAGTCGGTGCGGCGGATACCGCTGGTGGAGGGTATGCCTGGTCAGCAGGAGCTTTTATTCCAGGAATTGGACCAGCGTCTGCGCGACGTGCACAGCGGCCCGGACGGCAATCTCTGGCTGCTTACCGATGGTGAGGACGGTCAGCTGTTGCGGGTGGTGCCGGGGTAGGTAGCGAAAGAGCCGTGATGCCGATCCGGTACAGCACCAGTTGCGGCCATGCCGGTGCGCGGTAGGTTGGGTTGAGCGCAGCGAAGCCCAACATCGCCTCGGGGCTCGCCATGTTGGGCTTCGACGATAGAGCCGTCTCAACCCAACCTACGGAGACATCGATAGCCTGTTGGGGCGGCAACTCGGGTAAGCCGCGAGCCGTCTCGTCGAAACGACGAATACTCCGCCGTTTCGTCAAATAAAGCACAACGATTCGACGCTCTGACGCTCACATCTGACAGCGCCGCTTTCTAAGCTGGAGCCTCAACCACGGAGGATCCCGCCATGAAAGTCACCCTGCTCGGCGCCGGCCATATCGGCTACACCATTTCGCAATTGCTGCACGCCAGTGGCGACTACCAGGTGACGGTGGCGGATCGCGACGAGCGCGCCCTGGCAGCCATCGCCGCCCTGGGCGTGCAGACCCGGACCCTGGATACCGCCGACGCCAGCGCTCTGGCGGCGGCCCTGGACGATCAGGACGTAGTGCTCAATGCCCTGCCCTATCATCTGGCGATTCCGGTGGCCCAGGCGGCCAAGGCCACCAACACCCACTATTTCGACCTGACCGAAGACGTGAAGGCGACCAAGACCATCCGCCAACTGGCCGAAGGCGCGAGCAATGCCTTCATGCCCCAGTGCGGTCTGGCACCCGGCTTCATCGGTATCGCCGCGCACTCCCTGGCCAAGCGCTTCGATAGCGTGCGCGAGGTGAAGATGCGTGTCGGCGCCCTGCCGGAATTCCCCACCAATGCCCTGAAGTACAACCTGACCTGGAGCGTCGACGGCCTGGTCAACGAGTACTGCCACCCCTGCGAAGCCGTGCGCAACGGCGAGCTGCAACTGGTGCAGCCGCTGGAAGGCCTGGAGCACTTCTCCCTGGACGGCGTGGAATACGAGGCCTTCAACACCTCGGGCGGCCTGGGCACCCTCTGCGAGACGCTGCAGGGCCAGGTGGAAACCCTGGACTACAAGACCGTGCGCTATCCCGGTCACCGCGACCTGATGAAGTTCCTGCTGGAAGACCTGCGCCTGGCCGGTGACCAGGAGCAACTCAAGAACATCCTGCGCGGCGCCGTGCCCACCACCATGCAGGACGTGGTGCTGGTGTTCGTCACCGTCAGCGGGATGCGCGGTGGCAAGCTGGTGCAGGAGGTGTTCAGCCGCAAGATCTTCGCCGCCGAGCGCGACGGTCGCCTGACCAGTGCCATCCAGATCACCACCGCGGCCGGCATCTGCACCGCCCTGGATCTGTTCCGCGAAGGCAAGCTGCCGCAGCGCGGCTTCATCGCCCAGGAGCAGGTGGACATGGAGGCCTTCCTGGCCAACCGTTTCGGCAAGGCCTACCAGCCGGTCTGATCGGGGAAGCTTAGCGGGCGATAAGGGGTCCATAACGGAACAGTTACCGTTAGAGGACCCCTCGTCATGCTCAGCGTCGCCATCGTCGGTTGCGAACAGATCCACGCCCAGGACTATCTGGACACCAGCCTGGTCGATCCGCGCGTGCGGGTAGTGGCGGTGGCCAGCGAACGCGATCCCGCCCGCGCCCGGCGCCTCGCTGCCACTCAGGGTCTGCCGGTAGTAGATGACTTCGCCCGGTTGCCCGAGGTGGACCTGGCCTTCGTCACCACCGCCATCGAGGATCACGAGGCGGCGGTGACCGCCCTGCTCCCGCGCGCCCGGCACCTGTTCGTGGAAAAGCCGCTGGCCGTCTCGGCAGCCCGCGCCACCGCCCTGGCCGATCAGCTCGCCGGGCGCTCCTGCTTCAGCGGCTTCTATCTGCGCACCGACCCGGCCCTGCAGCTGTTGCGCCAGCGGGCACGGGACGGTGCCATCGGTAGCCTCAGCCACCTGTCACTGACCGCCGGCCACCCAGGGCTGCTGGAGGGCTGGCTCAGCGATTGGCCGGCGCATCTGGACGAGCACCGCATGGGCTATGGCGCCTTTGGCGACCTGGCCGTGCACCTGCTGGATTTCAGTGCCTGGCTATGCGATGAGGCCCTGACGGTCGTCCATAGCCGACTGGACCGCGATCCGCGCTGGCCGCTGGATCATGGCGGCGAGGCCTTGCTCCAGGCCGGTGATCTGCCGATTCATCTGCGCGCCAGCGCCACCCTGCGCGGTCCGCGGCTGGCCATTCGTCTGGACGGTAGCGAGGGAACCCTGGAGCTTTCCGCGGGGCGCCTGGTGCTGCACGACGCCAAGGGCAATCGCCAGGTGCTGGCCGAGGGCGTGGACCCCGGCGTGCCCCAGGGCGCCCAGGCGGTGTTCGACCAGCTGCTCGGCCAACCGCGACCGGAACTGGCCGGTCTGGCGGATGCCCTGAGGGCCAATCGGCTGCTTGATAGCCTCTATGGACGCGGTTGAAGGCGGAATCGAACGCTCCGGGCCCACCTAAAGGTCGGACTGTTGGTGCCGATAGCGAGGGTATCCAGCGCAACTTGGCTGATACCCCCCTCGCAGAAAGGAAGGCTCCATGGTCTGGTTCAACAATCTGGCACTGGCGAAGAAACTCGCCATGGCCTTTGGCCTGTGCACGGCCATCACCCTGGGCATCGGCGCCGTCGGCTTCAGCGGTATCCGCAGCGTCAACGCCCAGCTGGATAACGTGCTGGGCGACACGCTGCTCTCCATCAGCCTGCTCAACGATGCCAAGAGCAATGTCATCGGCCACAACCGCGATCTGTTCCGCGTGCTGTCCATGGCCTACGGCGAGGCACCCCAGAGCGAACTCCAGACCGTCATCACCTCCCTGCGCGACAACCAGGCCGATGCCGAAAAACCCTTCGCCGCCTATCGCACCACGCCGCTGCAGGCCGATGAAAAGCAGGCCGGTGATGCCTTCGAGCAGGACTGGAAGAGCTATATCGCCGGTACCGACGCCATCCTGGCGCGGCTGGCCGCCAAGGACGTAGCCGGTGCCGCCAAGCTGTTGAACGAGCAGGTGCAACCCACCTACCGCAAGACCATGGCCTCGTTCAAGATCATGATTCAGTCCAACAAGCGCCAGAGCGCCGAAGCCGGCGACGCCGCGCATGCTGCCTACCAGAAAGCGGTCTGGGCACTCGGCCTGGGGCTGCTGCTGGCCACGCTCTGTGCCCTGGCGCTGAGCATCGTCATCACGCGCCTGATCGTTTCGCCCATCCGCCAGGCGGTGGGCAGCGCCGAGCGCGTCGCCCAGGGCGATCTGACCCAGCCGATCCAGAGCAGTCGCCGCGACGAAGTCGGCCAGCTGCTGCAGGCCCTCGGCGGCATGCAGCGGAGCCTGAAAGACACCGTGCAGCAGATGGCCGGTGCCTCCAGCCAGCTCGCCGCGGCTGCCGAGGAATTGCACGCGGTGACCGAGGAGAGTTCGCGTGGCCAGGTCCGCCAGCACGACGAGGTGCAGCAGGCTGCCACTGCAGTCAACCAGATGACCGCCGCTGTGGAAGAGGTGGCGCGTAATGCCGCCTCCACCTCCACCGCCTCCCAGGACACCAGCCGCGAAGCCCAGCAGGGTCGCGAGCAGGTGCAGCAGGCCGCCCAGGCCATGGCGGTGATGACCGGCGAGATCACCGACTCGACCCAGAAGGTGCAGACCCTGGAAGGCCAGGTGCGCGAGATCGGCAAATTGCTGGAGGTGATCCGCGGGATCGCCGAGCAGACCAACCTGCTGGCGCTCAATGCCGCCATCGAAGCCGCCCGGGCAGGCGAACAGGGCCGCGGCTTCGCCGTGGTGGCGGACGAGGTCCGTGCCCTGGCCCATCGCACTCAGGGGTCCACCGGCGAGATCGAACGCATGATGAGCGCCGTGCGCAGCAGCGCCGAGGAAGCGGTGGGCGCCATGCACAAGAGCCAGTCCCTGGCCGACAGCACCCAGGCGCGCGCCAATCGGGCCGGTGAAGCCCTGGACCGCATCGCCGCCGGGGTCGCCCAGATCGAGGAGCGCAACCTGGTGATCGCCAGTGCCGCCGAAGAGCAGGCCCAGGTCGCCCGCGAAGTGGATCGCAATCTGGTCAACATCCAGGACCTGTCCACCCAGACTGCTACCGGGGCCCAGCAGACGGCCGCCTCCAGCCAGGAGCTGTCGCGACTGGCCACCTCCTTCCAGAGCCTGGTGGCGCAATTCCGTTACTGATCGGCCACCCAGGGGACCTTCCGACCGGCGGTCAGCCTGCCCTCGCCGCAGCGAGTGGCAGGCTTCCCGCGCGGCCATGGGTCTGCCGACGTGACGCGCCGATGTTCGGAATTGAACATTGTGTGCCAGCGCGGTTCTGAACAGAAAGACCTGAATGGATGCTCCCATGCGCTTTACCTACGATGCCCGCCGCAGCTACCGCCTGATCGGCCTGGACGATGGTCGTCTGGCTGGGCAATTGCTGTGTGGGCAGCTTTACATCATGGTCGCGGGCGATGGAAAGCAACCGCAGTCCTATGCGCAGCTGGAAGATGACCAGTTGCGCACCGCCGAGGGCCAGCTGATCGGCTGTCGCGACGCGGATATCCTTACCCTGCAGCGAACTGGCGTAGCCCTGCGGCTGGAGCCACTCGACGCCTGAGGCAGAACGGCTAGCGCGATTCTCTCTATCTCGGGCCACCAGCATGGCCTCCACCACCGGGCGGCGGTATGAACAGCCAGTACCCGGGCAAGCACAACAGGGCCGCCAGCGCGGCCACTTTCGCGCTCTTCGCCATCACGACGATCGCTCCTGCCGAAGAGCCCTTCCCTTCTCCCCGTCATTGGACGCCAGGCCAAGCCGGAAAAGGCATAGACATGGGTTGAAGTCAGGCAAGAACGCCGTCCGGCCCGCTACATCCGTCGCCGATCGGTGGGAACCTCTTACGTAACTTGTCGCTCCATTTCCTTGAACGTCATCGAAAAGATGCCAAACGGGCGCCTTTTGGTCCCCTTCAGGAGATGTCATGTCCAGCGACAACCAGTACAGCATGCAGAACCCCCTTACCCAGTATCCCCAGCCGGAATTTGCCAAGCAGCCCCAGCAGGCCCCGGGTCTGGCCCAGGCCATGGAACCGCGCCCCGATCATGGCGAGGCCAGCTACAAGGGCTTCGGTCGCCTGGCCGGGCGCAAGGCGCTGATCACCGGCGCGGATTCGGGAATCGGTCGGGCCACGGCCATCGCCTACGCTCGGGAGGGTGCCGATCTGGTGCTCAACTACCTGCCCGAGGAAGAGGCCGACGCCCAGGAAGTGGTCAAGCTGGTGGAAGCCGAGGGTCGCAAGGCCGTCTGCGTTCCCGGTGACCTGAAGGACGAAGCCTTCTGCACCCAACTGGTGAGCAAGGCCAAGGAGGCCCTGGGTGGCCTCGACATCCTGGTCAATGTGGCTGGCAAGCAGACCGCCGTGCAGGACATCGCCGAGCTGACCACCGAGCAGTTCGACGCTACCTACAAGACCAACGTCTACGCCCTGTTCTGGCTGTGCAAGGCCGCGCTGCCGCACCTGCCGGCTGGCGCCGCCATCATCAACACCACCTCGATCCAGGCCACCCAGCCCTCGGAATTCCTGCTGGACTACGCCTCGACCAAGGCGGCCATCACCAACTTCACCAAGGCGCTGGCCAAGCAGGTCGCCAGCAAGGGCATCCGCGTCAATGCCGTAGCCCCCGGTCCCTTCTGGACGCCGCTGCAGCCCAGCGGTGGTCAGCCCCAGGAGAAGATCCCCACCTTCGGCGGCGAGACGGTGTTCAAGCGTCCCGGGCAGCCGGCGGAACTGGCGCCCATCTATGTACTGCTGGCCTCCCAGGAGTCGAGCTATGTGACCGGTGAGGTCTATGGCGCCACCGGAGGCATGGGCTGACGGCCATGGCGGCCTTCGATCCCGCCCGCCAGGATGGCTACGCGCCCCTGGCGGGCTATGCCGCCCTCTCCGATGGGCGTTCGGTCGCCCTGGTGGCGCCGGACGGCTCGCTGGACTGGTGGTGCGTGCCCAACATGGATTCCGCACCGCTGTTCGACCGCCTGCTGGATGCCCCGGCAGGCGGTTTCTTTTCGATCGCGCCGGTGGCCGACTATCGCGTAGAGCGCGCCTACCGCGAAGACAGCAACGTCCTGGAAACCTGCTTTCACACCGCTGACGGCAGCGTGCGCCTCACCGAATCGCTCAACAGCGGTTCGGCCGGACGCCTGCCCTGGTGCGAACTGGGTCGCCGCGTCGAAGGCCTTTCCGGACGGGTCGAATTGCGTATCGAGCTGGTACCCGGGACCCAGGGCCAGACCGTGTCGCCCTGGATGCGCAGCACCCCCAATGGCGAGGTCATGCACGTCGATGGCGTGATGGCCACCCTGCGCTATTGCGAGCGGCTGGAGATCCTCCAATGCGATGATCGCCGATTGGTGGGGCGACTGGTACTGGAAGCCGGGCAACGCAGCGTCCTGGCCTTGACCGCGACCGAGAACGAACCCCTGGTGGTGCCCTCCCTGGACGAGGTGGACCAGCGTATCGATCGCAGTGACCAGGCCTGGCGCGAATGGGCCCAGGGCTTCGCCTACCGGGGCGAATTCCTCAGCGAGGTGAAGCGCTCGGCGCTGGCTCTCAAGCTGCTGCTCTACTCCCCCACCGGTGCCATCGTCGCCGCCGCCACCACCTCGCTGCCGGAACGCATCGGCGGCGACAAGAATTATGAATACCGCTATGCCTGGGTGCGCGATGCGGTCTTTACCATCAAGGCCTTCCTGCGCCTGGGTGCCCTCGGCGAGGCCCAGGCGGCCCTGGCCTGGATCCAGAACGTCATCCGCCGCCACGGCAATCGCCTGCATACCTGCTTTACCCTGGAAGGCGAACTGGCCCCCGAGGAACGCATCATTCCGGTTCCTGGCTATCGCGACTCCCAGCCGGTACGCGTCGGCAATCGCGCCAGCGCCCAGTGTCAGCTGAGTCTCTATGGCGATCTACTGGAGACCTTCCGCCTCTATGCCAGCAAGGGCCATGTGCTGGATTTCGCCACCGCCAGCCTGCTCACCGACCTGGCCAATCTCTGTGCCGATGGTTGGCGCCAGCCGGATGCCGGCATGTGGGAATTGCCTGAAGAGCGCCACTACACCCTGTCCAAGCTGGGCTGCTGGTTCGCCCTGGACCGCGCCGTGACCCTGGCCCGCGATGGCCATATCCCCGACGCCATGTGCGGTCGCTGGGCGCGCGAGCGCGACCGCATCCGCGATTGGGTCAACCAGCACTGCTGGAGCGAACGCAAGCAGGCCTACACCTTCTATGCCGGTACCGAGCGCCTGGACGCCGGGCTGCTGCTCGGCATCCGCTTCGGCTTCGACGGTGGTGAGCGTTCGGTCAGCACCCTGGCGGCCATTCGCCGTGAGTTGGCCCATGGCCCTCTGGTCTATCGCTACAGCGGTGCCGAGCAGGAAGAAGGTGCGTTCCTGGCCTGTTCCTACTGGATGGTCGAGGCCCATGCCGTGCTGGGCGAGGTGGACCAGGCGCGGGAACTGATGCGCGAGGTCCTGGCCGCCAGTCTCAATGGCGTCGGTCTGATGACCGAGATGCGCGATCCCCGGGATGGCGCGGCCCTGGGCAACTTCCCCCAAGGCCTGAGTCACCTGGCCATGGTGCATGCGGCGCTGATCCTGGAAGAGCCGGAGCCCGAGGCGTGAGCGATCTGGATTTCACCCGCCCGGTGGACGAGGTCGCCCGGCAACTGATCGGGGCGACGCTCAGGGTCGAGGGTGTGGGCGGCCTGATCGTCGAGACCGAGGCCTACGACGGCGAAGACCCGGCCTCCCACAGCTTTTCCGGCCCCACTCCGCGCAACCGCGCCATGTTCGGTCCGCCCGGGCATGCCTATGTCTATCGCTCCTATGGCATCCACTGGTGCTTCAATCTGGTCTGCCGCGAGGCCGGGCATGGCGCGGGTGTGCTGATCCGCGCGCTGGAGCCACTGTGGGGTCTGGAGGTGATGCGGGAACGTCGGGGCGGCCTGGCCGATCGCCTGCTGTGCGCCGGTCCCGGCCGGCTATGCCAGGCCCTCGCCATCGACGGCAGTCACGATGGCTTGCCGCTGATCGAGCCACCCTTCCTGCTGGAGCCCGCGGCTGCCGAGGTAGCGGTGATCGCGGGCCCGCGCATCGGCATCAGCCGCGCGCGCGAGGTGCCCTGGCGCTTCGGCCTGGCCGGTTCGCACTATCTGAGTCGTGGCTTTGCCAAAGCGCCCCAGCCCGGCGATAACAGCTAGGCTGAAGGCAACGACCGTTGCCGCAACCTCTCGGAGGCCCCATGCGCGCCAGTCAGCTGCTGCCTATCGCCCTGCTCTTTCCCCTCCTCGCCCAGGCGAGCCTGCGCTGTGGTCAGAGTCTCGTCGAGGAAGGCGACAGCGTCGAACAGGTGCTGGCCGCCTGCGGCGCCCCGGCCGAGCGCAAGATCAATCCACCGGCGCTGCGTAACAACAACGTGCCCAAATTCAATGCCGCCGAGACCCAGTTCTGGACCTATGGCCCGGAGAACGGCGCCTCGCGGCACCTCAAGTTCATCGACGGCAAGCTGGTGGAGATCAGAGTCGAGCGTTAGCGGGAAGCCTCCCTCACCCCAACCCTCTCCCTGAGGGAGAGGGGGAAAAGCAGCAGCTCCGACGCAGGGGCGAGGCGGCTCAGGTGTAGGTTGGGTTGAGCGCAGCAAAGCCCAACGGCCAGACACCCTCACCCCAACCCTCTCCCGGAGGGAGAGGGGGAAAAGCAGCAGCTCCTACGTAGGGGCGAGGCGGCTCAGGCGTAGGTTGGGTTGAGTGCAGCGAAGCCCAACATTTGCCAGGCGAGTTTCTCCATCGAGCAGGCAAAAAAGAACCACCCGAGGGCGGTTCAAGAGGAGCACGACCTCAGGGTCGTGGTTAGAACTTGGCTTCCAGGTCCAGCTGCAGGGTCTTGACGTCGGCGTCGCGGCGGAAGCGGCTGGCGGTATCGGACTCGGCGAGGAAGTAGGTCAGGCCCACGCCGAAGTTCTTGTCGATGTCGTAGCCGAGCTTGAGCTTGTGGCCGCGGGCCCCGGTCGAGCCGTTGCCGAAGTCCGAGTCGGTAAAGGCACCGACCACGGCGTTGCGCTGGACATCGCGGTAGTTGTATTCCAGCCCGACCCGCTGCATCAGCTTGGTCTTGGCGCCCACCAGCCAGGCGGTGTCCTCGCCGTCGTCGGCCTTGTCGTTGACCACGTACTGGCCATAGAAGGACAGCGGCACCCACAGCTTGGTCAGGTCCAGCTGGGCGAAGCCCTCGTAGAGCTGGAAGCGGTCGGTGGTGTTGCCATTGACCGCCAGGGCGCAGGGCGAGGTGACCGAGCCGGTGGTCGGGCAGGTGCTGTCCTGGTCCTTGTCGTAGGCGTAGACGCTGCCACCGACCATCAGCTTGGCGGCATCGCCCAGGTTGAAGCGGCTGCCGAGCTGACCGGCGTAGAGGCGCAGGTCGTGCTTGAATTCATAGCCTTCGCCGTCGACGTTGTCCTTGAGCACGTAGTAGCCGGTGCTGCCGAACAGCTCGGCGCCGCCGCCCAGATCGTACTTGTAGGTGCCGGCCAGGCCTTCGGGGTTGATGTCGGCGTCCCAGATGACATCGCCGGTGCTCACCCACTGCTGGCCCATCTTGCCACCCACCAGATGCAGATTCGGCAGCGCCGTGGGGTGGTAGTCGATGTAGGCCTGATCCAGCCAGAGCTGCTTCTTGTTGAAGTAGCCGTTGAGGTCCTGGTTGGTGGAGCGGGCATCGTCGCCGCCGCCGGTGGCGATGCGGATGCCGGTGTCCACCTGCGGATTGATTTCGCTGTAGGCGCCCAGTCGCGCGCGGATGCGCTGGCGGTCCCGGTCGCGGCCGTTGTTCGGCTCGCCGCTGATGTCGATGCTCTCGTGGCGCACCCGCACGTCGCCCTTGATCTGGGTCTTGGCGGCCCAGGCCAGTTTCTTCTCGAAATCGGAGGTCTTCTGCTGCTGGGCGACCTGGGCGGCACGTGCCTGCTGCTCCTGCTGCAGATCGCCGCGCAATTCGCTGTACTGGGCCGGGGTGATGGAGCCGTTGGCCTTGAGCATGTCGAGCAGCTTCTCATCGACCGCGGCACTCGCGGCGGCCGAGCAGGTGGCCAGGAGCACGCCCGAGAACAGCGCCGTGAATCGATAAGGGTTAACAGACATCGGCAGATCTCCTTTCAAGACTATCCAGGGAGTGATGGCTGGCAGTGCAGCCCGTCACGAAGCTGGGTCAGTCTCGGCAGAAGAGATGTCATTTTGCTTGCAGGAAGATAAAGCTTTTAATTCAAGCCATTGAATATAAAGAAAAATTTAATCAAACCTTCATTCATCCCGGACGGCTCGCCAGTGGCTCGGAATGGAACACGCTGAGCGGACGCCCTGGCCCGGCGCTTTCCGACCGCCCGAGAAAAAGGCCACTCCGGGGAGTGGCCTTGCCGAGTGCCGGCGAAATCCTCAGCCGAAGCGACCGGTGATGTAGTCCTCGGTCTGCTTCCTGTCCGGCTTGGTGAAGATCTTGTCGGTCTTGTCCACTTCGATCAGCTCGCCCAGGTACATGAAGGCGGTGACGTCGGAGCAGCGCGCCGCCTGCTGCATGTTGTGGGTGACGATGACCACGGTGAACTCCTGCTTGAGTTCGGCCAGCAACTGCTCGATGCGCGCGGTGGAGATGGGGTCCAGGGCCGAGGTCGGCTCGTCCAGCAGCAGCACCCGCGGACGCAGGGCGATGGTGCGGGCGATGCACAGCCGCTGCTGCTGACCGCCGGAGAGACCCAGGGCACTCTGGTTGAGCTTGTCCTTGACCTCGTCCCACAGCGCCGCGCCGCGCAGCGCCTGCTCGACGCGATCCTGCAGCTCCACGCGGGACAGCCGCTCGTGATGGCGGATGCCGTAGGCGACGTTGTCGGCGATCGACATCGGGAAGGGCACCGGCTTCTGGAACACCATGCCGATGGTGCTGCGCAGGCGGCTCAGCGAGTACTTGGGATCGAGGATGTTCTCCCCGTCCATGAGGATCTCGCCGCTCGCTTCCAGCCCCGGGTATTCCGAGTAGATGCGGTTGAAGATGCGCAGCAGCGTGGACTTGCCGCATCCGGACGGGCCGATGATGGCGGTGATCTGCTTGGCCGCAATGTCCAGGTTGATCGACTTGAGCGCCTGGTGGCCCTTGTAACGGAAGCCGACGTCGCGCGCCTGCAGTTCCGGTATCTGCGTCTGCATGGTAGTCACTTGGAATCCCGGTTACGAAAGAAGAAGCGAGAGGAGAGGTTCAGGAGCAGCACGAACAGTGTCAGCAGCAGGGCGCCGGCCCAGGCCAGGTGCTGCCAGTTCTCGAACGGACTCATGGCGAACTGGAAGATGGTCACCGGCACGGTGGCCATGGGCTTGAGCACGTCGGCGTTCCAGTACTGGTTGCCGAAGGCGGTGAACAGCAGCGGTGCGGTCTCGCCGGTGATGCGGGCGATGGACAGCAGCACCCCGGTCACCACGCCGGCGCGGGAGGCGCGCAGCAGGATCTGCAGGGTCACCTTCCACTGGGGAATGCCCAGGGCCAGCGCCGCTTCGCGCATGGCCGGCGGCTGCAGCTGCATCATCTCGTCGGTGGTACGGGTCACCACCGGCACCACCAGCATGGCCAGTGCCAGGGAGCCGGCGAAACCGGAGAAGCCCAGGCTGCCACCGGAGTACTGGTTCAGCGTCACCACCACGGCGGTGTAGATGAACAGGCCGATGACGATCGACGGCGCCGACAGCAGGATGTCGTTGACGAAACGCACCACCAGCCCGAGCTTGGAGTGGCGGGCGTATTCGGCCAGCCAGAGGCCGGCGAGGATGCCGATGGGCGCGCCGATGGCGGTGGCCAGCAGGGTGATCAGCACGCTGCCGAACAGGGCGTTGGCCAGACCGCCGTCGGCGGCGCCGGGCGGCGGCGTCATCTCGACGAAGAGGGCCGGGCTCAGGGCGCTGACGCCCTTGATCAGGGTGGTGCCGAGGATCCAGGCCAGGAAACCCAGGCCGAGCACGGCGGCGGCGCTGCCAAAGATCAGCGCGAGGCCGTTCTTGATCCGCCGCTTGCGATAGAGATAGGCGTCGATGTGCATCAGTTACCTGCCTTGCGCGACAGTTGCGACAGCATCAGCCGTGCCGCCAGCAGCACGAAGAAGGTCACCACGAACAGCAGGAAGCCCAGGGCGATCAGCGAAGAGCGGTGCAGATCGGTGTAGGCCTCGTTGAATTCGTTGGCGATCACCGAGGCGATGGAGCTGCTCGGCATCATCAGCGAGAGCGAGAACTGGTGGGCGTTGCCCAGCACGAAGGTCACCGCCATGGTCTCGCCCAGGGCGCGGCCCAGGCCGAGGAAGGCGCCGCCGACCACCGCCGAGCGGGTGTAGGGCAGCACGATGTCCCAGCAGACTTCCCAGGTGGTGGAACCCAGGGCGTAGGCCGATTCCTTGAGCTGGGCCGGGACGCTGCGGAACACCTCGTACATCACCGAGGTGATGAAGGGCAGGATCATGATCGCCAGGATGATGCCGGCGGTCAGCATGCCGATGCCCAGCGGCGGGCCCTGGAACAGCACCCCGATCACCGGGATGGCGCCAAGGTAGTCGTTGATGAAGGGCGAGATGTAGGCGGCCATGAAGGGGCCGAAGACGAACAGGCCCCACATGCCGTAGATGATCGAGGGAATGCCCGCCAGCAGCTCGACCGCGGTGGCCACCGGGCCGCGCAGCCAGGGCGGCGCGATCTCCGAGAGGAACAGGGCGATGCCGAAGGCGGTGGGCACGGCCAGCAGCAGGGCGATGAAGGAGGTCATCAGGGTGCCGTAGATGGGCACCAGGGCGCCGAATTTCTCGGCGCCGACATCCCATTCGGCCGAGGTGATGAAGTCCAGGCCGAAGGTCATGAAGGCATGGCGACCGCCCCAGAGGGTGGACGCGGCGGCGCCGACCAGTACCAGCAGTACCAGCAGCGCGGCGGAAAACAGCAGCCGGCGGAACCAGACATCGGCGCGGGTATCCCGGCGGATGCGCTGTTCCTGAACGGCGGAGAGGGGCAGGGTCTGGTCGGTCATGGAGCTTTCCGTCTACCTGGAAGGACGCGCGAAACCGCCTGGACCCCAGGGGATCCAGGCGGCGGAACAGTCGTGCTTACTTCTTGAAGTCGGACGCCCAGTAGCCTTCGATCTGCTTGACCAGGGTGTCCGGGACCGGGACGTAATCCAGGGCCGCGGCATCCTTCTGGCCATGCTCAAGGGACCACTTGAAGAAGTCGAAGGCGACCTTGCTGCGCTCTTCGTTCTTGGGTTCCTTGTACATCACGATCCAGGTGGTGGCGGTGATTGGCCAGGCGTCGGCGCCCGGGGCGTTGGTCATCAGCAGGTTGAAGTCCTTGGCGCTCTTCCAGTCGGCGGTGGCGGCGGCGGCCTGGAAGCTCTTGGCTTCGGGCTGCACGAAGTTGCCGGCGGCGTTCTTCAGCTGCACGTG
Source organism: Pseudomonas flavocrustae (assembly GCF_029872515.1). NCBI lineage: Bacteria > Pseudomonadati > Pseudomonadota > Gammaproteobacteria > Pseudomonadales > Pseudomonadaceae > Pseudomonas > Pseudomonas flavocrustae. Next base: position 292,505 of record NZ_JAPDIQ010000005.1, on the reverse strand, counting down.
GGTCATCTTGTTGGTCAGCGCATAGGCGTACTCGACGTAGCCGATGGAGCCCTTGATCTGCTTCACGTAGGCGGCGATACCCTCGTTACCCTTGCCACCCACACCGACCGGCCAGTTGACGGTGGTGCCGAAGTTGAACTTCTCCTTCCACTCCGGGCTGACCTTGGCCAGGTAGTTGGTGAAGTTGTAGGAGGTGCCGGAGCCGTCGGAACGACGCACCACGGTGATGGCGCCCTCAGGCAGCTTCATGCCGGGGTTCAGCGCGGCGATGGCCGGGTCGTTCCAGGTCTTGATCTCGCCCATGAAGATCTTGGCCATGGTCGGACCGTCGAGCTTCAGCTTGCCGGGCTCGATGCCTTCCACGTTGATCACCGGCACGATGCCGCCAATGATGGTCGGGAACTGGCCCAGACCGCCCTTCTGCAGGTCGTCGGTGCTCATGGGGGCGTCGGTGGCACCGAAGTCCACGGTGCCGGCCTTGATCTGGGCAATGCCGCCGCCGGAGCCGATGGACTGATAGTTGATACGGTTGCCAGTCTTCTCGCTGAAGCCTTGCGACCACTTCGACAGAACGGGGAAGACGAAGCTCGAGCCGGCGCCCGTGACATCCACGGCGTGAGCGGCGGTGCTCAGGCAAAAGGCCGACAACAACAGAGAGAGGCTGAACGTGCGTTTCATGGTGGCTCCATTACCTAGTGAGGGCTGGCGCTAGGCTATTGCCGAAATGTGACAATTAAGTGTCAGCGGCATGACGAAACAGGGACGGCAGAGCGCCATCATTGCGGGCGGCGGCTACCGTTCCTGCGCTGGCAAGCCAAGGTATCCGCGCCTGGGCCTCGCAGCAGGCCGCTTCGACAATCCACCCCGCACTGCGGACGGCAGAGGGGTCGCCTTCGTCCTGGCCAACCTCTACAGGCGACCTCCGGTGGTCACCAGACGACACGCCTGTCTGCCGCCCGCGGTCGTCTCAGCAGCCTGTGCCGTGGCCACGATCCAGCCATGGCGGGCCTTGCAGGCCTTTCGGCGCATCCGTGAGGGCGGCTTGGCAGCAGAAATTTAGCCAAGGCTATATATATTAGAACTATCTACAAGATAGACTTTCTCTATCCGGATGGGTAAGGTGGCGGCCTCTTTGGGGAGTAGCCTGCTTCCACCGCGGTGGAAAGCGTCCTGATCAACATACTCGGCAACCGCCGTGGTCAGGACAGCCAGTCAGGGTTGGCGAGACCAGAGGCATCACCGCGCCATGCCGGGCGTGCGGGGGTGCCTTGTGGATCGAGCCCGGCCGGCGCTGTCACGATGAATCCCGCTTCCCTGATGTTCCTGGCCTTCGCCATGTCCACCGATGCCTTTGCCGCCGCCGTCGGCAAGGGTGCCAGCCTGCACAAGCCCTGCCTGCGCGAAGCCCTGCGTACCGGCGCCATCTTCGGCGTCATCGAAGCCATCACCCCGGTGATCGGCTGGGCCGTCGGCCTCACCGCCGCCCAGTACGTCCAGCCCTGGGATCACTGGATCGCCTTCACCCTGCTCTCCGTGCTCGGCCTGCGCATGATCTGGGCCGGCTTCGGCGCGCCCGAGGCCGAAGAGGAAAAGCCCCGCCAGCATTCCTTCATGCTGCTCGCCCTGACCGCCGTGGCCACCAGTATCGATGCCCTCGCCGTGGGCGTGGGCCTGGCCTTCATCGACGTCAACATCATCACCGCCGCCCTGGCCATTGGCCTCGCCACCATGATCATGGTCACCACCGGCGTGATGCTGGGCCGGGTGATGGGCAATCTGGTCGGCAAGCGCGCGGAGATGCTCGGTGGCGTGGTGCTGATCGTGATCGGCGCGGCCATCCTCCACGAGCACCTGGCCACCGTGGCCAGCTGATGGCCCGGCCCTGGCGTAGCGCCCTCCTCGTCCTGGCCGCCCTGCTGCTGGCAGCCTTGGGCTTTCTCGCCTGGCAGCGCTTCTGGCCGGCCCAGGCCGCTCCGGGCTGGCGCTACGAAGTGGCCCATGGCGACATCGCCAAGGCCAGTGCCCTGGCCTGGCAGGGCGATGCCCTGCTCACCGCGGAAGAACTCAAGGACGGCAAGGGCCGGCTGCTGCGCATCGATGCCCAGGGCCGGCGCAGCGTGCTCAGCGAGGGGCTGTACAAGCCCGATGGCCTGGTGCCCTACCGCAACGGTTTCGCCTACAGCCAGGAAGGTGGCACCCACCCCATCCGCTGGTTCGACGCCGCCGGCAGTCGCGATCTCTTCACCGGGATCAACGCCCAGGGCCTCTGGGCCGAAGGCGAGCGGCTCTATGCCGTGGAAGACCGCAAGGGCGAAGGGCGCCTGCTGCGTTACGACGCCGCCGATGGCAGCCTGACCGTGCTGCGCGACCACCTGAACGAGGCGGAGTCCTTTACCCGTTGCCCGGATGGCACGGCCTTCTATACCGAGAAAGCCCGCGGCCTGGTGCGTCAGTTGAGCGACGACGGCCGTGATCCGCCGGCGCTGAGCGAACTGCGCGAGCCGAGTTTTCTGCTCTGCGACCGGCGCGGCCTGTGGATCAGCGAAGACTCCACCCACCGCGCCCGCCTGCTGCTCTGGGATCGCCAGTCAGCCCCGCGCGCCATCCTGACCTTCCTACGCGCGCCCCAGGCCTTGCTGCCACGGGGCGACGGCTACCTGCTGGCCGAAGGCGGACGCAACCGCATCATCGCCCTCGAGCCGCGTTAGCGCATGCGCTTCAGGGTATCGTCCTTGCGCACCAGGTGATGCCAGAGCGCGGCCAGCACGTGCAGGCCGATCACCCAGTAGAAGGCCTTGCCCAGCCATAGGTGCACGCCCTTGAGCGTCTTTGCCAGTTCCGGGTCCACCGGGAAGGGCGAAGGCAGCGCCCAGGTGCTGGAAGGGATCTTGACCGCGCCGATGGTCAGCCAGACGGTGAACAGTCCGAGCAGCGGCTGGGCCAGCAGAAAGGCATAGAGCCCGTAGTGGGTCAGCCGGCCGACGGTCTCCAGGCTCTTCGCCAGCGGCGGCGTGATCGGCGGTACCGGATGGCGGTGGCGCACCAGCAGCCGCGGCAGGACCAGCGCCAGGACCAGCAGGCCGACCCAGAAATGACTGAGCACCACCCACTGGCGCTCCAGCGAGCCTCGCTCGAACTGCCCGCGATTGAGGATCAGTCCATAGGCCAGCAGTACCAGCAGGGCCATGAGCCAGTGCAGCAGCCGGGCGCTGCGCGCATAGCGGGAAACAGGAGAGGCGGAAGGCATGACGGGATCCTGCTACTGAGGTGAAGAGGCGCCGGCAGTGTAGCGGCGCCCGGGGGTTGAAGGTATGGGTGCAAGGCCCTAGCCACAGGGGTTTTCCGCGGTATCCAGCAGCAGCTTGCTCAATTGCTGCGGCGGCTGGTGCACCAGGCCGGTGGGCGATTCGCAGACGCGCTGTACGAAGTTGTCGCTGAACAGGAGCTTGCCATGGACGAAGTGTTCGTCGGGGCGGCGATTGGGATTGTCGAGGCGGGTCCCCAGGCGCTCCGCCAGCCAGCTGCCGGCCTCGTAGTGGCTGATCCAGCGCTCGCCCTGCAGCTCGGCCAGGGGTTGGGGTGGAGCGTCCCGCGCCACCACGATCACCGGTACGTCGCTGACCTCGGGCACCAGGTCGTTATGGCCCCAGTGACCGCCCTCCCCCAGCCGCTGGCCGTGATCGCCGGTGATGATCAGATAGCGCTCACCCTCCAGGCGATCGAAATCGGCAAGGATCTCGGCGAGCAGGCCGTCGAGATAGTGCAGGGAATTGTCATAGGCATTGGCCTGGCCCTCGGCCCCGCTATCCGGCCAGGGCGCCGGGGTGCTCTCGTGCCGGTAGTTCTGCGCATAGGGCAGGTGCGCGGTGCGCAGATTCAGCACCACGAAGTTGCGCGGCGCCCACTGCTGCTCGTCGAGGATCTCCAGCAGGGCGCGATCCTGGCGCTGCAGGAAGCGCAGCGGATGGTCCTCGCGGGTGATGGAGACGTCCAGGTAGCGACTGCCCAGGTGCGCCAGCAGCTTGGACTCCTGGGACGACAGCCAATGGGTGCGAAAGCCGGCGGCCTGGGCGAAGCGGAACAGATTGATCTCGCCGCTGCGCAGGCGCTGGTCCTGGCCCGGTTCGCGGATCGGATTGAGCAGATAGGGCAGGCTCACGTCGGTGGCCACCCCCGCCGCGATACCGGGTCGGATCAGCGCCTGGGGATTGGCCGCCAGGTAGGCCGACAGCCTGGGGCTGGTATCGCGCGGGTAGCCAAAGGCGCCCAGGCGATCGCTGCGCAGGGAATCGGCCACCACCAGCCAGACATGCCGCGCAGTGCTGGGTATGGGGGCCAGGCCATAGGGTGCATAGGCGGTGGGCGGCAGGACGACATCGTCCCGCCCGGCCAGGCGCACCGCCCAGGCGGAAAAGGCGTTGAGGCTGTTGTGCAGACCGCTGCGACTGGGACTGGGCACGAAGGCGTCGAGGTTGCGGTAGGTGGCGCGATAGGGTTTGGACAGCAGCACCGCGGCGATCAGCAGCAGCGCCCAGCGACTGGCCGGCAGCGGTACCCGGCCTGGCAGCTGGAGATGCAGGGTGAGCAGCAGGCCATAGGGCAGGCCCACGCAGAGCAGCACCGGCCAGTGTTCGGGCAGGCTGAGCCACAGCGTCTGGCGCACCTCGGCGGTATCGCCCAGCAGGGCCTGGATGTCGATGGCGCTGAGCGGCTCGCCGAAGAAACTCAGGTTGCCCAGCTGCAGCAGCTGCATCAGCGCGAATCCCAGCAGGATGACCGCCGCCAGGCGCGGCAGGTTGCTCAGCCAGAGCGCCAGGCTGAACACCCAGAGCGCGGCGACATAGCCCGCTTCCAGCTCGGCGCGGTTGTTTGGCGTGAAGCCTTGCTGCAGGACGTCGTCGGCCAGCAACAGCAGGCAACTCAGACTGCTGAGCAGCAGCAGATTGCGCCAGGGCCGCCAGCCCGAGGCGCGCGGGCGGGAGAAGGCTGCGAGCAGCATCAGGGTGCCCTGCGTACGCGCGAGGAAAGGCAAAGGCAAGCGGGCATGGCGGGCTCCAGCGACAGGGAGCCGCTACCCTGAGGGGCGAACCTTAATGAAGTCTTAGCGGCTCATGCGCGGTAACAGATGAGCCGAGAGGTCAGATGCCAGCCGACCGGCTTGACCCTGAAGTCACTTCAGGCTTCAGGATAATCGGCAAAGGGCCTCTGCCCTCTGCCTCCTCAACGCTTCGGAGACCTGTAGATGAGTGGCTCCACCCCTCACCACGACCACGACCACGACCACGACCATCAGCATGACCACGACCATGGCCATGGTCACTCCCACGCCCCGCGGGTGACCGCCGCCAACGAGCGCAAGCTCAAGCTGGTCTTCGTCCTGACCTTTGGCTACGCCATCGTCCAGGCCGTGGGCGGCTGGTGGTCCGGCTCCCTGGCGCTGATCGCCGATTCCGGGCACATGGTCTCGGATGCCGCGGCCCTGCTGCTGGCCCTGGTGGCCTACCGCGTGGCGGCCAAGGCGGCCAATGCGCGCTTCACCTATGGCTTCCACCGGGTACGCATCCTCGCCGCCCTGACCAATGGCGTCGCCCTGCTGCTGCTGGTGCTGTGGATCGGCTGGGAAGCCATCATGCGGCTGCGCGAGCCCACCGAGGTGCTCTCCGGCCCCATGCTGGTGGTGGCGGTGATCGGCCTGGTGGTCAATATCGTCGGCTTCGTGGTGCTCAACAGCGGCCACAAGGACGACAGCAACCTGCGCGGCGCCCTGCTCCATGTGGCCGGTGACCTGCTGGGTTCGGTGGGCGCCATCGTCGCCGCCCTGGGCATCCTCTGGACCGGCTGGACCTGGCTGGATCCGGCGCTGTCGATCCTGGTCGCCCTGCTCATCGTCAAATCGGCCTGGACCCTGGTGCGCGATGCCGGCGCGGTGCTCTTGCAGGCGGCGCCGCGGGAATTCGACACGGCCGGCGCCACGGCGGCGGTCCGCGCCCTGCCGGAGGTGGCCGAGGTGGGCCATCTGCACGTCTGGACGCTGACCGACGAAACCCGCATCGCCACCCTGCACATCACCCCGGCGCCGGGCAGCGACCCCCTGCGTCTGCCGACCCTGGTGGGCGAGCTGCTGCGCAGTCGCCACGGCCTGCAGCACGTGACGGTACAGGTGGATCCGCCCGGCACCCTCGACGGGCACTGCGCCTAGTCACGCGGGGAAGACTCATCCAGCGGGCGGCGGCGACCGGTCAGCATCGACAGCGGCAGGTTGTCGCCCACCCGCAGGCTTTCCACCACGGCGGCCACGGCATGCAGGCAGACCAGCGCCAGCAGGCCGTTGGCGAACAGCGCGTGCAGGTCTTCGGGCCAGTCGGCGCCCCAGAGGGCATCCACCTCGCGCATGAGAAAGCCGGTGACGCCCAGGCCGCCGATGGCAGCCATCATCAGCAGCATCACCAGGGCGCCCAGGGGCGAATGGCCGAGGCGATGATGGGGCCGCCCCTGCCAGAGATCACGCAGGTGAGCGCTCAGCCGCGCACGGGTCGGCCAGCAGTCGCTCCAACGCGCGCTGCGCGGGCCGACGAAGCCCCAGACCAGCCGCACCAGCAGCCAGGCACTGGCGTAGTAGCCGATCCAGCGGTGCCAGAAGGCGCCCTTCTCGTTGAAGAAATAGTTGGCGAAGAAGGCGGCGGCGACCGACAGGTGGAACAGCCGTACCAGGGGGTCCCAGAGCCGCACGGTCGCCGTCTTCATCAGCTGCCGATCTCGCTCTTGACCGCCTTGCCGCTCACCGGGTCGTGATAGATCTCGACCTTGCGCTTGTCCTTGTCGAAGCCGTAGATCTCGTAGCAGTTGCCCTTGGTGATCTTGAATTTCTTGATCTCGTAGCCCTGGTCTCGCAGCTGCGCCTGGAATTTCTCGGCGTCCTGCCAGGTGGACTTGTCCGCCTGGGTACACTGGGGTTCGGCGGCAAGGGCCAGGGGACTTGCGAACAGCAACGGCAGCAGCAGGCGGCGCATGGCGACACTCCTCGTGGTTGGAGTGGCCAGACTCGGCGCCGAAGCTTAATGCAGTCTTAGGACGCAACGCCCGGTAACAGTTGCCCCTGCCGCTGCGCCAGGACGCCGGCGATGATGGCGCCCTGGCGGCATTGCCGAGAGAGGAAGGCGATCGTGCGGGTACTGCTGGTGGAAGACGACGCGGCCCTGGCCCAGGGCATTCGCATGGCTCTGCGCGGCGAGGGCTATACCCTGGACTGGGTGGCTGACGGCCTGGCCGCTGAGCACGCCCTGGCGTCCGAGCGCTTCGACCTGGTGCTGCTGGACCTGGGCCTGCCGCGCCTCGACGGCCTCGACCTGCTGCGCCGCCTGCGCAGCCAGCCCGACGGCCAGGTGCCGGTGCTGGTGCTTACCTCTCGCGACGCCAAGGCCGATCGCATCCAGGGCCTGGATGCCGGCGCCGACGACTACCTGGTCAAGCCCTGCGACCTGGACGAACTCAAGGCACGCCTGCGCGCCCTGATCCGCCGCAGCTGTGGTCGCGCGCAACCGCTGCTGGAGCACGCCGGCATCAGCCTCGATCCGGCCAGCCAGGTGGTGCACTACCACGGCGCCGAGGTGGCGGTGACGCCCATGGAATACCAGCTGCTGCACCAGTTGCTGCTGCGACCGGGCGCCGTCATCACCCGCGAGCGGCTGAGCAACGCCCTCTATGGCTGGCAGGAAGCCGCCTCGGGCAACACCCTGGAAGTGCTCATCCACAACCTGCGCAAGAAACTCGACAGCGGCCTGATCCGCACCGTGCGCGGGGTGGGCTATCTGCTGGAGCGTCAGCCATGATCGCCATCCGCACCCGCATCCTCGCGCCCACCCTGGCCCTGGTGCTGGCCGGCAGCCTGGCCCTCGCGCTGTTGGCCCTGCGCGACAGCCATCGCGAGATCGAGGGCATCTACGACGCCCAGCTGGTCCAGGGCGCGCGCCTGCTGGAAGGCCTGCTGCAGGCCGGCACGCCGGCGGCGGCCAGCTGGCCGGAGCTGATTCGAGTGTTCGATCGGGCCATGCAACCCGTGCCCGGCAGCGTGCCGGCGCACCCTTACGAGAACCAGCTGACCTTCCAGATCTGGACCGCTGATGGTCAGTTGCTGGCTCGTTCCGGCAATGCGCCGCGGCTGACCGAGGTGCCGCCAGAAGGACTGCACGAGGTGTTCGACAACGGACGCGAATGGTGCGGGATGCTGGTGCGTACCGCCGATGGCGGCCTGCGCATCTGGGTCGGCGAGCGCGAGGACCTGCGCCAGGACCTGATCCAGCGCATCGTCAGCCATACCCTCTGGCCGACCCTGGTGGGCCTGCCGCTGCTGGTCGGGGTGCTCTGGCTGCTGCTGGGCTGGGGCCTGCGACCGCTGCAGGACTTCGCCCGCGGCCTGCGCGCGCGTGACCCGCACAGTCTGGCGCCGCTGCCGGGCGGCCCGCTGCCGCCGGAATTGCAACCCATGCGCGGCGCCCTGGATCACCAGCTTGCCCAGTTGCGCGCCCTGCTCGACCGGGAGCGGCGCTTCATCGCCGACGCCGCCCACGAATTGCGTACGCCGCTGGCGATCCTCGACCTGCATGCGCAGAACGCCCAGCGCGCCGAGACGGCCGAGGAACGCGACGAAGCCCTGGGCTATCTGCGCCAGGGCGTCAGCCGGGCCACCCGCCTGGCCAGCCAGCTGCTGACCCTGGCGCGCCTGGAACCCGGCGCCACCCAGGTCCAGGCGCTGGACCTGGAGCCCCTGGTGCGCGAGGAGCTGGCGGAATTGACGCCCCTGGCACTGAAGCGGCAGGTGGAACTGGTATTGGCGGCCCAGGCCGGACCGGCGGTGCTCGGCGATCCGGACGCCATCGCCATCGCCCTGCAGAATCTGGTGACCAACGCCCTGGCCTTCGCCCCCGCCGGCAGTGCGGTGGAAGTCGGCATCGAAACCAGCCAGGACCAGGGCGTCTTGCTGCGGGTGGAGGATCGCGGCCCCGGGGTGGACGAGGCCGAACTGACGCGCTTGTGCGATCGTTTCTACAGCGCCGGCAACCCCCAGGGCGCTGGGCTGGGGCTGGCCATCGTCGAGACCATCACCCGCCGCCTGGGCGGTGCCCTGAGCTTCAGCAATCGGGCGCGGGGCGGCTTTTGCGTGGAGTTGCGCCTGCCGCGCGCGGGCTAGGCCTGCTGGCAACCGCGCGCCAGGACCGGCCGCGCGGGTCGGGTCAGGCGCAGGCCGAGGCCCATCAGCAGCACCACGCCCACCGCCATCAGTAGCCAGGCATTGGCCAGGCTGTCCAGATGGTCGCGCAGGATGCCGGCGGCCAGCGGCGCCAGGCTGGCGATCAGATAGCCACCGCCCTGGACGAAACCGAGCAAGGCACCGGCTTCGGCGGGATCGCGCACCTGGTCCATCGCCAGGATCAGCGACAGCGGAAACAGCGCGCCGATGCCCAGGCCGAGCAGGATGGCGGTCGGCACCGCCAGTTGCAGCGGCGCCAGTGCCAGGCACAGCAACCCCACCAGCACCACGCCGAGCACCCCCAGCACCAGCGGCCGGCGATTGCTCAGCCGGGCGATGGTGGCCGACAGCAGCAGGCCGGCGCTGACCTCGGCGAGACTCACGCCGCCCAGCAGCAGGCCGCTGTCGGCCGGTTGCCAGCCGAGGCCGGTGTAGTACGGCGGCAGCCAGGCCAGCACCAGGGTATAGGCGGCGGTACCGATGCCGAAGAAGGCCAGCAGCAGCCAGGCCTGGCGCTGCCGCCAGGGTTGCGCGCGGGGTGCCGCGTGCTGCGCCGGCGCATCCGGACGCGCCAGGGCCAGCCAGACGCCGAGCGCCAGCAGCACCGGCAGGGTCCAGAGCGCCAGGCCCTGGGCCCAGCCCCACTGTTCGGCCAGGGGCGCGGCGGTGGCCGCCGCCACGGCCGCCCCACCCATGATGCCGGTGGTGTAGAGGCCCATCAGGGTGCTGGTGCGCTGCGGATGGCAGCGACGGATGTAGGCGGGGATCAGCGCCTGTACCAGGGCGATACCGACGCCACCCAGACCGGCGGTGAGGATCAGCCCCAGGCCGCTCGGCTGTTCCCAGCGCAGCGCATTGGCCAGGGCCAGCAGCAGCAGGCCGAGGGCGATGCCACGGCGCTCGCCGAGCCAGGCCTGCAGCCGGGCGCCGCCCAGGGCGCAGAGACCCATGGCGGCGATGGGCAGGGTGGTCAGCGCCCCGGCGCCGCTGCCTTCCAGGCCGGTGGCGGCCTGGATGCCATCCAGCAACGGGCCGATGGCGGCCAGGATGGGTCTGAGGTTGAGGCCGACCAGCAGCACCAGCAGCACGGCGAGAAAGGCGTCCTGGCGCGGCGCGGGTGTGGTCGGGGATGAAGGTGAAGCGGAAAGCATGGACAATCTCCAGAATGACGCGGTATTTCTCTTGATGAGAAGTATCTTAACATCAAGATATATTCCCGAGGTAAGCCGATGGCCGATCGCGCCGAATTCGCCGTGGACCAGTGGCATCGCGAGCGCCCCGACCTGGATGCCCTGCCCATGCGCCTGGTGGGCCGCCTGGGTGAAGTGGCCCAGGTGCTCAATCGCGATGTGCTGCAGCCTTTTTTCGACGAGCACCGACTGCACTATGGCGAGTTCGATGTCCTGGCCACCCTGAGGCGAGCGGGCGAGCCCTACGCCCTGAGTCCCACGGTGCTCTATGAGTCGGCCATGATCTCCTCGGGCGGCATGACCAATCGCCTCGACCGCCTGGAGCGAGCCGGCCTGATCGAGCGGCGCAGGAATCCCGAGGATCGCCGCAGTACCCTGGTGGCCCTCACCGCGGACGGCTTCGCCCTGATCGATGGCCTGATGGCCGCCCACGTCGACAACGAGCGCCGGGCCCTGGCAACCCTCAGCGAGGCCGAGCAGCAGCAGCTGGACGCCCTGCTGGGCAAGTGGCTGGCCAGCCGCGCGACGGCCTGACGCCATGCTCATCGACTTCAGCTCATGCAACGGCTTGCACGCCGTGGCCCAGGACTATGCCCATGGCGAACGGGTGCCGCCCCATAGCCATCGCCAGGCGCAGCTGATCCATGCGCTCTGCGGCATCGTGATCGTCAACACCGCCCAGGGCCGCTGGGTGGTGCCGCCCGGACGGGGCGTCTGGGTGCCCGCCGGCGAAGAGCACGACCTGCACCTGCTGGGCCGCGTCGAGGTGCGCACCCTGTTCGTCGATCCGCAGGTACGGGCCGAGCTGCCGACGCGCTGCCAGCTGATCGCCGTCTCGCCGCTCCTGCGCGAACTCATCCTGGCCGCCCTGCCCCTGCCTGCCGACAGACTTGCCGAAGGGCGCGCCCACCATATTCTGCAGCTGATGCTCGACGAGTTGCAGGGCTCGCCCACCGCCGGACTGCACCTGCCCTGGCCGGGGGATGCCACCCTCGCTGAACTCTGCCGCCACCTGCGCCAGCACCCGGGCGAACGCTGGACGCTGACCGGCGCCGCCGCGCGACTGGCGGTCAGCGAGCGCACCCTGAGCCGACTGTTCCTCAAGGAGACCGGCCTGACCTTCGGCCAGTGGCTGCAGCGGGCGCGACTGGATTCCAGTCTGACCTCCCTGGCCGCCGGCCACGCCATCGTCGACGTCGCCCTGGACCACGGCTACGCCAGCCCCAGTGCCTTCGCTACCCGTTTCCGCCAGGTGCTGGGGGTATCGCCCTCGGCCTATCGCGGCCAGGCGGGTCTGCCCGACGCGGTCAGCCCCGCCGCGCCCTGAGTCCCAGCTCGGCCGGATCGACGAGTCCCAGGGCCGCGCCCTGCTCGGTATTGGCGGCCAGGGCCAGGCGACCGCCATAGGGATGGCGCGGATGAATGGTCAGCTGATTGCAGGCTTCCACCACGCTGGCCACCTCCTCCAGACGGGAGAAGTCGATCCCCGGCGTGATCCCCTGGCTGTAGAGATTCAGCGCCAGGGTCACCAGGTCGACGTTGCCGGTGCGCTCGCCATTGCCGAACAGGCAGCCCTCCACCCGCGTGGCCCCGGCCAGCTGGGCCAGTTCGGCGCAGGCGACGCCGGTGCCGCGGTCGTTGTGCGGATGAACGCTGATGGTCACGTGGGGCGCCGGACCCAGGCCGCGGATGAAGCCCTCGATCTGATCGGCATAGACGTTGGGCGTGGCCACTTCCACCGTCGCCGGCAGATTGAGGATCAGCGGGCGGTCCGCCGACGGCTGCCAGGCCTCGCGCACCGCCTGGCAGATCTCCAGGGCGAAGTCCGCTTCGGTGAAGCAGAAGGTTTCGGGCGAATACTGATAAATCCAGGCCGTCTCCGGCTGGGCGTCGCACAGGGCACGCACCCGCTGGGTACCGGCCACCGCCATGGCCAGGGTGGCGGCGCGATTCTGGTCGAACACCACCCGGCGAAACAGCGGCGCGGTGGCGTTGTAGAGATGAACGATGGCGCGGGGTGCCCCAACCAGGGCCGCGAAGGTGCGCTCGATCAGTTCGCTGCGTGCCGGCGTCATCACCTGCAGCCAGAGATCGTCCGGCAGGCCGTCCGCGGTGACCAGTTCGCGCACGAAATCGAAGTCGGTCTGGGACGCCGCCGGAAAGGCCACCTCGATTTCCCGGTAGCCGATCGCCAGCAACAGGGCGAAGAAGCGCCGCTTGCGCTCCAGCCCCATGGGCTCGATCAGTGCCTGGTTGCCATCGCGCAGGTCGGTTGAGCACCAGCGCGGTGCCTGGGTCAGCTGACGGCCCGGCCATTGGCGGTCGGGTAACGAGGGCGCAGCGAAGGCGCGGTACTTGGTCTGGGGTTGCTTGAGCATGGGGGACTCCAGGGCTGGGCCTCAGAGTCTGACCGCCCCACCGGTCCGCTGCGCTCGCGAGCAGGACAGCCCCCTGCGCGATCCGGACAGCGACGGGCGAAAAAAAAACGCCGGGGAAGGCCCCGGCGGCTTCTCTGTCAGCGCTCCCAGGTCAGCCCACCGAGATGCGCTCCAGCGGCACCGGCTTGAGTCGTGGCGTGAGCACATGGATGACCACGATGGCCACCAGGTAGGCACTGCCGGCGACGATGAAGATCGGCTGGTAGGACTTGAAGATCTCCAGGATGTAGCCGTTGTAGGTGGTCATCAGCATGCCGCCAATGGCGCCGGCGGTACCGCCGATGCCGATCACCGAGGCCACGGCTTCCTTGGGGAAGAGGTCCGACGGCAGCGTCATCAGGTTGGCCGACCAGGCCTGGTGGGCCGCGGCGGCGAGGCCGATGATGCCGACCACCAGCCAGAGGCTGGAGACGAACTGGGCAGTGACGATGGGCACGACCGCCAGGGCGCAGAGCAGCATGGTGGTCTTGCGCGCCAGGTTGGCGCTGCGGCCCAGCTTCATCTGCTTGGAAGAGCCCCAGCCGCCCATCACCGAACCGATGTCGGCGAGGATGTAGATGGCGATCAGCGGCGGACCGAAGGATTTCAGATTCAAGCCGTAGGTCTTGCCGAGAAAGTCCGGCAGCCAGAACAGGTACAGCCACCAGATCGGATCGGTGAGGAACTTGCCGGCGGCATAGGCCCAGGTCTCGCGGAAGGTCAGCAGCTTGAACCAGGAGATCTTGGTCGGGGCGCTCGGGGTGGCCGCCACCGGGGAGCCGTCGTCGGCCTGGATGTAGGCCAGCTCTTCACGACTCACCTTGGGGTGCTCGTGGGGACGGCGATAGATCAGCAGCCAGGCGATCAGCCACAGGGCGGTGACGATGCCGATGGAGATGAAGGCCGCGCGCCAGCCCCAGGCCAGGGTGATGGCCGGAACCAGCAAAGGTGTGATGATCGGACCCATGGCGGTGCCGGCGTTGAACAACCCGGTGGCCTGGGCACGTTCCTTTTGCGGAAACCATTCCGACACCGCCTTGAGGCTGGCCGGAAAGCTTCCGGACTCGCCGAAGCCGAGGGTGAAGCGCACCAGCACGAAGTGGGTGACGGTATGGGCGATGCCGTGACCGATGCTGGCGATGGTCCAGATGGTGAAAGCCAGGGCATAGCCGATGCGCACCCCGACCTTGTCGATGATGCGGCCAAAGGTCAGGAAGCCGATGGCATAGGCGCACTGGAACCAGAACACGATCTTGGCGTAGTCGGTCTCCGTCCAGCCCAGGTCCGCCTGCAGCGTGGGCTTGAGGATGCCGATCATCTGGCGATCGATGTAGTTGATGCCGATGGCGATGAACAGCAGGGCGCAGATCAGCCAGCGGTAGCGGGTGATGCGGGAGGCTTGCTGGGTAGCGGCGACGGGCGGGACCTGCGGCCGCAGGGCGGACTCCGTCTCGGGAGTGACCTGGATAGTCATTGAATGGGCTTCCTGACTTGTTGTTATTGACCGGCGTGAACCGGGGTCGTTGGAAAGCTGTTACCAGATATTCATATGACATCGTATGAGTGACTTTCGAAGGTGTCAATCCACCCAAAGCAGAGTGGTCAGACATCTCTCAAGAGGCTAGACGCGGGCCTCTCAAGCCCGCCTTGGTACTCGCGCCTGGCACCCGCCCGGCCCGTGGACACCGCCGTGAAGAATCTGTGACGCGCCTGGCACTTTCTCATCCCGGGTCGTCTAATGCCGGTCTTTGAAGCGAAGCCGTCGCCTCATCCCTCCTGCCGAGCCTGCCGTGCCTGTCGCCGACATCCCTTCCCTGCTGGCGCGCCTTGCCGAGCTGGAGCAGAGCAATCAGCAGCTGCGCCAGCAGCTCGACGCCCGCGTTGCGCCTCCTGAAAACAGCACGACCCTGGCCAGCGAACGCTACCAGTTCCTGTTCAACGCCATGGATGAAGGCTTCTGCATCATCGAATTCATCGACGGCCCCCTTGGGCCGCTGAGCGACTACGTGCATGTCGAGGCCAATCCGGCCTATGCCGCCCATGCCGGCATTCCCAACGTGGTGGGCCAGAAGTTGCGCGACATGGTCGGCGACGAGGCCCAGGCCTGGCTGGATCGCTATGGCCATGTGCTGCGTACGGGCGAAGCCATCCGCTTCGAGCAGGAACTGGTGGCCACCGGGCGCTACCTGGAGCTGACCGCCTTTCGCATCGAGCCGGCCAGCCGCCGCCAGGTCGCCGTGCTGTTCCAGGACATCACCCCACGCAAGCGCGCCGAGGTGGCCCTGCGGCAACTCAACGAAACCCTCGAAGAGCGGGTGCAGGCGGCGCTGGTCGCCAATCGCATCCTGGCCAACGTGGTGGACGCCGCCAGCTCCATGATCCACGTACTGGACTTCGATTTCCGCTGGCTGGCGGTCAACGGCTCCGGCGCCGAGGTGTTCGAAGAGGTGATCGGGGTAAGGCCGCGCATCGGCGACTCCTTCAGCGAAAGCCTGAAGCGGCGGCCTGACCTGCGTGACGGCATCCTCGCGTACTGGCGCCGCGCCTTCGCCGGCGAGACGTTCAGCACCATCATCTCGGTGCACAGGGGATCGCTGCAGCATCATTACGAATTGCAATTCAGTCCGCTGCTCGACGCCGAGGGCCAGCGCATCGGCGCCTATCAGTTCGCCTATGACGTCACCGAGCGCCTCAACGAGCAGGAGCGCATCCGGCTCATGGAAGAAGCCCTGCGGCAATCGCAGAAGATGGAGGCCGTCGGCCAGCTCACCGGTGGCATCGCCCATGACTTCAACAACCTGCTGACCGGCATCCTCGGTTCGCTGGAATTGCTCGACCTGCGCCTGCGCCAGGGCCGGCTGCAGGACCTCGAGCGCTACACCGGCACCGCCCGCAGCGCCGCCCAGCGCGCCGCCGCCCTGACCCACCGGTTGCTGGCCTTTTCCCGTCGCCAGACCCTGGATCCGCAGCCGGTGGCCCTGGAGCAACTGGTCATCGGTCTGGAAGACCTCATCCAGCGCAGCATCGGCCCGCAGATCGCCCTGGAGCGCGAGGCCGATCCCAGGCTCTGGCTGACCCACATCGACGGCGCGCAGCTGGAAAACGCCCTGCTCAACCTCTGCCTCAACGCCCGCGACGCCATGCCCGACGGCGGGCGCATCCGTATCGTCCTGAGCAACGAGCGCCTGGACGAGACCCAGGCCGAGCGCCAGGCGCTGCCCCCGGGTGACTATGTGCGCCTGAGCGTGGGCGATACCGGCAGCGGCATGAGCGACGAGGTGCTCGACAGGGCCTTCGACCCCTTCTTCACCACCAAACCCATTGGCCAGGGCACCGGCCTGGGATTGTCCATGGTGCACGGCTTCGTGCTGCAGTCGGGTGGCGAGATCCGCATCGACTCCGCGCCCGGCGCCGGTACCTGGGTACATCTCTATCTGCCGCGCCAGCGCCTGGCACCGGTGGCCAGCGCGCCGATCTATCCCGAGCTCGAACCCAGCCGGCCCGGCCGGGGCGAGACCATCCTGGTGGTGGATGACGAGCCGACCATCCGCACCCTGCTGGTGGATGCCATGCTCGCCCAGGGCTACCAGGTGCTGGAGGCAGCCGATGCCGCCACCGCCCTGGCACTGGTCACGTCTGCTACCCCTCTGGATCTGCTGGTGACCGACGTCGGCCTGCCGGGGACGCTCAATGGCCGCCAGCTGGCCGATGCCTTGCGCCGGCTACGGCCGCAGTTGCCGGTGCTGTTCATCACCGGCTATGCCGAGGCCAATGTCATCGGGGACGGCGATCTCGACGCCGGCATGCGGGTCCTGACCAAGCCCTTCACCCTGGATACCCTTGAGCGACGGATCCAGGCGATGCTGCAGCCGTCCTGAGCGGCGACCGGGCAACATGTGATAGCTCTTTGCTATCATCCGCCCTCTGCGTCGCTACCCGTGCCCTCGCCCATGGACAAGCTCTCCCTGCTTCACCTGCTGCTGATCTTTACCACCATCGCCTGCATGGCCCTGCTGGCCGAGTTGATTCGCTAGCGGCGTTAAGGCAGCCATAAGGCGGGCGGTGGCAAGCTCTCCTCCATGCCGAAAGGCATCGTAGAAGCTGACATCTGCGCTTTTAGCCCGGGAGGATCCCGGGCTTTTTTTTCGCGTCGACAAAATGCGCAGCAGTCCACGGGTCCGCGCTTTGCCACTGCAGCGCCCTCTGCCGGGCCTGGCAAGATGAGGCTCAGGTCCAGGAGGGACAGTCATGATCACCAGGATGCCGTCAGCCCACGCTCAGTCGCTCGCCTTCGATGTCTGCCCCCTCGGCGCCGACGTCCAGTCCCTGTCCATCGATCTGCTCCGCCAGGGCTTTCTGGCGCTGGATCATCATGGCCAGCTGGACATGAGTCGCGAGCTCAAGCGCCAGTTGCGCGAGCGGCTGGTCGAACAACTGGATGCCCAGCTGCCCGCGGTCGCGGCCGCCGCGCTGGAACGCTCCACCCCGCAACCGCAGGCCTTGCCGCAGCGTCGCAGCCGCGGCGGCTGACCGTCCCTTTCAGTCCCGATAATCCGGCTCCAGCCGCAGCAGCTGGCGCTTCACGCTTTCCAGATGCAGCCGGGCGCTGTCGGCGTTGCCCTGCAGCAGCTGCTGGCAGGCGGCGTGCGCGATGGCCGGTGCCACTGGCTTCAACGGCCGGCCGCTGGCCATGGCCTTGAGTTGCACCTCGGCGGCGCGCTCCAGGTAGTAGAGATCATCCCAGGCCTCGGCGATGCTCGGTCCCAGCACCAGCGGTCCGTGATTCTTCAGCATGACCACCGCCGCGTCACCCGCCGCCCGGGCAATGCGTTCGCCTTCGGCCGCATCCAGCGCCAGGCCGTTGTAGTCCTCGTCCACGCTCAGGCGGTCATAGAACTTCAGCGCGGTCTGCCCGGCCCAGACGAAGGGGTCGCCCTCCAGCAGGCAGAGCGCCGTGGCGTGGGGCATATGGGTGTGGAAGGCCGCCCGCGCCTGGGGATTGAGCCGGTGCAGCTGGGCATGGATATAAAAGGCGGTGGCCTCGGGTGCCCCCTCCCCCACGACCACACCGCCCGCGAAGTCGCAGATCAGCAGCGCGGACGCCGTAACCTCGGCGAAGGCCAGGCCATAGGGATTGACCAGGAACAGGTCGTCGTGGCCGGGCACCACGAAGGAAAAGTGATTGCAGATCCCCTCGCCCAGGCCCAGGCGGGCGGCCATGCGAAAACAGGCGGCGAGATCGATGCGGGCCTGGCGGATGACCGGGGTATCCAGATCAGGGTGACGGGTAGCGGCGACGGTACTCTCGAAGGCGTGGGCCATGGGCAGCTCCTTGGACGGGGACCCAGCCGTTGCACAAAGGATGCCGCCCCCCTGTCACGGCGTTGTCATCATAAAATTGCAGCAATCCCTTGTTACATCTCTGCTGTCTTTCCACCTGCGCAGAGAATCTTCCATGACGCTCCTTCCTACCCGTCTTGCCCGTGCCTGCAGTCTCGCCCTACTTGCCAGCTCGGCCGTCATGGCCGCGGAACCGGCGCGCAACGTCATCCTCTTCATCCCCGATGGCCTGCGCGCCAACATCGTCGATGCCCAGACCGCACCGAATCTGGCCCAGCTGCGGCGCGAGGGCGTGAACTTCCAGAACAGCCACTCGCTGTTCCCGACCTTCACCACGCCCAATGCCTCGGCCCTGGCCACCGGGCACTACCTGGGCGACACCGGGGATTTCAGTAACACGATCTACACCGCCTTCCCGGTTCCAGGGGCGAACAACAGCGTCACACCCTTCCTGGAAAACGACGAGGTCCTGGGCGACGTCGACGAACATTTCGCCGGCAACTACCTGGACGAGGAAACCCTGCTCGCCGCCGCGCGCCAGGCGGGCCTCTCCACCGCCGCCGTCGGCAAGCTCGGCCCGGTGGCCATCCAGGACGTAACCGCCCGCGACGGCGAGAAGACGGTGATCGTCGACGACTCCACCGGCCATCCCACCGGCATTCCCCTGAGCGCGGCCATGCAGGACGCCCTGAAACAGGCCGGTCTGCCGCTGGAAGCCCCGAGCCGGGGCGCCAACGGCAAGGCCGGCAACGCCACCATGCCTGGCACCCTGAGCGCCAACGTCGAGCAGCAGCGCTACTTCCTCGATGTCACCAACCAGGTGCTGCTGCCGCGCTTCAAGGAAAGCGGCAAGCCCTTCGTGCTGGTGTTCTGGTCGCGCGATCCCGACGGCACCCAGCACAACCAGGGCGACAGCCTGGGCAAGGTCACCCCGGGCATCAACGGCCCCACCAGCCTGGCCGCCATCCGCAACGTCGATGCCAACCTTGGCGCCCTGCGCGCCCGGCTGAAGGAACTGGGCCTGGACGGCAACACCGACATCTTCGTCAGCGCCGACCACGGCTTCTCCACCATTTCCAAGGAGAGCAAGACCAGTCCGGCGGCCAAGGCCAGCTACCCCGACGTGCCCAAGGGGCAGCTGCCGCCCGGCTTCCTCGCCCTGGATCTCGCCGCCGCGCTGAACTTGCCGCTGCTCGATCCGGACGCCAAGGGCGCTGCGGTGGCGATGGACCAGGGCCAGCACCCGAGCAAGGCCAATGGCCTGATCGGCCCCGACGCGGCCAAGCCGGAGGTGGTGGTGGCGGCCAACGGCGGTTCGGACCTGGTCTATCTGCCCCAGGGCGATGCCAAGGCGCTGGCGCCCAAGGTGGTCGCGGCGCTGCTCAAGCAGGATTACGTCAGCGGCCTGTTCGTCGACGACGACCTGGGCAAGATCCCCGGCACCCTGCCGCTCTCGGCGATCAACCTCAAGGGCTCGGCGCTCACCCCCTATCCGGCCATCGTGGTCAACTTCCGCTCCTATGACAGCGGCTGCGGCAAACCCGACGTCTGCGCCGTGGAAGTGGCCGACACCGGGCTGCAGCAGGGCCAGGGCATGCACGGCAGCTTCAGCCGCGGCGATACCCACAACTTCATGGCGGCCATCGGTCCGGACTTCCGCAAGGGCTTCGTCGACCTGAGTCCGGTCAGCAACGCCGACGTTGGACAGACCCTGGCGCACCTGCTGCACCTGGAGATCCCGGCCAAGGGGCAACTGGTCGGCCGGGTGATCGGCGAGAGTCTGGAGGGCGGCAAGCCGGTCAAGGCCAGCCATCAGGTGCAGCGCTCGGCACCGGCGGCGGGCGGGCTGGTCACCGAACTCAAGACCCAGAATGTCGGCGACACCCGCTACTTCGATGCCGCCGGCTTCAAGGGACGCTCGGTCGGGCTGTGATCCATGCCTAGAGGCTAAGGGTGCCGCGGATGCAGTCCTGCACCGCGCCCCCCACCCAGATGCGGTCGGCGATACGGGCTACCCGTACCCGGCCGCGCCGGCCCAGCGCCGTGCCCTGGCTGGCCAGATAGCGCTCCGGCGCCAGGCCCGCCGGGATCAGCCACTGCGCCAGGCTGGCGTTGAGGCTACCGGTGACCGGATCTTCGGCGAATTCCTCGCCCATCAGGGCGCGCACCTCGAATTGCGCCTCGGCATCGCTGCCCGTCCAGGGGGCGATCAGGCCGACGTTGAGGCCTTCCAGGGCGGCATAGTCCGGGCGGATCGCCAGCAAGTCCTCACGACTCTCCAGGAGCACCGCGACCCAGCCGGGACCGTTGTCGGCCCACTGGCTGGCCTGGATGCGTTCCGGCGAAAGACCGGTGCCGCGGGCGATGCGTGCCAGGACCTCGGGCTCCACCGCGCCGCCTCGCACCAGCGGCGGCGCGGCAAAGGCCAGTTCCTCTCCGGCGGCACGGATCGCCACCAGGCCGGCGCCGCATTCCTGGATCACCTCGCCGCCCTTGGGTCGTCCGCCTTCACGCAACCAGACATGGCAGCTACCCAGGGTCGGATGACCGGCGAAGGGCAGCTCGCGCTGCGGGGTGAAGATGCGCACCCGGTAGTCCGCCGCGGGATCGGTGGGTTCGAGGAGAAAGGTGGTCTCCGACAGGTTGGTCCAGCGCGCCAGGGCGGCCATCTGCGCGGTGGAAAGCCCATCGGCGCCACAGACCACCGCCAGAGCATTGCCCTCCAGGGGGCGCTGGGCGAAGACATCGACCTGATGAAAGACGAGGGACATGACGGCGGACTCCTGGGGCAAAGAGCCGATTGTCCGCGGTCGGCAGGCGCTAGGAACAGCCACAGCCAGGTGGCCAAGGGGCCGTACAGAAGGGTGTTGCGCGTGGGATTCGCGTGGAAAACGCTGCGCGGTTTTCCACTCTACGGTGTTGCCCTACGGCATCGACGCGGGGCTTGCCCTCACCCCAGCCCTCTCCCCGAGGGAGGGGGGGGCGGTTCCGAGCGCAGGGTGGCGCCGCGCACGAATCACGGGTCACCCGTAGGTTGGCGCTGAGCGCAGCGAAGCCCAACGGTCGGACCACCCGCCCTCACCCCAGCCCTCTCCCCGAGGGAGAGGGGGCGGTTCCGAGCGCAGGGCGGCGCCGCGCACGAATCACCGGTCACCCGTAGGTTGGCGCTGAGCGCAGCGAAGCCCAACAGGGGCGTCCGCCCTCACCCCGAAGGAAAGGGCAGTCCCTCACTCCACCGCTGGTCGCCCGAAAATTCGGGTTACCGCATCCAGGTGCGCGGCCATGGCCTGGCGGGCGGCGTCGGGGTCGTGGGCTTCCAGGGCGTCGAGGATGGCGAGGTGCTCCTGCTGGGAGCGGTCGGGCATGTCTTCCGGGGTGTAGCGGCGCTGCAGGAGCTGGAACATGCTGCCGTAGCGATGGCCGAGCAGATGGCGCAGCAGCAGGGCATAGGCCGAGTTACCGCTGGCCTGGGCGATGCGGATATGGAACAGCCGGTCGCCGGGATGGGTGGTGGAGCCCAGGCGGTTGTCCTCGACGTTGCGACCATAGGCAGCGCGGATGCCGGCCAGTTCGCTTGCGCTGGCGTGCCGGGCGGCCAGGGCGGCGGCTTCCGGTTCCACCAGGCGGCGCGCCTGCAGCAGGGCGAAGGGCGGGATCTCGGCGTCCAGATCCAGCGCCAGGCTCAGCTCCGGATCCATCTCCGCCCACTGGCCGCGCCCGGCCAGCTCCAGTACCGGGGTGTCCGGTGGCGGCGGGGCGCTGGGGGCGCAGACTCGCACACCGTCGCCGACGCGCACGTCCACCAGGCCGATCACCTCCAGGGCGATCAGCGCCTCGCGCACCGAGGCGCGACTCACCCCCAGTTGCTTGGCCAGTTCGCGCTCGGCGGGCAGGCAACTGCCCGGCGGGTATTCGCCGCCGTCGATAAGGGCGCGCAACTGGTCGGCGATCTGCCGGTAAAGCCGTGGTTTTTCAATCACCTGAAGGGGCATGGCGGTCTCGTCTCATGCAGCTCGCGCAGTCTGCCGCGAAAAAATCCTTGCCTGAGAGCCTAGCAGGGTCTAAACAATAGGACCAATGGCCTGACCATTGACCGCTGGCGGTCGGGCACCTCACAACAATAAGCAGCCAAGAGGTCTCCACATGAGTCACGCAGGCAAACGCGTCCTGGTTACCGCCGCCGGCCAGGGGATCGGCCGGGCCACCGCCCTCGCCTTCCATCGCGCCGGTGCCGAGGTCATCGCCACCGACATCAATGCCGCCGCCCTGGACAGCCTCGAAGGGCTGCAGACCCGGGTGCTCGACGTCACCGACGCGGCCGCCGTGACCGCCCTGGTCGCCGAGCTGGGTAGCTTCGACGTGCTGTTCAACTGCGCCGGCTATGTCCACGCCGGCAGCATCCTCGATTGCGACGAAGAGGCCTGGCGCTTCTCCTTCGAACTCAATGCCACCGCCATGTACCGGATGATCCGCGCCGTGCTGCCCGGCATGCTGGCCCAGGGCGGCGGCTGCATCATCAACATGGCCTCGATCGCCTCCAGCCTCAAGGGCGTGGCCAATCGCTGCGCCTATGGCGCCAGCAAGGCGGCGGTGATCGGCCTGACCAAGTCGGTGGCCGCCGACTACGTCGGCCAGGGCATCCGCTGCAACGCCATCTGCCCCGGCACCGTGGATTCCCCCTCGCTGCACCAGCGCATCGCCGACCAGGCCGCCCGCGAAGGCCGCAGCGAAGCCGAGGTGCAGGCCGCCTTCGCCGCCCGCCAGCCGATGGGTCGCGTCGGTCGGCCGGAGGAGATCGCCGCCCTCGCCCTGTATCTTGCCTCCGACGCCGCCGCCTTCGTCACCGGGACCGCCCAGGTGATCGATGGTGGCTGGAGCGTCTGACGCCGTTTTTCGTCCGCACCCTTTTCCCCTCATAGGAGCTCCGATGAAACTCTTGCGCTACGGCCCCCAGGGCCAGGAAAAACCCGGTCTGCTGGATGCCCAGGGCCGGCTTCGCGATCTCTCCGGCCAGGTGGCCGACCTCGCCGGCGAAGCGCTCGGCGCCGAGTCCCTGGCCCGCTTGCGCCAGCTGGACCCAAACAGTCTGCCGCTGGTGGACGGCACCCCGCGCCTGGGCCCCTGCGTGGGTCGGGTCGGCAAGTTCATCTGCATCGGTCTCAACTACGCCGACCACGCCGCCGAATCCGGCCTGGACGTACCCAAGGAACCGGTGGTGTTCAACAAGTGGACCAGCGCCATCTGCGGTCCCAACGACGCGGTGCAGATCCCCCGCGACTCGACCAAGACCGACTGGGAAGTGGAGCTGGGCGTGGTGATCGGCAAGGCCGGACGCTACATCGACGAGGCCAATGCCCTGGACCATGTGGCCGGCTATTGCGTGGTCAACGACGTCTCCGAGCGCGAGTGGCAACTCGAACGCGGCGGCACCTGGGACAAGGGCAAGGGCTTCGACACCTTCGGCCCGCTCGGCCCCTGGCTGGTCACCGCCGACGAGGTGGCCGATCCGCAAAATCTCGATCTCTGGCTGGAGGTGGACGGCCACCGCTACCAGAACGGCAACACCCGCACCATGATCTTCACGGTGGCCCAGATCATCGCCTACCTCAGCCGCTGCATGAGCCTGCAACCGGGTGACGTCATCTCCACCGGCACCCCGCCGGGCGTGGGCATGGGCGTCAAGCCGCAGTCGGTGTACCTCAAGCCCGGCCAGGAAATGCGCCTGGGCATTCAGGGCCTGGGCGAGCAGCACCAGCGCACCGTCGCCGCCGACTAGACCCGACAGCCCCATCCCTGCCTATCAGCCTCCCCGTGCCCGCTTTCATCGAGCGGGCACGGGGCCGGGCTCGCTCAGCCCGCGAAATCCCCTCGAGGACAGCGCCATGCCAACAACAATTACCGGCCTGCAGATCGAAGACATCCGCTTCCCCACCAGCCAGGCGCTGGATGGCTCCGATGCCATGAACCCCGATCCGGACTACTCCGCCGCCTACGTCATCCTGCAGACCGACCAGCCGGGACTGGAAGGCCACGGTCTCACCTTCACCATCGGCCGCGGCAACGAGATCTGCTGCGCCGCCCTGCGCGCCCTGGAGCCGCGGGTGCGCGGCCTGACCCTGGAGTGGATCCAGGAAGATCCGGGCCGCTTCTGGCGCCATATCACCGGCGACAGCCAGCTGCGCTGGATCGGCCCGGACAAGGGTGCCATCCACCTGGCCACCGGCGCGGTGGTCAACGCCGCCTGGGACCTCTGGGCGCGCGCCGTGGGCAAGCCGGTCTGGCGCCTGGTAGCGGAGATGAGCCCCGAGGAGCTGGTGCGCTGCATCGACTTCCGCTATCTCACCGACTGCATCACTCCCGAAGAGGCCCTGGCCCTGCTGCGCCAGCGCGCCGAGGGCAAGGCCGAGCGGCTGCAGCGCCTCGAAGCCGAGGGCTATCCCTGCTACACCACCTCGGCCGGCTGGCTCGGCTATCCCGACGACAAGCTGCGCCGCCTCTGCCAGGAGGCCATCGACGCCGGCTTCTCCCACATCAAGCTCAAGGTCGGTCGCGACCTCGCCGACGACATCCGCCGGGTGCGCATCGCCCGCGAGGTGATCGGCCCCGAGCGCCACCTGATGATCGACGCCAACCAGGTGTGGGAAGTCGGCGAGGCCATCGACTGGGTGCGCGAACTGGCGTTCGCCAAGCCCTGGTTCATCGAGGAGCCCACCAGCCCCGACGACGTGGAAGGCCATCGCGCCATCCGCGAGGCGGTGGCGCCGGTCAAGGTGGCCACCGGCGAGATGTGCCAGAACCGCATCCTCTTCAAGCAATTCATCATGCGCGGCGGTCTGGACGTGGTGCAGCTCGACGCCTGCCGCCTGGGCGGCCTTAACGAGGTGCTGGCGGTACAGCTGATGGCCGCCAAGTACGACCTGCCGGTCTGTCCCCATGCCGGCGGCGTGGGCCTCTGCGAATACGTGCAGCACCTGGCGATGATCGACTACCTCTGCGTCGCCGGCACCCATGAGGGCCGGGTGGTGGAATACGTCGACCACCTCCACGAACACTTCGAGGACCCCTGCCGGGTGCGCGGCGCCGCCTACCTGGCACCCCAGGCGCCGGGGTTCTCCATCGCCATCAAGGCCGCCTCCCGGGCGCGATATCGCCATGCCGGGGAGCAGCCGTCATGAGCCCGCGCCTGGATGCCCACCAGCATTTCTGGCGTTATCGGCCGGCCGAATTCGCCTGGATCGACGGGCGCATGGCCGGCCTGCAAAGGGACCACCTGCCCGCCGATCTGCAACCGCACCTGCAGCGCGCCGGTTTCGACGGCTGCGTCGCCGTCCAGGCGCGCACCCTGGAAGAAGAGACGGACTTTCTGCTCGACCTCGCCGCCCGGACGCCCTGGGTGCAGGCGGTGGTCGGCTGGACCGATCTGCGCGCCGCCGACCTGGTGGCGCGCCTGGAACGTCGCCAGGGCAGTCGTCACCTGCGCGGTTTTCGCCATCCGGTGCAGGACGAGGCCGATCCCGGCGCCTGGCTGGCCGATGCCGCCGCCAACCAGGGCGTCGCCACCCTGCAGCGGCATGGCTATCTCTATGAACTGCTGATCCACGCCGAGACCCTGCCCGCCGCCACCGCCTTCGCCGCGCGCCACGACCATGGCGTGCTGGTGCTGGACCACCTGGGCAAGCCGCCGGGCCGGGTGGCGCCTGCCGATTACGCCCGCCTGCTGGCGCCCCTGGCGCGGCTGCCCCATGTGCACTGCAAGCTGTCCGGGCTGGTCACCGAGGCCGACTGGCACGGCTGGCAGGCGGAGCAGTTGCTGCCCTATGCGCGCATCGCCCTGGAGGCCTTCGGGCCGGAGCGGCTGCTGTTCGGCTCCGACTGGCCGGTCTGCACCCTGGCCGCCAGTTACGCCGAGGTGGTCGACCTGGCCGAACAGGCGCTGCTGGATCTCACGCCCAGTGAGCGCGAAGCGGTCTTTGGCGGCAACGCGGCCCGCCTCTATGGCCTCGGCACCCAGCCCCGGGAGAAGGTGGCATGAATCTGCAGCTGACCGACAAGGTGTTCCTGGTCAGCGGCGGCGGCTCCGGCATCGGCGCCGCCATCTCCCTGGCCCTGGCCGCCGAAGGCGCCATCCCGGTGATCCTCGCCCGCGAGCCGCTGGCGGCCGACTTCGCCGCGCAACTGGCCGAATGTCAGCCCAGGGCGCGGGCCGTCACCGTGGAGCTGTGCGACGAAGCCGCCTGCGAGCGAACCGTGGCCGCGGTGCAGGATGCCTATGGGCGCATCGATGGCTTGGTCAACAACGCCGGGGTCAACGATGGCGTGAGTCTCAGCGCCGGTCGCGCCGCCTTCGTCGCCTCCCTGGAACGCAACCTGGTGCACTACTACCATCTGGCGCACCTCTGCCTGCCGGCGCTGCGCGCCAGCACCGGCGCCATCGTCAACATCGCCTCCAAGACCGCCCTTTCCGGCCAGGGCGACACCAGCGGCTACACCGCGGCCAAGGGCGGCGTGCTGGCGCTGACCCGGGAATGGGCTGCCTCGCTGCTGGACGACGGCATCCGCGTCAACGCGGTGATCCCCGCCGAGGTGATGACCCCGCTCTACGAACGCTGGCTGCAGGGCTTTCCCGACCCCGCCGCCAAGCTTGCCGCCATCACCGCGCGCATTCCCCTCGGCCGCCGCATGACCACCCCGGAGGAGATCGCCGACACCGTGGCCTTTCTGCTGTCGCCACGCTCCAGCCATACCACCGGCCAGTGGCTAAGCGTGGACGGCGGCTACCTGCATCTGGATCGGGCGTTGACGTGAAGACATGGCCGTAGGTTGGCGCTGAGCGCAGCGAAGCCCAACAAGGGGCAGGCGCCCTCACCCCAACCCTCTCCCAGAGGGAGAGGGGGCGGTTCAGCGGATCGTGTTCAGGTTCGGCGTTAGCCGAGATCATCGGCGCGTGAAGAAGCCGCGCGCTCGACGTAGGTTGGCGCTGAGCACAGCGAAGCCCAACGAAGAGGACCACGGCAAGGCACCTGTAGCGTGGACAACGGCGCAGCCTTGTCCACCCGCCGGGCACCGAAACCGCCGCTAAGGTGCAGGCCTGCTGCCGTGACCACCCTCACCCCAACCCTCTCCCGGAGGAGAGGGGGTGGCATCGGTGTCAGTGGCAGGATCATCCGTACGTGGAAAACGCTGCACGGTTTTCCACGCTACCCATCCACTGGAGGTTGGCGCTGAGCACAGCGAAGCCCAACGAAGAGGACCGCAGCGAGGCACCTGTAGCGTGGACAACGGCGCAGCCTTGTCCACCCGCCGGGCACCCAACTCGCTAACGCTTCGGACTCAAGGGACTGTCGTCCTGGTCTTCGCGCTCCTCGGTGGTGGTGGTGTTCGCCGAATCCGGCACGTCGCCGTATTCGTCGTAGTCGTGGGGGGTCTGCTGGTCGTCCGCGGGTTCGGGATTCATGAGGTACTCCAATAAAAGAAGTGCCCTCGGTGGAGTCCACCAGCCCTGGTGGCGTTCCCGCTAGACCAGCGCCACCAGACGTTCGGCCACCCGGTCGAAGGGGTCGATGCTGCGCTGGGCCCGGCACAGCGGGATCACTCCCTGCACCGCCGCCACCAGCAGCGTGGCCAGCCCCGTGGCCGCTTGCTCTGTATGGCCGTGCTCGACCAGCGCCACCTGCAAGCGCGCCTCCCAGCGGCGATAGATGCCCGCCGCCGCATCCAGTTCGCGCTGGGCGATCTCGTCCACCGGTTCTTCCACCGCCACCGCCATCACCGGGCAGCCGACGCGAAAATCCGAGTCCAGCAGGATGTCGCGCCAGAGCCGTAAAAAGCTCTGGATCCCCGCCAACGCCCCGGCCTGCAGCTGCCGCTCCAGATCGCGACTGACCTGGGCGCCGGCCAGCTCCACCGCTTCCACCACCAGCTGGTGCTTGCCGCCGGGAAAGTGATGATAGGTGGACCCCAGCGGCGCCTCGGCGCGCTTGATGGTCTCGCGGATGCTGGTGGCATTGAGGCCGTGCTGCGCCAGCATGGCCGACGCCGCCACCACTACCCGTTCCCGTACCGTCGACTGCTCGGTCATCCATTCTCCTTGCTATGACAGTCGTCATAACCTACCGTCCAGCCATTATAACAACTGTCATAGGGACCACCCCATGCCCAGCGACGCCCTCGTCGAGGATTTGATCACCGCGGACGGTTATCGCCTCAGCACCAGTCGCTATCCCGCCCTGGGGCCGCTGCAGGGACGGCTGATCGTCGCCGGCGCCACCGCCGTGCCCCAGGGCTTCTATCGGCGTTTCGCCCAGCACGCCGCGGCCCGCGGTTTCGAGACCCTGACCCTGGACTATCGCGGTGTCGGCCGTTCGGCGCCGGCCTCGCTCAAGGGCTTTCGCATGGACCTGCTGGACTGGGCGCGCCAGGACCTCGCCGCCGCGGTGGACGCCATGGCCCAGGGCGACGTCCCCCTCTACCTGGTCGGCCACTCCTATGGCGGCCATGCCTTCGGCCTCCTGCCCAACCACGCCAAGGTCGCCGGCTTCTATGTCTTCGGCACCAGCGCCGGCTGGTACGGCTACATGCCGCCGCTGGAAAGACTCAAGGTGCTGACCATGTGGAAACTGGTGCTGCCGGTGCTGACCTGGTGGAAGGGCTATTGCCCCTGGAGCGCCCTGGGCCTGGGCGAAGACCTGCCCCGCGACGTCTATCGCCAGTGGCGTCACTGGTGCAGCTATCCCCACTACTTCTTCGACGACCCGGCCATGCAGGGCATCGAAGCCGGCTACGCGGCGGTGCGCACCCCCATCGTCGCGGTCAATGCCCTGGACGATCTCTGGGCCACCCCGCGCTCGCGCGACGCCTTCATGCAGGCCTATCGCAACGTCGACCTGCAGCGCGAAGACCTTGACCCCCGCCAGCACGGCGGCGCCATCGGCCACATGGGTTATTTCCGCGCCAGCGCCGAGCCACTCTGGGACCGCGCCCTGGACTGGTTCGCCGCCCTGCCCCGGGCACCGGGCGTGAACTGAGCCCCGAACAGGCCGCCCCAGGGCGTGCCTGTCGCTTTTCCAAAAGCTCTCCGTCGTTTCCGGACAGTCATCCCGCTGCCCCAGGTCCCATTGTGGCGGCACGAATAACAAGGAGAAACACCCGTGCTGATCGGCATCCCGATGGAAACCGGTGCGGGGGAAACGCGCGTGGCCGCGACCCCCGAAACCCTCAAGAAACTGATCGGCCAGGGCCACCAGGTGGTGGTGCAACGGGGTGCTGGCGAGCGCGCCAGCGTGCCCGACGCGGCCTATGCCGCCAGCGGTGCCCAGCTCGGCGATGCCGCCGCGGCGCTGGGCGCCGACCTGGTGCTCAAGGTGGCGGCGCCCGATGCCGCCGAGCTGGCGCTGATGAAGCCCGGCGCCGTGCTGATCGGCATGCTCAACCCCTTCGCCCAGGAGACCCTGGACCAGCTCAACGGCCGCGGCCTCACCGCCTTCGCCCTGGAAGCGGCGCCGCGCACCTCCCGCGCCCAGAGCCTGGACGTGCTCTCCTCCCAGGCCAACATCGCCGGCTACAAGGCGGTGATGCTGGCCGCCGACCACTATCCGCGCTTCATGCCCATGCTGATGACCGCCGCCGGCACGGTGAAGGCCGCGCGGGTGCTGATCCTTGGCGCCGGGGTGGCCGGCCTGCAGGCCATCGCCACCGCCAAGCGCCTCGGCGCGGTGATCGAGGCCTCGGACGTGCGTCCGGCGGTCAAGGAGCAGATCGAGTCCCTCGGCGCCAAGTTCGTCGACGTGCCCTTCGAGACCGAGGAAGAACGCCAGTGCGCCGAAGGCGTCGGCGGCTATGCGCGGCCCATGCCGGCCACCTGGATGGAGCGCCAGGCCAAGGCCGTGCACGAGCGCGCCAGGCAGGCCGACATCGTCATCACCACCGCGCTGATCCCCGGTCGCCGCGCCCCCACCCTGCTGCACGAAGCCACCGTGGCCGAGATGAAGCCTGGCTCGGTGGTCGTCGACCTGGCCGCCAGCCAGGGCGGCAACTGCCCGCTGACCGAGCTGGACCAGGTGGTGGTCAGGCACGGCGTCACCCTGGTCGGCTACGGCAACCTGGCGGCGCGCGTCCCGGCGGACGCCTCGGCGCTCTATGCCCGCAACCTGCTGGACTTTCTCAAGCTGGTGCTCAAGGACGGGGCCTTCCACCTCGACCTGGCCGACGACATCGTCGCCGCCTGCCTGATGTGCCACGGCGGCGAATTGCGCCGCAAGAACGCCTGAGCGCCCGCTCTCCGCCCCTCACAAGGACTGCCCCTATGGACCTGATTTCCGACGGCCTCTACAACCTGATCATCTTCGTGCTGGCCATCTATGTCGGCTACCACGTGGTCTGGAACGTCACCCCCGCGCTGCACACCCCGCTGATGGCGGTGACCAACGCCATCTCCGCCATCGTCATCGTCGGCGCCATGCTCGCCGCGGCCCTCACCGTCACCCCGCTGGGCAAGACCATGGGCACCCTGGCCGTGGCCCTGGCGGCGGTCAACGTCTTCGGCGGCTTCCTAGTCACCCGCCGCATGCTGGAGATGTTCAAGAAGAAGGCCCCCAAGGCCCCGGCGGAGCAGCGCTGACATGAGCATGAACCTCATCACCCTGCTCTACCTCGTCGCCTCGGTGTGCTTCATCCAGGCGCTCAAGGGCCTTTCCCACCCCACCACCTCGCGCCGCGGCAACGCCTTCGGCATGGCCGGCATGACCCTCGCCGTGCTCACCACCCTGGCGCTGATCCACAAGCTCGGCAGCGAGCTGGCAGTACAGGGCATCGGCTACGTCATCGTCGGCCTGCTGGTGGGCGGCAGCGCCGGCGCCTACATGGCCAAGCGCGTGGAAATGACCAAGATGCCCGAGCTGGTCGCCTTCATGCACAGCATGATCGGCCTGGCCGCGGTGTTCATCGCCATCGCCGCGGTGGTCGAGCCGCAGTCCCTGGGCATCGTCGCCACCTTCGGCCAAGCGATCCCCAGCGGCAACCGCCTGGAGCTGTTCCTCGGCGCGGCCATCGGCGCCATCACCTTCTCCGGTTCGGTGATCGCCTTCGGCAAGCTCTCCGGCAAATACAAGTTCCGCCTGTTCCAGGGCGCCCCGGTGCGCTTCGCCGGCCAGCACCCGCTCAACCTGGTGATCGGCCTGGCCATCCTTGCCCTGGGCCTGGTCTTCACCTTCAGCGGCAACCTTGGCGCCTTCGCCGTGCTGGTGGCCCTGGCCTTCATCATCGGCGTGCTGATCATCATCCCCATCGGCGGCGCCGACATGCCGGTGGTGGTCTCCATGCTCAACAGCTACTCCGGCTGGGCCGCCGCCGGCATCGGCTTCTCGCTCAACAACTCCATGCTGATCATCGCCGGCTCGCTGGTGGGATCGAGCGGCGCCATCCTCTCCTACATCATGTGCAAGGCGATGAACCGCTCCTTCTTCAACGTCATCCTCGGCGGCTTCGGCGGCGCGACGGAAGCCGCGGCCAGCAATGGCAGCGGCGAGCAGCGCCCGGTCAAAGCCGGCTCGGCGGACGACGCCGCCTTCCTGCTCGGCAACGCCGACAGCGTCATCATCGTCCCCGGCTACGGCCTGGCCGTCGCCCGCGCCCAGCACGCGCTCAAGGAGCTGACCGAAAAGCTGGTCCATAACGGCGTGACGGTGAAATACGCCATCCACCCGGTGGCCGGCCGCATGCCCGGCCATATGAACGTGCTGCTGGCCGAGGCCGAGGTGCCCTACGACCAAGTGTTCGAGATGGACGACATCAACTCCGAATTCGGCCAGGCCGACGTGGTGCTGGTGCTCGGCGCCAACGACGTGGTCAACCCGGCCGCCAAGAACGACCCCACCTCCCCCATCGCCGGCATGCCCATCCTCGAAGCCTTCAAGGCCAAGACGATCATCGTCAACAAGAGGTCCATGGCCAGCGGCTACGCGGGCCTGGACAACGAACTCTTCTACCTGGACAAGACCCTGATGGTCTTTGGCGATGCCAAGAAGGTCATCGAGGAGATGGTCAAGGCGGTGGATTAAGCCGTGGCTCCTCGCGACCGCCTGAGTGGTCGCGAGGAGCTGTTCGTTGGCACCCCATAAGACATACGTTTCTCTCTCGAAGTCTTTAGGCTTACGCACTCAACGCAAGGCTATTCAAGCAAGGATCAGCATCGCTCCTTCGACCGATTGCGCCTTCAGCCTTACTAATCAGATTATTTCTCAGCGCCTCACCTATCCCCTACCCCCCAATCGAACGCTCACGCTCCGGGCTCTCCCAGCCCTCACAAGGACCGTCCCCATGCCAACCTCCCGCTCCCTCCTGGTCGCGTTGCTGCTAGCCAACACCGGTGCCGCCTGGGCCGCGTCCAATACGGCCAACGTCCAGCAGAACGGCGGCTTCAACGTGGTGAACCTGAACCAGGGCAGCGAGCTGTCGGCGCGCAACCAGGCGGATATCCAGCAGCGCGGCAGTTTTCTCAATGCCCAGGTCACCCAGCAGAACGATGCCGATGACCGCGTGCGGGTGCTGCAGACCAATGGCAAGAGCGCTGTCGAGATCAACCAGGCGTGGGGCTCGCAGCGCCTGGTGGATATCGAGCAGCGCGATGGCGGCTATGACCGGGTGCAGGTCGATCAGGGGCCGGGCAGTGGTAACGAGACGGTGGTGCGGCAGAGTGGTTTGCGGCAGGACACCTCTGTCCATCAGGACGGCGGCTATCACCGCATAGATATCGAGCAGGACAGCTACGCCGCAGGCCAGAACACCCTGACGGTGCGGCAGGATGGCCTCGACGGCAAGCTCGACCTGGCGCAGCATGGTGACCGCCAGGACCTGCAGGTGACCAGTTTCGGCCTGCGCAACGGGGTCTGGGTGAGCCAGAACGGCGAGGACTCCAAAACGCTCATCGAGCAGCGCGGCAATGACAACTATGTCGGCCTCAAGCAGGCCGGCGAGCGGGTGGATTCCAAGGTGGTGCAGGAAGGCAACGGCAACGATGCCCGGGTCCGGCACTCCAGCGGCTACTCGCGCCCCAGCAGCGTCGACATCGCCCAGCGCGGCGATCTCAACCGCGCCGATGTCAATGTCTATGGCGTGGGCAGCACCCTGACCCTGGCGCAGACCGGTAACGGCAATGGCGCCTCTGCCACCGTCTCGGGCGAGGGCAATCAGCTGGACCTCGCGTCCACTGGCGACGGCAATGGCATCAATGCCTATTACCTCGGCAACGACGGCCAACTGAAGGTGGATCAGCAGGGCAACGGCCTTGGGGTAACGGCCTACGTCACCGGCGACGCCTCCCGCATCACCGCCAGCCAGAGCGGCTTCCAGCACACCGCCGACCTGACCCAGAACACCGCCGGCAATGCCATCAACATCACCCAGAGCGGCTTTTCCAACCACGCCGTCATCAGCCAGTAGTCAGAGATCAGCGGGGCCAGCCCCCGCGCGCTCCGGCGGCGGCTGAGGTTGCTGCCGCCCCGCTCGCTCAATCTTTGCCCCAGGCGGCCGCTACCCTTGAGATGTACCTTTCAAGGAGTCCGCGATGTCCAGCACGCTGTCGGTGAATGGCATTGGCCACGGCATCTTGCGCGCGCCCACGCTCAGGCTGGGTGGCGCGACTGCCAAGCCCACCGCCGAGGACGAGGCGGCCAAGGTGGAGCAAGCCAAGAAGTCCAAGGGCATCGGCAAGCCCAATCCGCTGAACCAGATCAAGGACCAGGCCGAAGCCGACGCCGCCCCTGCCAGCGAGAAAGGCAGCACCGGCAACAAGACCCTGGATAGCCTGCAGAAAGCCATCGACATGGCCAAGCGGCAACTGGAGCTGGCGCAGAAGCAGTTGCGCGCGGTGGAGGCCCGGAGCAAGGGCGAAGGCAAGGCTGACGAGGCCAGCCAGGCCGCGCGCGAGGCCGCCCAGGCCAATGTCGCTGCCGCCAGCGAGGCCCTGACGACCGCCTATGCTGCCTACACCGAAGCCCTGAAGAAGGCCGGCGAAACCACCAGCGGGGTCAGCGCCCGGGCGTGATGCTGGTCCCCTGACCGAACCACCTGGGCTACCCTCGGAGGCTAGTCACGATCTGGAGGGCGCACTCGCATGGCAGCCAAACTCAAGGACAAGACCGCGCTGGTCACTGGCGCGGCCCAGGGCATAGGCGCCGCCATCGCCCGGGCCTTCGCGGCGGAAGGCGCCTTCGTCTATATCACCGACCTCAACGCTGACCTTGGCCGCGCCGTCGCCGCCGAGCTGGGGGACGGTGCCTGCTACCTGCCCCTGGACGTGCGCCTGGAAGCCGACTGGCAGCAGATCACGCGGCAGATCCTCGATGAGCGCGGCCGGCTGGATGTGCTGGTGAACAACGCGGGGATCACCGGCTTCGAACAGGGCATGGTGGCCCACGACCCGGAACACGCCAGTCTCGAAGACTGGCATGCGGTGCATCGCACCAATCTCGATGGCGTCTTTCTCGGCTGCAAATACGGCATCCGTGCCATGCGGCAGGCAGGCGCCGGGTCCATCATCAATATTTCGTCGCGCTCCGGGCTGGTAGGCATCCCCGGCGCGGCGGCCTATGCCTCGTCCAAGGCGGCCGTGCGCAATCACAGCAAGACGGTAGCGCTCTATTGCGCGGAGCAGGGCCTGGCTATCCGCTGCAATTCCATCCATCCCGCCGCCATCCTCACGCCCATGTGGGAGCCCATGCTGGGCGATGGCCCGGACCGCGCGGCGCGCATGGCGGCGCTGGTGCGAGACACGCCGCTGCGGCGCTTTGGCCGCCCCGAGGAGGTGGCGGCCGTCGCGCTGCTGCTGGCGTCGGACGAAGCCGCCTACATGACCGGCAGCGAGCTGAATCTGGACGGCGGCCTGCTGGCCGGTTCGGCGGTGACGCCCGCGACGGCGGAAGCGCCCTCGCCCACTCCTCCCTGACCTTGACGCTCAGCCGCCATTGGGCGCCAGGCTGTCCGGCCAGGTCCTCGCGGCGGCGGCCAGAGGTCCGTACTGGCGATGTCGATATCCATCGCCAGCAGTCCGCCGTGGCCATCCGTGAGCAGCCACCTGCGGCAGGCCCTAGGCCGGCTGCCAGGTAGAAGGATCGCGCAGGTCGCTAGCTATCCGGATAGATGTCTGCCGCGGTGATGTCCGGGAGGCTGCCGCCGGCGCGCAATTCGTTGATGGCGTCGCGGATCACCTCGTAGAGCAGCGCCGTGTTGCGCACCAGGGCTTGGTTGAGGGTACGCGACACCCGCGCCGGCCGGGCGGGGTCGATGAGGGTGATCAGCAGGTTGTCACCCTGGGATTGGATTTCGTGCTTGATGGGAGGGTCCAGCGCCGCCAGTTGACTACGAAGAGCTTGCATAGAGCCAAGGGTTCTCCAGGTGGTATTGCTCCTTACGACTCGACCGCTGGCGCCCGTGTTCCAGCGCTTCGCTCGCCAACGTCGGTCAGGGCTGACGGGAGCCCTTACCCGCCCCGCCCTGCACAGCGCCGTTTCACAACGGGCGCGCACCTGACCCTCAGCGCACCGACTCAGCGGCGGAGACGAGAGAGTGCCTGGCTGCGGCGGGACGACTGCCGCGGTGGCCGGGCGACTGAGTTGTCAGCGGCGCCGTTAGGACTTATACCTTTCGATTCATCATTATTTTAATAAGAAACGGAAAGGCCTCAATGAACAGCATTCGCACCGTGCGACGCGCCACGGCCACCCTGTACTCGGCCATGACCTTCCTGCTGCTGCTGACCACCCTGGGCGTCAAGGCGGACGAGCCACCCAAGCCGGTCGAAGGCGACTTCGTGGTGCCGCGCTTCACCTTCCATACCGGTCAAACCCTCGACGACTTCCGCCTGCACTACCTGACGCTGGGCAAGCGCGGCAATCCCGTGGTCCTGGTGCTGCACGGCACCGGCCAGCAGGCGGCGGCGATGCTGAGCAAGGATGTCGGCGGTCAGTTGTTCGGTCCGGGCCAGCCGCTGGATGCGAGCAAGTTTTTTATCGTGATTCCGGATGCGATCGGCACCGGTAGCTCGACCAAGCCGTCGGATGGCCTGCGCGCCGCCTTTCCCCATTACAACTATGCCGACATGGTGCAGGCGCACTACCTGCTGCTGACCCAGGGGCTGGGGATAGAGCACCTGCGGCTGATCATCGGCAATTCGATGGGGGGCATGCAGACCTGGCTGTGGGGCGGCCTGCACCCCGGCTTCGCCGATGGCCTGGTGCCCATGGCGGCGCAGCCGACGGAGATGGCCGGCCGCAACTGGATCATGAGGCGCATGCTGGTGGAGTCCATCAGGCAGGACCCGGCCTGGAACCAGGGCAATTACCAGTCCCAGCCGCCGTCCCTGCGCCTGGCCAAGACGATGTTCGAATTCGCCACCAGTGGCGGCACCCTGAACTACCAGGAGATCGCCGGCACCCATGCCCAGGCGGATGCGCTGGTCGACAAGCGCCTGGCGGCCTCGGTGGCCGTCGACGCCAATGACTTCATCTACCAGTGGGAGTCCTCGGCCGACTACAACGCCGAGCCGGGGCTGGCCAAGATCAAGGTGCCGGTGCTGGCCATCAACGCCGCGGATGACGAGCGCAATCCACCGGAAACCGGCCTCATGCAGGCAGCGCTCAAGCAGGTGCCGAGTGCCCGCTATCTGCTGATTCCGGGCAGCGCCGACACGCGCGGGCACGGTACCACCGGGCTGGCCAGGCTCTATGCGGCGGAGCTGGCGCAATTCGTCGCTAAGCTGCCCAGCGTCCCTGCCGGGCGCTAGGCCCCTGGCCTAGAGCGGAGTCGTTTCTTCCTGGTAGATCCGCAGCCCGCGCGCCTGGTAGTTGGCCAGGGCGGCCGGGTGATCCAGGGTGCAGGTGTGTACCTAGACGCGCTCGGTGCCCACCCAGTCCCAGGCGCAGCGGAGGGCGTGGCTGAGCAGCGGACCGCCGAAGCCGAGCCCCATGAAGGCGCCGGCCAGGCCGAAGTAGCGGATCTCCACGTTGCGGCCATCCGGGCGGTACAGCTCGTAGTAACCGGCGATGGCACCGCGGTGATAGGCGACCCAGGTGCGGTGCCCCTCCTGCTCCACCAGTTCGCGCCACTGCGCCTCGCTCCAGCTGTCGAGATCGCTCCAGTCCCAGGCCTGGCCGACCAGGGCATAGAGAAAGCGGTTGAGTTCGGGTTGCGGCACCTCGCACTCGACGATCTGCAGGTCGGGCCGTGGCGGCTTCTCGCGCAACTCGGCCGAAGACGTCATTTCAAGGTAGAAGGTGGTGCAGGTCCGGTCCATCGCCAAGACTCCCTGGAAAAGGTCAGCGCCGATTGTGACCAGACCCGGGGGTGCGCTGCCAGTCTGATTGCGACCCTTGGCAAGACTGTTCGAGCGCGGCAGCGCGACCTTGCCCTGGGGGTCCGAGGTGGTATTGGATGAGCCAACCGAGCTGCCCGCTCCCTTTCGAGGATCACTGCCATGCCCCTCTCGTCGCGCCTGACGCCCCTGTCCGACCAGAACACCACGCCCGAGCAGCAGCGGGTGCTGGACGCCATCCAGAGCGGCCCGCGGGGCAATCTCGACGGTCCTTTCCTGGCCTGGGTGCACAGCCCGGCGCTGGCCGATCACGCCCAGCGGCTGGGCGCCTTCTGCCGCTATGGCACCCGGCTGGACCTGCGCCTCACGGAGCTGGCGATCCTCACCACCGCGGCCTGGTGGCGCTCCCAGGCGGAATGGCAGATCCATGAACCCATCGCCCGCCAGGCGGGCCTGGCGGAGGCCGTGATCGAGGCGCTCAGGCTAGGCGCCGTGCCAGCCTTCGAAACGCCCGCGGAGACCTGTGTCCATGCCATAGGCGTCGCGCTCTATGACACCCGGCGGATTCCCGAGGATCTCTATCGCCAGGGGGTGGCGCTGTTTGGTGAAGCGGGAATGGTCGAACTGGTGGGCGTCTATGGCTACTACAGCCTGGTCGCCATGACCCTCAATGCCTTCGCGGTGGATCGGGGCGGCGATACGCCCCGCCCCTTCGCCGAATGACGCCGACGCGGCCCTAGGCGGCCACCGCCGCAGCGCCGGCCCGACCGCGCCAGGCCAGGACCAGAGCCATCGCCAGGCCCAGGGCGGCCATGCCGGCGCCGGCCAGGGAGATCGCCGGATAGCCGAGACCGGCATCGATCACCGCGCCGCCCAGGGCCGCGCCGAGGGCATTGCCCAGGTTGAAGGCACCGATATTGACCGCCGAGGCCAGGTTGGGAGCGTCCTTGGCGGCTTCCATCACGCGCATCTGCAGCGGCGGCACCAGGGCGAAGCTGGCGATACCCCAGACGAGGATGGCCACGGCGGCCGCCAGCGGCCAGCGCATCAGCACGCTGAAGGCCAGCAGCACCACGATGAGCACGCCCAGGGAGGCGATCAGGGTGCGGTCGATGGATTTGTCCGCCGCCTTGCCACCCCAGAGATTGCCCAGGGTCAGGCCGACGCCGAACAGCACCAGCATGGCGGTGATGAAGGCGGTGGAGCCATGGGTCTCGCGGGCGAGGATGGGCGCGATATAGGTGAAGACGGTGAACATGGCGCCCGAGCCGACCACGGTCAGCCCCAGGGCGGCCAGCACCGGCGGGCGACCCAGCACGCGGATCTCGGCCAGCACCCCGTCGCTCGGTGGCAGGGCCACGTTGGGCAGGGCGAACCAGAGCGCGGCCATGGTCAGCAGGCCGAGACCGGCGATGCCCCAGAAGGCCTGGCGCCAACCGAGCAGTTCGCCGAACCAGGTGGCCAGGGGCACGCCGCCGATGGTGGCCAGGGTCAGGCCCATGAACATGGCGGCGACCGCCCCGGCGCGCTTGTCCGGGGCGACCACACTGGCTGCCACCAGGGCGCCGACGCCAAAGAAGGCGCCATGGTTGAGCGAGGTCACCACCCGGGCGATCAGCAGGCTGGTGTAGTCGGTGGCCAGCGCCGACATCAGGTTGCCCAGGGTGAAGATGGCCATCAGGCCGATCAGCAGATGACGGCGCGGAATGCGGCCGGTGGTCAGGGTCATCAGCGGCGCGCCGATCAGCACGCCCAGGGCATAGGCGCTGATCAGGAGGCCCGCCGCCGGGATGGAGACGCCAAGATCGGCGGCGATGCCGGGCAGCATGCCCATGGGCGCGAATTCGGTGACGCCAATGCCGAAGGCACCGGTGGCCAGGGCCAGCAGGGGTGGATTGATACGCATGGGAAGGACTCCTTATCTATGCCGTGAATGCTAAGCTCCTCTTTCGAACGCCGGTAGACGGCGGTTTTGGCATGCACCTTTGCCCTGGAGTCACAAGTGGATCTCAATGGTCGCTCGGGAGAGATGGCGGTGTTCGTCCAGGTGGTGGCGGCCGGCAGCCTGTCCGCTGCCGCCAGGGCCCTGCGCCTGACGCCTTCGGCGGTGAGTCGCTCCATCGCCCGCACCGAGCAGCGCCTCGGCACGCGGCTGCTGTTGCGCACCACCCGGGCCATTACCCTCACCGCCGAAGGCGCGGCCTATCTGCGCGCGGCGCGACGCATCCTGGCGGACCTGGCCGAGGTGGAAGACGCCATCGCCGACCAGGGCGTGCCCAGAGGACGGCTGAGGGTCAGCGCCGCCCTCGGCCATGGCCGCATGACCCTGGTGCCGCTGGTGGCGGCCTTCAGTGCGCGCTATCCGGATATCGTCGTGGACCTGGCGCTGGGCGACGAGGTGGTGGACATCCTCGCCGGCCAGGCCGACGTGGCGATCCGCTTCGGCCAGTTGGCCGACAGCCCCCTGAGCGCCCGTCCCATCGGCGTCACCGGGCAGGTAGTGGTGGCCTCGCCCGCCTATCTCGCCCGCCACGGCACGCCCCAGGTGCCGGAAGACCTGCTCGACCACAACTGCCTGAGATTCAACTTCCGCCGCGCCCTGCCCGACTGGCCCTTCGTCCGTGACGGCCAGGCCTTCGCCCTGAAGATCAGCGGCAACATCGAATGCAACAGTGGCGAGGCCCTGGCCCTGCTCGCCCGCGAAGGTGCCGGCATCGCCCGCATCGGGGAATTCAGCGTGGCCGAGGACCTGCGCAGCGGCGCCCTGGTGCCGCTGCTGGAGGCCTGGAACCCGGGCGATCTGGAGCCCATCCACGCGGTCTTCGTCGGCGGCTCGATCATGCCGGCGCGGGTCCGGGTGTTCGTGGATTTCCTGGTGGAGCGGCTGGGCAGCTGAAGGTGCGCGGCGCGCCCGGCCGGCCCACCTCGGGAACTCCAGCCGGCATCCCTGCCCTAACCCCCCACGCCCGCATCCATGGCGCCCCTTCGCTGACTCGCAACGCTCCAATCGTTCGCTTCGCTGGCCTGAGGGCGCCCCGTTCGCCGGTCCCTCTCGTGTCTTGCCAGGATCCCGCTCTGCCATGTCCGCTTCCGCTTCCCCCGCCGTCGACCCCGACCAGAAGGCCTCGGCCCGTCGGCTGATCTTCATTACCGTGCTGGTCGCCACCATGGGCGCCCTGGCCTTCGGCTACGACACCGGCATCATCGCCGGCGCCCTGCCCTTCATGACCCTGCCCCCCGACCAGGGCGGCCTGGGCCTCAACGCCTACACCGAGGGGCTGGTCACCGCCGCCCTGATCGTCGGCGCGGCCTTCGGCTCGCTGGCGGCGGGTTATCTCGCCGATCGCTACGGCCGCCGCACCACCCTGCGCCTGCTGTCGATCCTCTTCGTCGTCGGCGCCCTGGGTACCGCGGTGGCGCCCTCGGTGGAACTGATGGTGGTCGCGCGCTTCGTGCTCGGCCTGGCGGTGGGTGGCGGCTCGGCCACGGTGCCGGTGTTCATCGCCGAGATCGCCGGACCCAAGCGCCGCGGTCGCCTGGTGAGTCGCAACGAGCTGATGATCGTCAGCGGCCAGCTGCTGGCCTATGTGCTCAGCGCCCTGCTCGCCTGGCTGGTGCACGACAACGGCATCTGGCGCTACATGCTGGCCATCGCCATGGTGCCGGGCATCCTGCTGTTCGCCGGTACCTTCCTGCTGCCCACCTCGCCGCGCTGGCTGGCGGCCAAGGGCCGCATCGAAGAAGCCGAAGCCGTGCTGGAGCGCCTGCGCGACACCCCCGAGGAGGTCGAGCGCGAGGTCCAGGAGATGCGCGAGAGCGAGGAGCAGGCCAAGCATCGCCCACCCCTGCGCGAACTGCTCGGCCAGGGCTGGGTGGTCAAGTTGCTGCTGCTGGGCATCGGCCTGGGCTTCGTCGCCCAGTTCACCGGGGTCAACGCCTTCATGTACTACACCCCGATCATCCTCAAGAGCACCGGCATGGGCACCAGCGCGGCCCTCACCGCCACCATCGGCAATGGCGTGGTCTCGGTGATCGCCACCCTGCTCGGCATCTGGGCCATCGGCCGCGCCGGACGGCGCACCCTGCTGCTGATCGGCCTGGTGATCGTGGTCGTGGCGCAACTGGCGCTGGGCAGCGTGTTGCTATGGCTGCCGCAGAACCTCACCCAGAGTTACCTGGCGCTGGCCTGCATCCTGGTGTTCCTGCTGTTCATGCAGATGTGCATCGCCCCGGTCTACTGGCTGCTGATGTCCGAGCTGTTTCCCAACCAGGTCCGTGGCCTGCTGACCGGGGTAGCGGTAGCCGTGCAATGGCTGTGCAACGCCACCGTGGCCTTCAGCTTTCCGGTGGCCCTGGAAGCCATCGGCAACTACACCTTCTATGTATTCGCCGCCATCAACCTGGGCTCGCTGGTATTCGTCTATTTCTGCCTGCCGGAGACCCGCGGCAAGTCTCTGGAAGAAATCGAACGCCATCTGAAGAAAGAGCTATAGCGGGTCGTTAGCCGACCGATCGGCGATTTTCCGGCTTGCTGCGGACCAAATGGAATAATTTTTCATTCCGTATCAAGCCGGACTTATCCAAGCCGATGCAGAGTGAAGGCATGTTGCCGTCACTCTTCGCGCAGCGCGCGACCGGGGCTTTCGATGAACATCAAACAAAAACTCACCTCGCTTTTCGCGGTAACCGCCTGCCTCCCGGTGATCCTGGTGGCGGGCGTGGTCATCATGAACGTGCGCAGTCAGGCCACCGGCGACTTCCTCGACGGCAGCGGGCGCGAAATCCGCCAGATCGATCGCAACATCCAGCAGTTCTTTGCCGGCATCCAGCAGAACGTCGACTTCCTCGCCAAGGAGCCGAACATCCTGGCCCTGGAGGGGCTGAAGAACTACAGCGGCGCCGATGCCGCCCAGATCCCGCAACCGGCAGCCGGCCAGCAGGCGCTGAGCTATTTCACCCGCTTCGCCAAGACCCATCCCACCACCGCCTACCTGTCGGTGGGCCTGGCCGATGGCGGCTACGTCAGCTGGCCGGACGACGCCAAGCTGGCCAACTACGATCCGCGCGTGCGCCCCTGGTACCAGGCGGCCATGAACAATCCGGGCAAGGTGGTGCGCACCCCGGCCTACTACTGGGCGACCGACGACGTCTCGCTGATGGGCGTGGTACGGACCATGGAAGACGCCAGCGGCAAGGTCCGCGGCGTGGTGGGCCTGGACATCTCGCTCAAGCAGCTCACCGACCTGGTCAAGAGCATCACCCTGGGCCAGAGCGGCTACCTGATGCTGGTGGAAGACAACGGCAACGTGCTGGTCGACCCCCGCGATCCCAAGCACAACTTCAAGCAGCTCAAGGAGCTGGGCGACGCCTACCAGACCCTCAGCGGCATCCAGAGCGGGCTGGGTGAGGTCAATCTCAACGGCACCGACTACATGGTCAACGTTTATCAGGCCAAGGACCTCGGCTGGAAATTCATCGGCCTGATCGAGCGCAGCGAAGTCATGGGCAAGGCCACCGCCCTGACCTGGCAGATCGCCGGCATCACCGCGGTGCTGGCGCTGCTGTTCGCCGTGCTCGGCGCGGCCTTTGCCGGCATGATCGTGCGGCCGATCCGCGGTGTCTCCGCCGGCCTGGAATCCATCGCCCAGGGCGAAGGCGATCTGACCAAGAGCCTGAACGTGCAGGGCAAGGACGAAACCGCCGCCCTGGCGGGCTGGTTCAACCAGTTCCTCGCCAGCATCCGCCAGCTGGTGCAACGCATCGGCCAGGCCTCCAACGATCTGCAGCAGGCCTCGCAGACCACCACCCAGGCGGCGGCCAGCATGAACGAAGTGGCCGGGCGCCAGCGCGAAGCCGTGGAGCTGGTCTCCACCGCCTTCAACGAGATGGTCGCAACCTCCAACGAGGTCGCGCGCTCCTGCAGCCAGGCCGCGGCCTCCGCCGACGCCGGTCATCACAAGGTGCAGGAAGGCTACGGCCAGATCGAGAAGGCCACCGGCAACGTCAACCGCCTCAGCGGCAGCCTGGCCCAGTCGGCCCAGGCCATGGCGGTGCTGGAGCAGGACAGCCACAACATCAACACCATCCTCGACACCATCCGCGGCATCGCCGAACAGACCAACCTGCTGGCGCTCAACGCCGCCATCGAAGCGG
The DNA here is from genome assembly GCF_029872515.1 of Pseudomonas flavocrustae. Classification (NCBI taxonomy): domain Bacteria; kingdom Pseudomonadati; phylum Pseudomonadota; class Gammaproteobacteria; order Pseudomonadales; family Pseudomonadaceae; genus Pseudomonas; species Pseudomonas flavocrustae. Next base: position 248,855 of record NZ_JAPDIQ010000005.1, on the reverse strand, counting down.
CGCGGGCCGGCGAGCAGGGGCGCGGTTTCGCCGTGGTGGCCGACGAGGTGCGGGCCCTGGCCAAGCGCACCGCCGACTCCACCGGCGAGATCGACGGCCTGCTCGGCAGTCTGGCGCGGCGCACCCAGGAGGTCACCCGCCAGATCGAGACCAGCCTGGAGCTGTCGCAGACCAGCGTGACCTCCATCAGCGAGGCGCGTGGCAGTTTCGAAGGCATCCGCCAGTCGGTGGACGAGATCCGCGACCAGGCGCTGCAGATCGCCGCGGCGGCCGAGGAACAGCATCAGGTGGCCGAGGACATCAACCGCCACATCGCCCAGATCCACGACGACGCCCAGCAGGTGGAAGGCCTGGCCCAGTCCACCACCCGCGACTCCTCGCGCCTGTCGCAACTGTCGGGCGAACTGGATGGCCTGGTAAGGCGCTTCAAGGCCTGATGACTTTTTGGCGGTAACAGAAGCCCCGCGGGTGATTCCGACGGGGCTTTTTGCTGGGCGGGATTTCGGTGGCGCGTGGATAAGGCTGCGCCGTTATCCACTCTACGCAAGCTCCCGCGCTGGATTGCCCCCTCCCCCCCTGGGAGAGGGCTGTGATGAGGGTGCCTCTAGCAAAACCGTAGCGTGGAAAACGGCGCAGCCTTTTCCACTGCTGGATCTGGCAACCCCGTTGGGCTTCGCTGCGCTCAACCCAGCCTGCGACGCCACGACGCGGTCCCGATACACTCCCCTCAAGCTCCGGACGGCAAGCCCTGGTCGCGATCGCCACGCAGGCTGCTATGGGCGGCCTGACAAATCTCGCGCAGGCCGCTCTTGAGGCCTTCTTCGAGGGTGGGGTGGTAGAAGGGCATGTCGAGCAGCGAACTGGCGGTCTCGCCATGGATCAGCGCCAGCACCAGCAGATGGCCGATATGGTCCATGCCCGGCCCCACCATGGCCGCGCCGGTGAGCTTGCCGGTGCCCGGCTCGGCATAGAAACGGGCGATGCCCTGGTTGCGCGCCTCGACCCGGGCGCGGCCCTGGTCGTGGTAGGAAGAGGTGCCGATCAGACTGCCTTTGTCGGGCGGACTGCCCAGCACGGCCACCGGCGGATCGGTGAAGATCAGCGAAAACAGCGGCGACCTGGGGGTGGGTCGGACCTCGGGATAGCAGGCGGCATTGTGCCCGGCGATGGCGCCCTCGTCGGAGGCCTCATGGAGGATCGGCCGGTCGTGGTCGGCATCGCCGGCGATGAAGATCGACGAAGAGCCGCACTGCAGCGTCTCAGGGTCGTAGACCGGGGTGCCATGGTCGTCCAGCTCGATGCCGGTGGTTTCCAGCCCCAGGCCCTTGAGCCGTGGCGGTCGCCCGGCGGCCACCAGCACGTAGTCGAACGCGCCCTCGCCGCTCGCCGCGCCGGACCAGGACAATCGCACGCCCTCGCCTTCGCGGCGGGCGTCCACCTCGACGTCCAGCAGCAAGGTCAGGTCCTGTTCCAGGATCTTGCGCAACTCGGCCTTGACCTCCAGATCCTTGAGCGCGCCCAGGCCATCGTCCTGGCCGAACAGGGTGACGGCCACGCCAAGACGGGCCATGGCCTGGGCCAGTTCCAGGCCCACCGGACCGGTGCCTATCACCGCCAGGGAGCGCGGCAGATCGGGCAGCTCGAAGATCGTCTCGTTGGTCAGCGCCCGCTCGCCCAGCGCGGCGAAAGGTTCCGGCACCAGGGGATAGGAGCCGGTGGCGATGACCACGCTGCGAGCACTTATAGTCTTACCATTACTGAGCTGTAGACGATCCGCCGCCACGAAGCGCGCCGTGGCCTGCTGGGCCACGCCCGTGGGCAACTTGGCGAAACCCTGCTTGGTGGCGGCGACGAAATGGTCGCGCTCACGGCGTACCCGCGCCATGACCGCCGCGCCATCGACGCTGACGCTACCCACTTCGATGCCGAAGGTAGCGGCACGGCGGACAGCGTGATGAGCCTCACCGGCAACGATCAGCAACTTGGAGGGCATGCAGCCCACGGAGGCACAGGTAGTCCCGGCCCAGCGATCGTCGATCAGCAGGGTCCGCGCGCCCTGGCGCCGGGCGGCGCGTTCGGCGGCGAGGCCGGCGGTTCCGGCGCCGATCACGGCGACATCGCAGTCGAGATCGGCAGAACTGGAAGGGGCTGCGGGATCACTCATCTCATCACCTGACGTTGCGAAGGATTAACCCGACTCGCGCCAGGGCTCCAGCAAGGGACCCCAAGCGCAGCGTTGAGGTTGCATTCCCAAGGCGTGACCCACTTCGACAAAAAACCGACAATTCTTGTCAGGACCGTCAAATTCCATGCCACTCGTCACTTTATACTGGCGAACTGGAACCATTGAGGGTGTCCTATCCTCAATTAGCCAACTTAAATGGACGCAGGCACTCACATGGAACGTGACATCAGCAAGATTCCGCTCATCAACGATTGGTCCTACCTGATCGCCCTGGAAACCGGCCTGTTCACCCGTGGTGAACTCAGCGGCGTGGTACTCAAGGCCCTCAATGACCAGGCTCGTCTGCTCTCCCGTCGCTACCTGGTGCAGAAGTCCAAGCTGGATGTCCGCAAGCTGTCGCCGGCCGAGACCGAGATCCTCGATACCCTCAGCGACACCGCCGCCAGTCTGAGACGCCGCCAGCGGCTGCCGCACAACATCGTCAAGAGCCTCAGAGCCGGCGGCCTGATCGCCGCGGTCGAGCGCAGCGTCTGCGCCTCGGGCATCCTGCAGTGCCACAACGGCTTCTACGAAGACGGCCTGGAGCCGGGCGCCTTCGAACAGATCGTCATGCGCCATCCGCATGAATTCGGCGATCACGCCCGCCAGAGCGCTGCCCTCTATTTCGCCCAGGAACCCTTCGCCCTGGAACAGTCGCAAGACGTGCACGAACAGCCGCTGCAGGCCAGCGCCTGATGAGCGAGGCGTACGCAACGACCGGGGCGGCCGGGAGGCCCCAGACCCCGATCGCCTGCGCGCGCCTCGCCGCCCCCGTTCCTTCTTGCAGTACCGCTTTTCCGGAGTCCTGGCGCATGACGCCCGCTTTCGCGCCGCTCAGCCCCCCATAGCGCCCCTGCCCTCGCCGGCCGACCGATCGCGCTGATCGCGTCGGCTGTCGCCCTTTCGCTGCCGGTCCAGCCGGCAGCGGCCTTTGCCTGCGCGCGTCTCACGACGGGCGTTTCCGCCGATGCCGTCTGCGTCGCTGTCCGCCTGGAGTTCGCTCCCGAGCGGCGGCCGCGGCATGGGCCACGGCTGCGAGGAGCAGACATGACCACCGCTCACGTCCCCCACGGACGCAACAACTTCGATTTCCTGAGATTCGCCGCGGCGTCCACCGTGGTGATCGGCCATGGCTTCTGGCTCTCGGGACATATCGGCGCCGAGCCGATCCTCAACTTCACCGGCTTTACCGACGCGGCCAATATCGCCGTCTATGTGTTCTTCGTGATCAGCGGCTTCCTGATCACGGCGTCCTTCCAGCGCAGTCGCAATCCCCTGGACTTCATCCTCAAGCGCGCCCTGCGGATCTTTCCGGCGCTGATCGTCTCGGTGCTGTTCTCGGTGCTGGTGGTGGGCTGGCTCGCCACCAGTCGCGAGACGAGCGCCTACTTCAGCGATCGCCAGACCCTGGGCTTCTTCAAGAACATCCTGCTGATGACGCGCTTCGAGCTGCCCGGCGTCTTCACCGGCAATCCCTTTCCGGACACGGTGAACGGCAGTTACTGGACCCTGCCCTACGAGGTGTTCATGTACCTGTCGCTGCTGATCATCGGCGTGCTGGGGCTGCTGACCCGCTCGGTGGTCATGGCCACTCTGGTGGTGCTGGTGCTGGGCAACTTCCTGCTGCTGCCGCAGATGGGCGTCGCCAGTTTCGTGCTGCACAAGGTGTTCAGCCTGGGGATGTTCTTTTTCGCCGGCGCCCTGCTGCAACTCGCGGGGCCGCGCATCCCCTGGCGCCTGGATATCGCCCTGGCGCTCTGCCTGCTGTCGCTGGCGGCCATCGTCTGGCATATCCTGCCGGTGATCCACCTGGTGTCGCTGGCCTATGTGATCATCTACCTGGCCCAGGTGCAGGTACCGGTGCTGCACGGCTTCGGCCGCTTCGGCGACTATTCCTACGGCCTCTACCTGTTCAACTTCCCGGTCCAGCAACTGCTCATGCACTGGTTTCCCGACAGCTTCTCGCTGCCCGGCTTCCTGCTGGTGAGCTACGTCCTGACCCTGGGCTTCGCGGTGCTCTCCTGGCACCTGATCGAGGCGCCGGCGCTGAGATTCAAGCCGCGCCGCCAGGCCCCGACCGCGCCGGTGGCACCGGCCTGACCCCGGATGGCCGGTCGCCTCAGCCGAGGCGACCGGCGAGGGCGAAACCGGCCAGGGTCAACAGCAAGGATCCCAGCACATGGATGGTGATGGTGAGCGCCGCCCAGCCCAGGCGACCGCTCTGCAGCAGCCCCACCACCTCGGCGGAAAAGGTCGAGAAGGTGGTGAAACCGCCGCAGAAGCCGGTCACCAGCAGCAATCGCCACTGGGCTTCCAGCCCCGGATAGCGGGAAAACAGTCCCAGCGCCAGACCGATGACGAAGCCGCCGACCAGGTTCACCAGCAGGGTGCCCAGGGGCAGCAGTGGGAACAGCGCATTCAGCCGCAGGCCGACCCACCAGCGACAGGCGCTGCCCAGAGCACCGCCAACCATCACCGCGAACAGCGCATAGGGCATCTCAGGTTCCTCTCAACGACGGCGGGCGGCCAGGAGTAGGACGGCAATGCCAGCCAGGGCGGACAGCAGCGACCCCAGCAGCACGCCGATCTTGACCTCGTCGACCAGGAAGGGCGCACCCGGAAAGGCCAGGGCACCAATGAACAGACTCATGGTAAAGCCAATGCCGCAGAGTAGCGCCACGCCATAGAGCTGTAGCCAGCTGGCACCTTCGGGCAGTCGCGCCAGACCGCTGCGGATGGCCAGCACCGCCATCAGCGTGATGCCTACCTGCTTGCCGAGAAACAGCCCCAGGGTCACACCCAGCGGGACCGGATCCAGCAGGTTGGCGGGCGACATCCCGGCCAGGGACACCCCGGCATTGGCGAAGCCGAACAGGGGCACGATCAGAAAGGCCACCCAGGGGTGCAGCGCGGACTCCAGCCGGAGCAGCGGCGAGGCATCGTCGGCCTCGGTATCGCCCAGCGGAATGAACAGCGCCAGGATCACCCCGGCCAGGGTCGCATGGATGCCCGAGCGCAGCATGCAGAACCACAGCAGCGCCCCGACCAGCAGATAGGGCAGCAGGGCGGTGACCTTGAGGCGATTGAGCAGGAACAGCACGGCCACCAGACCGGCCGCGGCCAGCAGCATGGTGGTGGAGAGGTCGCTGGTATAGAACAGCGCGATGATCAGCACGGCGCCGAGGTCATCGAGGATCGCCAGCGCCGAGAGAAACACCTTGAGCGATGCCGGCACCCTCGAACCCAGCAGCGACAGCACACCGAGGGCGAAGGCGATGTCGGTGGCGGCGGGAATGGCCCAGCCGGCGAGCGTCTGGGAGTCGTGGCGATTGACCAGGGCATAGAGCAGCGCCGGCACCAGCATGCCACCCAGGGCGGCGAGACCCGGCAGGGCGCGATCGCCCCAGCTGGCGAGTTGGCCGACCGCCATCTCGCGCTTGATCTCCAGCCCCACCAGCAGGAAGAAGATGGCCATCAGGCCGTCGTTGATCCAGTGACCGAGCGAAAGGCCACCCACATACCAGTGCAGACTGGCGAAATAGCCGTCGGCCGGCGGCGAGTTGGCGACGATGAGGGCGATGGCCGCGGCCACCATCAGCACGATACCGCCGGCCGCTTCGGCGGCGCAGAAGCGATTGAGAAAGGCCAGGGCCTTGGCGGGGGAAGGCAGAGGTGACATGGGCAGCAGGACTCCGCGCGGCGGCCCGACCTGCGCTCGATTCAACCTGTCCTACCGCACGATTGCGGCGACACCCAGCCGATAATCCTACTACGGCAGCGCGGGTGGTCGCAGCAGAAAATCGCCTCACGGTGGCGGGCGCTCTGGTACGCCGCCTGGCCGCTTGCGGTGGCGGCCCGCGGTCTTCGCCGGTATTGCCAGGGCTCCGTACAGGGAGGACCATCAGCGCCCGCGTTCTGCCCAGCAGTTGCTAGCCCATGCCCCAGGAACCCCTTACGCCGTCTCCCTCCCTCTTCACCCGTCTGCTCCAGGGCCTGCGTGCCTTCTGGCCAGCGCCCTTGCCCATCGACGGTCGCGAACGCCTGCGCGCCAGCCTGGGCGCCGGCCTCGGCATCCTGCTCGCCGCGCTCCTGGCGGCCTGGTGGCTGGAAGGCCAGCCGGTGCATCAGCATGGCGCCCTGGCGCTGGCCCTGGTGGCGCCGCTGGGCGCCAGCGCCGTGCTGGTATTCGCCCTGCCCTCCAGTCCGCTGGCGCAGCCCTGGTCGGTGGTGGGTGGCAATACGCTGTCGGCGCTGATCGGCATCGCCTGCGCGCTGTGGATTCCCGAAGCCAACCTGGCCGCCGCGGTGGCGGTTGCGCTGGCCATCGCCGCCATGTTCACGCTGCGCTGTCTGCACCCCCCGGGCGGCGCCTCGGCGCTGCTGATGGTGCTGATCGGCGCCCAGGATTTCAGCTATGCCTGGAGTCCGGTGGCGCTGGACTCGCTGCTGCTGGTGAGTGCCGGCCTGCTCTACAACAACCTGACCCGGCGCCCCTGGCCCCATGTGCCACGCCCGGCCGAGCCGAGCGGCGAGACGCGCCTGCAGCGCGCCGACCTGGACGCCGTGCTGGCGCGCTACAACCAGGTGCTGGACATCAGCCGCGACGACCTCGCCGAATTGCTCGAACAGGTGGAGGCGCGTGCCTACCAGCGCAAGATGGGCGAATTGCGCTGCGCCGATGTCATGAGCCACGAACCGGTGACGGCCCGTGCCGAGATGCCGCTGCAGGAAGCCTGGGCGCTGATGCGCGCCCGCCGCATCAAGGCGCTGCCGGTGGTGGATCGCCAGGGCCATCTGCTGGGCATCGTCACCGTCGCCGACTTCATGCGGCAGATCGACCTGGACGTCCACGAAGGCCTCGGCTGGCGCCTGCGCTCGCTGGTCCGGCCGAAGGCCCGCCAGGACGAAAACAGCGTCGGCCACATCATGACCCGCACCGTGCGGGTGGCCAGCGCCGACCGCCTGCTGATCGACCTGGTGCCGGTGTTTTCCGAGAACGGCCACCGCCACATCCCCATCATCGATGGCTCGCGCCGCCTGGTCGGCATCATCACCCAGTCGGATCTGATCCGGGCGCTGTACCAGGCGGTACGAGCCTAGGGCTCACACCTGGAAGCGATTCACCAGCCCCTGCAGGTCCACCGCCAGCCGAGACAGCTCCTGGCTGGCGGCGTTGGTCTGGCGGGCACCGTCGGCGGACTGGGTGGAGAGATCGCGGATGTTGACCAGATTGCGATCCACTTCCCGGGCTACCTGCGCCTGCTCTTCGGCCGCGCTGGCAATCACCAGGTTGCGCTCGTACATCTCGCCGATGCGGGTATTGATCTCTTCCAGCGCCACCCCGGCGGTTTCCGCCAGGGCACGCGTGGCCTGGGCGCGCTCACTGCTGCTGTGCATGGAGCCCAGGGCCTGACTGGCACCGCTGCGCATGCCCGAGACCATCTGTTCGATCTCGTGGGTGGACTGCTGGGTGCGGCTGGCCAGGGCGCGCACCTCGTCGGCCACCACGGCGAAACCACGCCCGGCCTCGCCGGCCCGCGCCGCCTCGATGGCCGCATTGAGCGCCAGCAGGTTGGTCTGTTCGGCGATGGCGCGAATGACGTCGAGCACCTTGCCGATGTCCTGGGACTGCTCGGCGAGCCGCTGGACCAGGGTCCCGGTGGCGGACACCTCGTCGGACAGGGCGGCGATGGCGCCCAGGGTGTCGGCGACTCGGGTCTGGCCCTGCTGCGCGGCCTGGCTGGAGGCCCGCGAGGCTTCGGAGGTGGAGACGGCGTTGCGCGCCACCTCGTCCACCGCGGTGCTCATCTCGGTGACGGCCGTGGCTGCCTGTTCAAGCTCGTCGTTCTGTCGCTGCAAGCCCTGGCCAGCGGCCTCGGTGACCGCGTTGAGCTCTTCGGCAGCGGTCGCCAGCTGGGTGGAGGAGCCGGCGATGCGCGAGAGGGTCTCGCGCAGTTGCGCCTGCATCTGCTGCAGGGCGCGCTGCAATTCGCTCACCTCGTCGCGGCCTTGCACGGCCAAGGTCTGGGTCAGGTCGCCCTGAGCGACGCGGCGGGCGGCCAGCAGCGCCTCGCGCAGCGGTCCGACGATGCTGCGGGTCAGCAGCCAGGCCATCAGTACCGTGGCCAGGGCGGCCAGGGCGATCACCGCGATGACGATCAGCCGCGAGGCGGCGTAGCGGTCCGCCGAGATCTTGCCGTCGCGTTCGATGCCCTCGGCATAGAAGTCGCCCAACTCGCCCAGCTGCTTGCCGGTGCCGTCCACCACCGGCTTCATGTCCACCAGGGTCAGTTTGTTGAGCGCGGCGGTATCGCCACGGCGGGCCAGGGCGAAGGACTCGGTCATGCCCCGCTGATAGGTGGCGAAATCACGCTTGAAGAGGTCCCAGCGCTGGTGCTCCTCGGGGGTATCGACAAAGACCTCATAGGCCTTGATGCCGTCCATGAGCACCTTGTTGCGTGCCTCGTACTGACCGACGTAGGTATCGATGTTGCGCGGGTCCGAATCCAGCGCCAGGCGCAGGGAAATGGTACGGATGCGCAACATGTTCTCGCGAATGGCGTCCACCGCGCGGATGCTGGGCACCCAGTCACGCTCCGTCACCACCTGGCGCTCGCGGATACCCGCCATCTGTGCCAGGGAAAACAGCCCGAGAAAGGCCACCATCAGGGCAATCAGGCCGAAGCCCAGGGCAGCCCGAGGCGCGATGTTGCAATTGCGTAACAGCATGGAAGTCTCCGTGGCCTCTGGCCCTGTTGTTGTCAGACAACAGATATCGGCTGCTACCCCTGGGGCTTGAGCACAGCGGTCGCAGCGAACCTCGCCGCGTTTTCGCCGTCTCAAAGGCACTGTCGCCCATTCCGGGCGACCTGCCAGGAATGTTCGGATGAAAACCGGTCCCTCTCGTGCCTCCCCGTTCTCCGCGCCTCGTGCGCTGCTCGCCAGCCTGGTCCTGGGCGGCGGTCTGCTGCTCGCGGGCTGCGCCGGCAATCCGCCGACCGCGCAGATGGCCGTGACCCAGTCGGCCGTCAACGAAGCCGTGAGCGGCGGCGGCAACCAGTTCGCTCCGATCGAGACCAAGTCGGCCCAGGACAAGTGGACCCAGGCCCAGGCGGCCCTGTCCAACGAGAAGTACGACGAAGCCAAGCAACTAGCCGAGCAGGCCGAGTGGGATGCCCGTCTGGCGACCCGCAAGACCCAGGCCGCCAAGGCCGCGGCGGCGCTGCAGGATGCCCAGAACAGCATCCAGCAGATCCGTGAGGAAGGTCAGATCAACCTGCAGCTGCAACAGAATCTACAGAAAAAGGTGCAGCAGTAAGGCTGCCCGCTCTCTTGAAGGACGAAACCATGCGTAAACGTTTTCTGCTCCCGCTGATGTCGGCGCTGACCCTGACCCTGGCCGCCTGCGCCACCCCGCCCAACCCCAATCTGGAAAAGGCGCGCAACGACTACGCCGCCCTCGAATCCCAGCCCCAGGCCACCCAGTTGGCGGCACTGGAAACCAAGGATGCCGGCACCTGGCTGGCCAAGACCGACAAGGCCTACAAGGACGGTGAGAACGAGCGCACCGTCGACCAGCTGGCCTACCTGACCCAGCAACGCATCCAGACCGCCATGCAGACCATCAAGCTGCGCATGGCCGAGGCCGAGCTGAAGAAGGTCGACGCCCAGCGCGGCGAAACCCGCCTGAACACCCGCACCGAGCAGCTGCAGCAACTGCAGAAGGCGATCAAGTAAGGTTCAGGGCGCAGGGTTCTTTCGGGAATCCTGCGCCCCCTGCCGTGGTCCTCTACTGACCTGCGAGCGTCCTGCTCGCCACAGTCCGGAGGATCTCTCATGCACGCCATACGCCTACGCAAACCCGGTGGTCTGGACCAGCTGGAAGTCTGCGAACTGCCTGATCCCGGGCAGCCGAGGGCTGGCGAGATCCGGGTGCGGATCAAGGCCAGCTCGCTGAATTTCCATGACCTGGGCGTGGTGCTGGGCAAGATGCCGACCGCCGATGGGCGCATTCCCATGTCCGATGGCGCCGGCGTGGTCGAGGCCGTGGGCGCCGGGGTCAGCGAGTTCGCCGTGGGCGATCACGTGGTCTCGACCTTCTTTCCCCACTGGCTGGATGGCGAGCCGCCCATCGATGACTTTTCCACGACCCCTGGCGATGGCGTCGACGGCTTCGCCTGCGAGGTGGTGGTACGCCCGGCCACGGCCTTCACCCTGGCGCCCAAGGGCTACAGCCATGCCGAGGCGGCGACCCTGACCACCGCCGGACTCACCGCCTGGCGCGCCCTGGTGGTGGACGGCGGACTCAAGGCCGGCGACAGCGTGCTGGTCATGGGGACCGGCGGGGTGTCGATCTTCGCTCTGCAGATGGCCAAGGCCATGGGCGCCACGGTGATTGCCACCTCCTCCTCGGACGAGAAGCTGCAGCGCGCCTATGCCCTGGGCGCCGATCACCTGATCAATTATCGCGACGAACCGGAATGGGGTGCCAAGGTGCAGGCCATCACCGGCGGCCGTGGCGTCGACATCGTGGTGGAAGTGGGCGGCCCGGCGACCCTGGCGCAGTCGATCCAGGCCGCGCGTATCCATGGTCACCTGGCGCTGATCGGGGTGCTCACCGGCGTCGAGGGGCAAGTCCCCACGGCCAATCTGATGCGCCGCCATCAGCGGCTGCAGGGGCTGATCGTCGGCAGCCGTCGCCAGCAGCAGGAGATGATCAAGGCGCTGGAAGGCAACGGCATTAAGCCGGTCATCGATCGCAGTTATCCGCTAGACGAAATTGCCGCGGCCTTCGCCTTCCAGAAGGACGGCAGCCACTTCGGCAAGATCGTCCTGGAGTTCTAACAATGGTCAGACAAAAGCCGGACTGACGCCGGCAAGGCTCTGCTAGACTTCCGGAATCGTCTCGTCGCGTTCCGGAAGTCTCGATGACCTCGCCAGATCCCCTTCCCTATCTCGTCGTCATCGAAGACAACAGCCTGCTCGCCGAGCTGCTGAGCAACCATCTCGAAGACCGCCTCTGCTGGACCTGTCGGCAGTTCGACAATGCCGACGATGCCCTGGTGCATCTGCTCCAGCAGCAGCAGGCTCCCGGGCTGGTAATCACCGATCACCTGATGCCCGGCCAGCTGCGCGGCGGTGAATTGGCCGAAATGCTGCTCCAGCGCTGGCCCGCGCTGCCCATGGTCATCACCTCGGGCTATGGCTACGAGATCACCACGGCGCTGCCCCCGCAGGTGATCTTCCTGCAGAAGCCCTGGACGCTCGATGAGGTGGATTCGGCGGTACGCCTCGCACGCGCGCGTCAGGCGGGCGGTTAGACGCCCAGCTGGCCGCAGGCCTTCAGCAACTGGTCGATGGTCCAGGGCTTGGGCAGGAACAGCGCCCGGTCTTCGCGTTCGGCGTACTGCTGTCCGGTATAGCCGGACGACACCAGTATCGGCAACTGCGGAAAACGTTGGCGGACCTGTTTGGCCAAGGCGAGACCATCCAGCCGACCGGGCATGCGCACGTCGGTGAAGAGGAGATCAGGCGGCAGCGGGTCGGCTTCGAACCAGCACCAGGCGGCATCGGCGGTGTCGAACGACTGGACGGCATAACCCTCCATCTCGAACACCTCCGTCGCCAGCGATCGCAGTACAGGATCGTCCTCGACCACCAGCACAGTGGTAACGGCTGCGGAAGAAACTACATCGGTCATGGCAACGCTACTTCATTAGTACGACTAAATAGACCGAAATTACTCGAATTGGATCACAACCCTCGGATGGACGGCTGGCCGCTTGGTACCGGCACTTGTCTGATGCCGTAACGGCTACTTAATTCCCTGCCTGTCGGAAAAAGGTGCTGGCAGATCGCTAGCCGGCGCCCGACTCTCTTACTCTAAGGCTCTTGCTGGACGTCATTGGCGTCCGCTTCCGCTGCCCACGCGCTTGAAAGATCCCATGGCTGAATCCGCTCCCTCCTACGCTGAACTCCAGGCCGAAGTCCGCCGCCTCCGCGCCGCGCTCGACCAGTGCACCGCGCTGCCACCCCAGGACGCCCAGCGGCGCCTGGCGATCTTCGATGGCGCCATCGATTTCGCCATGGTCGTACTGGATCCGGCCGGGGTCATCACCGACTGGAACACCGGCGCCGAGCGCCTGCTGGGCTGGACCGCCACGGAGATCCGCGGCGCCCCGGCAGAGTGCTTCTTCACCCCGGAAGACAACCGGAACGGCCGGGCCGCGCTGGAAATGCGGCTGGCGCTGCAGGACGGTCGCGCCGAAGACGAACGCTGGCACCTGCGACGCGACGGCACCCGCTTCTGGGCCAGCGGCGAGATGCATCCGCTGCACGACGACGCCGGCCGCCATACCGGCTTCGTCAAGATCCTGCGCGACCGCACCCCCCAGCATCTGGCCGGCGAGGCCCTGCGTGACAGCCAGCGCCACGTCGGCGAGGTACAGCGGCAACTGGCGGAGAGCGAGCGCTACTGGCGCGGCCTGTTCGAGCAACTGGACGAGGGCTTCATCCTTGGCACCATCCTGCGTGATGACCAGGGCCATGGCCGGGACTGGCGCTACGACCAGGTCAACCGCGCCTGGTGCACCCACTTCGGCCTGAGCGCGGAGCAGACGATCGGCCAGACCGCCCGCACCCTGTTTCCCGAACTCGAAGACCTCTGGGTGGAGGATTTCACCCGGGTGGTAGATACCGGCCAGTCGTTCAGTTACGTGCGGCAATTCCAGTTCAACGGCCGCTGGTACGAAGGCCATGCGCACAAGGCTGGCCCGGACAGCTTTCTGGTGCTGTTCCTGGATGTCACCGAGCGCGAGCAGGCCGCCCAGGCCACCCGTGACGAAGAGCGCTATCGCCGCGCCCTGGCGGAGTTGGGCGAAGGCTTCAGCCAGCTGAACGACATCGAGGCGGTCACCGAACTCGCCTGCACCGCCCTGGGCACCATCCTGAATGCCCATCTGGTGGGCTACGGTCTGGTGGACGCCGAGACCGAGACCATCACCGTGGAACGCGACTGGACGATCCCGGGCGCCCGCAGCCTGATGGGCACGCTGAATTTTCGCGACTACGGCAGCTACAGCGAGGCCTTCAAGCGCGGCGAAACCGTGGTGATCGAGGACGTGCAGCAAGACCCTCGTACCCGTGACAACCTCGCGGCCCTGCAACGCCTGGAGACCCGCGCCCTCGTCAACCTGCCGCTGTTCGAGCACGGCAACCTGGTGGCCCTGCTCTATGTCTGTTCCAGTCAGCCGCGGCGCTGGACGCCGGCCGAGCTGCAGTTCATACGCGAGGTCGCCAATCGCACCCGCTCGGCCACGGCGCGACTGACCGCGGAACGTGCCTTGCGCGACAGCGAACTCAATCTGCGCCTGGTGGCCGACACCCTGCCCTGCCTGATCGCCTTCGTCGATCGCGACCTGATCTATCGCTTCGCCAATATCGAGGCGCCCAAGTGGTTCAGGGACGCGCCGCAGAGCATCCTGGGCCGCAGCATGGCCGAGGTGTTCGCGCCGGAACTGTTCGCCGCCCGGCGTCCGGCCATCCAGGCCGCCCTGGACGGTACCCCGGCGCGACTGGACCTGCCGTGGGCCTGGCCGGATGGCCGCCGGCGCATCGCCGACATCCACTACCGCCCACGGCGCGATGCGCGCGGTGCGGTGGACGGCTTCTATGTCTTCGCCCAGGACGTCACCATCCAGCGCGACGCCCAGGCGCTGATCCAGGCGCAGAATCTCAGCCTCAGCCAGGAGGTCCAGGCCCGTACCGCCGAGCGCGACCGGCTCTGGGCGCTCAGCGAAGACCTGCTGCTCACCGCCGACTTCACCGGGCAGCTCCTGCGGGTGAGTCCGTCCTGGTCGCGCGGCCTGGGCTATTCCGAGGCCGAGTTGCTCAGCCGCCCTTACACCGAACTCATCCATCCCGATGATCTGCCCGGCGTGCTGATGGCGCTGGACGAACTGCGCCGCAGCGGCCTGCCGGCGCGGGTGGAGAATCGCGTCCAGGCGGCGGACGGCAGCTGGCGCTGGCTGTCCTGGACGCTGTCGATGGACACCGAACAGGATCGCCTCACCGGCGCCGGGCGCGACATCACCCGGGAAAAGGACGCCGCGGAAACCCAGGCGCTGCTGGAAGAGCAGTTGCGCCAGTCGCAGAAGATGGAAGCGGTCGGCCAACTCACCGGCGGCCTGGCCCACGACTTCAACAACCTGCTCGCCGGTATCGTCGGCAGTCTGGACCTGCTCACGGTGCGCATCGGCCAGGGTCGGCTGAACAATCTCGAGCGCTACACCACCGCCGCCCAGGGCGCCGCCATTCGCGCCGCCGCCCTGACCCACCGGCTGCTGGCCTTTTCCCGCCGGCAGACGCTGGACCCCAAGCCCACCGACGTCAATCGCCTGGTGGCCGGCATGGAAGACCTGATCCGCCGCACGGTGGGGCCGGCGATCCAGATCGAGGTGGTGGCCAGCAGCGAGCTGTGGTCGACCCTGGTCGATCCGCCGCAGCTGGAAAACGCCCTGCTCAATCTCTGCATCAACGCCCGCGACGCCATGCCCGAGGGCGGCCGGATCTTCATCGAGACCGCCAATCGGGCGCTGGATGCGCGCATGGGCCGGGTCCGCGACCTGGACCCGGGCGAATACATCGCCCTCTCGGTGACCGACAACGGCTGCGGCATGCCGCCCGAGGTGATTGCCAAGGCCTTCGATCCCTTCTTCACCACCAAGCCGATCGGGGTGGGCACCGGGCTCGGCCTGTCGATGATCTACGGCTTCGTGCGCCAGTCCGGCGGCCAGGCACGCATCCATTCCCAGGTCGATCAGGGCACCAGCGTCACCCTCTTCCTGCCGCGCCATCGCGAAGTGGCCACTGGCGTTGACCTCGCCGCCAGCCAGCCGACCCTGCCGCGCCAGGGCCACGGCGAAACGGTGCTGGTGGTGGATGACGAACCCACGGTGCGGATGCTGGTGGTGGAGGTGCTGGAAGAACTGGGCTACGCCGCCCTGGAAGCGGCGGATGCCAGCTCCGGGCTGCGCCTGCTGGAATCCGATGTGCGCATCGACCTGCTGATCAGCGATGTCGGCCTGCCTGGCGGGATGAACGGCCGGCAGATGGCCGATGCCGCCCGCCAGCGCCGCCCCGGACTCAAGGTGCTGTTCATCACCGGCTACGCCGAAAACGCCGTGGTCGGCAACGGCCACCTGGAGCCCGGCATGCACGTGATGACCAAGCCCTTCGCCATGGACGCCCTGGCGGTGCGCATCCGCGATCTGATCGTAGGGACCTGACGTCCGCTTTCGAGTGGGTCCCCCTCACCCCAGCCCTCTCCCGGAGGGAGAGGGGGCGGTTGGGATGCCCTGGGTGGATAAGGGTGCAGCCTTCCACGAATGGAGGCAGGCTTGCCCAGTGGAAAACGCTGCGCGGTTTTCCACGCTACGGTGACGCTGCCGGAGTGCACGAACCACAACCCTTCACCCGGCTCGACCGCCCCCTCTCCCCCTGGGAGAGGGCTGGGGTGAGGGCGCTCCAGCACAGAGGTCTCCCCTCGTTGGGCTTCGCTGCGCTCAACCCGACCTATGCAGCCAATCTCCGCCGTAGGGTGGATAACGGCGCAGCCTTATCCACGGATGACGTGAGCTGCCCAGTGGAAAACGCTGCGCGGTTTTCTACGCTACGGTGACGCGGCCAAGGTGCACGAACCACAACCCTGCACCCGGCTCGACCGCCCCCTCTCCCCCTGGGAGAGGGCTGGGGTGAGGGCGCTCCAGCACAGAGGTCTCCCCTCGTTGGGCTTCG
>NZ_JAPDIQ010000005.1:0-232740 GCF_029872515.1 Pseudomonas flavocrustae | reverse complement strand
TCGCTGCGCTCAACCCGACCTACGCCGCCGATCTCGGCCGTAGGGTGGATAACGGCGCAGCCTTATCCACGAATGGAGGCCGGCTTGCCCAGTGGAAAACGCTGCGCGGTTTTCCACGCTACGGTGACGCGGCCAAGGTGCACGAGCCACAACCCCGCACCAGGCTCGACCGCCCCCTCTCCCCTGGGAGAGGGCTGGGGTGAGGGCGCTCCAGCACAGAGGCCTCGCCGCGTTGGGCTTCGCTGCGCTCAACCCGACCTACGCCGCCGATCTCGGCCGTAGGGTGGATAACGGCGCAGCCTTATCCACGAATGGAGGCCGGCTTGCCCAGTGGAAAACGCTGCGCGGTTTTCCACGCTACGGTGACGCTGCCGGAGTGCACGAACCACAACCCCGCACCAGGCTTAATCGCCCCCTCTCCCCCTGGGAGAGGGCTACGGTGAGGGCGCTCCAGCACAGAGGCTTCGCCGCGCTCAACCCAACCTACCGGATCTCCGTCGGTACCCGCACCCAGCCTTCCATTAGGCGGCGGGCGCTGCGGCTCATGCTGGCCTTTTCCACCTGCCAGATACCGGCGACCTCGCGGGCCTGGGCGCCGACCGCCACGGTGCCGGCGGTGTGCGCTATTCGTACCTGGCGATCACCCAGGTCGCCGGTCAGGGCATGAACCAGGGTCCCGGATAGCGCCGCGGCCACCGCCACGGCGACCGCGCCGGTACCGGGGATGGCGTGATGCAGCTTGCCCATGGAGATCATCCGCGCGATGACGTCGAGTTCCTCGGCCTGCACCTGCTTGCCCCCGGCCACCCGGTAGGTCTGGGGCGCGGCGACCAGGCACAGCTTGGGCGTATGCGGGCGTTCCGCCGTCGCCTGGGCAGTCGTGGCGGCCAGGCCCATGGCGACCGCGCCCGCCGCACGCAGGGCTTCCAGGCGCGCCAGCAGCGCCGCATCGCCGTTGATCTGCGCCTGGGTCTCGGTGCCGCTGAGACCCAGGGTCTCCGCCCGCACGAAAATGGTGGGATTGCCGGCATTGAGCAGGGTCACCGGCAGTCGGCCCAGCTCCGGAACATAGAGTTCGTCAACGGCTCGCCCGGTGGGCAGCACGCTGCCATCGGTACCGGTGGGGTCGAGAAAATCGAGCACCACCTCGGCCGCCGGAAAGGCCACGCCGTCGAAGCGAAAATCGCCTTCTTCCTGCACCTCGCCATTGGCCATGGGGACATGGGCGAGCATGCGCTTGCCGAGATTGGCCTGCCAGATGCGTACCCTGGCCATGCCCTCGCGCGGCGCCTCGACCAGCCCCTCGCTGATGGCGAAGGGCCCGACGGCGGCGCTGAGATTGCCGCAGTTGCCCGACCAGTCGATCACCGGGGCCTCGATGGCCGGGGCGCCGAACAGGTAGTCGACGTCACAGTCCGGGCGGCTGGAGGGCGCGATCACCACCACCTTGCTGGTGCTGGAGGTGGCGCCGCCCATGCCGTCGATCTGCTTGCCGTAGGGATCGGGGCTGCCGATCACCCGCAGCAGCAGCGCATCGCGCGCCGGACCGGCCGGCGGCAGGTCGCGGGCATGGAAGAACACGCCCTTGCTGGAACCGCCGCGCATGTAGACGGCGGGAATACGCAGTTGCGGCATCTAAGGTCTCCGTCGGGGTGCCTAGGCGAGATAGCGCCCGAACCAGCCCAGGGTACGGTCCCAGGCCAGGCGCGCGGCGGCTTCGTCGTAGCGCGGGGTGGAATCGTTGTGGAAACCATGGTTGGTGCCGGCATAGCGATGCACCTCATAGGTCTTGCCGGCCGCCTTGAGCGCCGCTTCGTAGGCGGCAGCGCCCTCGTTGATGCGCGGATCGTTCTCGGCGTAATGGATCAGCAGCGGCGCCTTGATCGCGGCCACCTCCTCGGCGCGCGGCTGGCGACCATAGAAGGGCACGGCCGCAGCCAGTTCGGGATAGGCCACGGCGGCCGCATTGGCCACCCCGCCGCCGTAGCAGAAACCGGTGATGCCGACCTTGCCGGTGCTGAATTCGTGGCCCATCAGGGTTTCCACGGCGGCGAAGAAGTCGTTCATCAGTTTCTCGGGATCGACCTGCTGCTGCAGTTCGCGGCCCTTGTCGTCGTTGCCGGGATAGCCGCCCATGGAGGTGAGGCCGTCCGGCGCCAGGGCCAGATAGCCGGCCTTGGCCAGGCGTCGGGCGACGTCTTCGACATAGGGATTGAGGCCGCGATTCTCGTGGACCACCACCACCGCCGGCACCTTGCCGCTGGCCTTGGCCGGGCGCACCAGATAACCGCGGACCCGACCATGCCCCTTGGGCGAGGGATAGTAGACGTATTCGGCGACGATATCCGGATCGGTGAACTCGACCTGGGTGGCCAGGGCATAGTTGGGCGTCAGGGCCGCCAGCACTCCGGTGGCCGACAGCCCCAGCACCGCGGCGCAGGCGCCGGCACGGTCGAGGAAGTCGCGACGGCTGATGCGACCGTGCACATAGAAGTCGTAGAGTTCGAGCAGTTCGGGCGAGAAATCCTTGGCGGTGAGGCGGGTCATCGCGGCGCTCCTCTGGCGGGAAACAAGGCATCCGGCCCGATTGGCCAGGCGCCCTGGGGGCTCCCGAGTGTGCCGCGAATCATCTGACTATGCCACTGCCCGTCTTAGCTGGAGACCTGCAATGCGTGCAGCACGGCGATCAGCGCCTCGAAGCTGACCGGCTTGTTCAGATGCCGGTTGAAGCCCGCCGCCCGCGCCTTGTCGACGTCCAGCCGGGTGCCATAGCCGGACAGCGCCACCGCCGGGGTGCCGACGTTGCGATCGCCCGCCCGCACCTGGCGCAGGAATTCGTGGCCGTCCATCTCCGGCATGCCGATGTCGGAAAGGATGATGTCGAAATCCTGCGTCTGGGCCAGCAGCAGGCCCTGCCGGGAATCGGTGGCGGTAGTGACCCGCACGCCCTCCTCCTCCAGCAGCAGCTGCAGGGTCTCGACGATGTCGGGAGAGTCGTCCACCAGCAGGACCCGCAATCCGGCGATGGATTGGTCATCCGCGCGCGCCTCCGGCGCAAGCCGCCGCTCGTCCTCGCACAGGGGCAGCCAGACGCTGAAGCGCGCGCCCTGGTCGAGTCCGGCGGAATGGGCTTCGATGCGCCCGCCGTGGGCTTCCACCAGTTGTTTGACCAGTGCCAGGCCGATCCCAAGGCCGTGCTGGGCGCGGGCGGTGTACTTCATTTCCGCCTGGCCGAACATCTCGAACACCCGCGGCAGGAAGTCCGGCTCTATACCCTGGCCGGTATCGGTGACGTCCAGCCGGGCTTCAACGCCTTCGATCCCCAGGGCGATCTCCACCCGCCCACCGGCCGGGGTGAATTTGACGGCATTGTTGAGCAGATTCCAGACGATCTGGCCGACACGGGTCGCGTCCGCCTGCACAAACAGCGGCGCTTTCGGTAGCTGCAGGCTGCTGACCTCGACCTCACCCGCCAGCGGCCGGATCACCTCGACGATCTCGCGCAGCTGCTGCACCAGATCCAGGCTCTGGCGCTCCAGCTTGAGCTTGCCGGTACGGATACGCGACAGGTCGAGCAGGTCGTCGATGATCTGCGCCTGGCTGCGCACGGCGCGCTGGATGGCCTCGGTGGCACGCCGCGCCAGGGGCACGTCGCGCAGCACCGGCGAACGGGTCAGCAGCTCGCTGTTGAGCTGGATGAGATTGAGCGGGTGCTTGAGTTCGTGGGACATCACCGCGAAGAACTCGTCCTTGAGCTGCACCAGGGCGCGCTGCTGTGCCTGCTGATTGGCATTCTCGCTGGCACGGACGTGATCGGCGGTGGCGTCCCGGGCGATCTTGGCATAGCCGCGACCGCCCGAGGCATTGCTCATGCGACTGAGTACCCCGGTGCAATAGAGGCGGCTGCCATCCTTGCGCCTGAGCCAGCGTTCATCCTGAGCGGCGCCCTGCTCGTCGGCCTGGCGCAGCTCCGCTTCCGGAACCTGGGCGGCCAGGTCTTCCGGCGTGAAGATCAGGCCCATGGGCTGCCCCAGCGCCTCGCGTTCGCTATAGCCGAACAGCCGGGTGGCGCCCCCGTTCCAGCTGTTGATGATGCCGCCGGCATCCAGGGTGACGATGGCATAGTCATGGATGTTCTGCGCCATGAGGCGCATGTTTTCCTCGCCATCGCGGGCACGATCCTGGGCCTTGCGCCGCTCGGTGATGTCGATGAAGGTCAGCACCGCACCTTCGATGCGGTCCTCCGCGGTACGGTAGGGCAGCAACCGGGCCAGGTACCAGCGGTCATCGTGGCTGCGAACCTCCCGCTCGATCTGGCCGAGGGACTCGAAGACCTGATTGGCATCGGTGGCCAGCTCCGGATAGTCCAGGCGATGGGTGATGTCGAGCAGCGAGCGGCCGGTATCGCTGACGATGATGTTGAAGATGCTGGCGGCGCGCGGCGTGAATCGCTTGATGCGCATGCCCCGGTCGACGAACACCGTGGCGATGTCGGTGGAGGTGATGAGGTTCTGCAGATCGTCGTTGATCTTGCCGGTTTCCTCGATCTTGGACTTGAGCTCGTAGTTGACGGTGATCAGCTCTTCGTTGATCGACTGCAACTCTTCCTTGCTGGTCTCCAGCTCCTCGGTGGCCGAGCGCAATTCCTCGTTGATCGCCTGCAGCTCTTCGTTGGAGGCCTTGAGCTCCTCGGTGGAGGTCTCGGACTGCTCGATGGTCAGCTGCAGCTGCTCCTTGGTGCGCTGCAACTCGGCTTCCAGCTGGGTGAGTACGCTGTCCTTGGCTTCGACGTGATCGCTGACGGAATCGGCGCTCATGACATCTTCGACTTCATCGAAGAGCACCAGCAGGTAGTCGGTGTTGGTGTCGCTGTCGCGGAACGGCCGCACCACCATGTTGATGTAGTAGCTGCGGTCGTCGCGCTGGATATGCACGCGTCGCGCCTCAACGCTCTTGTTGCTCTGCAGCGCCTGAAACAGGGCGGTACGCAGCTCCAGGCGCAACTCCTCCAGCACCAGCGCCGGCAGGCTGTAGCTGGGCTCGCCGCCGACGTACCTCAGGAAGCGCCCGGCCCGCTCGGAGAGGTGCACGATGTTGGATTCGCGATCAACGATGATGCTTGGCGGGGCATATTGCTCCAGCACCCGCTGATGCACCTCGGCAAAGGACACCTTGTTGCGCCGACCGACCTGGTGCGGTGGCAGGCGCACGCTGTGCACACCCGGATTGAGATTGAGCAGCGGCGTGGGACGCACCACGCTGGTCGTGTGCTTGGCCCGATAGATGCGGTTCTTCTTGTCGACCGTGGCGAACAGGCTGCTCTGCACATCGGCCGACTCGGAACTGCCGAGAAACAGGTAGCCACCCGGCTTGAGGGCGAAATGGAAGGTGTGCAGGATCTCGGCCTGCACCTCGCGATCCAGATATATCAGCAGATTGCGGCAGCTGATGAGGTCGAGCCGGGAAAACGGCGGATCGCTGAGCAGGTTGTGCTGGGCGAACAGCACCTTCTCGCGCAGCTCCTTTTTCACCCGGTACTGATTCTGCTCCCTGAGCAGGTGCTGGCGCAGCCGGGCGGGGGCGACGTCGGTAACGATGGAACCGGGATAGACGCCATAGCGCGCCATCGCCAGGGCGTGCTCGTCGAGATCGGTGGCAAAGACCTGCAGGCGCGCGTCCGACTGGCGCAACTCGGCCTGCTCGGTCAGCAGCATGGCCAGCGAATAGGCCTCCTCACCGCTGGAGCAGGCGGCGCTCCACACCCGCAGCTCCTGATCTTCCCCGGCCGGCAGGTGCTCGAATAATTCCGGAATGACGTCGCGCTCCAGGGCCTCGAAGGCCTCGCGGTCGCGGAAGAAATTGGTCACGCCGATGAGCATGTCCTTGAGCAGCGCCGGTGTCTCTTCCGGATGATCATGGAGAAAACCGGCATAGGCCGGCATGTCGGCGATGGCGTTCACCTGCATGCGCCGCTCCACCCGGCGCAATACCGTGGCGGTCTTGTATTGCTTGAAGTTGTGTCCGGTACGGGTGCGCAGCAGGGTGAGGATGTCGCGCAGCGCCAGTTGCATGGCCTTGCTCGACGGACCTGGAATCCGGGCTTCGAGATCGAGCTGGTGCAACTCGCCCTGGCTCAGGGTACTGAGGGTGGCGGCCAGCTCCAGCAGCTTTTGCGGCATCTCCACCACCGGCAGGACGAAGTCCACCACGCCGGCGGTGATGGCGCTCTTGGGCATGGAATCGAATTCGGCATCTTCCGGCGCCTGGGCGAGGGTCACCCCGCCCTGCTCCTTGATGCGCCCCAGGCCCACCGAGCCATCGGCACCATTACCCGACAGGACGATGGCGACGGCATGGGTCTTGTGCACGTCGGCCAGGGCGCGAAAGAACAGGTCCACGGCGACATGATCGCCCTGGGGGCGCTCCGCCGGAGCCAGTCGCAGGTAACCGTCGTTCATGGTCAGATCGGAGCCGGGCGGGATCACATAGACGTGCTCGGCCTGGATGGGCACCGGCTGGGTGACCTGCTGCACCGGCAAGCGGGTCACCCGCTGCAGGATCTCGTCGAGATGACTCTGGTGCTCCCGCGACAGGTGCATCACCACCACGAAGGCCATGCCGCAATCGGCCGGCAGGGCTTCGAAGAAATGCAGCAGCGCCTGGATACCCCCGGCAGAGGCCCCAATCCCCACCACCGGAAACGGCAGGTCGCTGGGGGTCAGGTTCCTGGAGTTGTTGGGTCGGGCCACATCCGCCTGGTCGCTCATCTATCCGCCGTCTGCACATCCACAAGAAATCGTGATCGCCGCGTCCGCACCGATCCTGGCACGCCACCTATCCTTCCCACGGAAAAGACCTGTCGCCGGCCGGAGTATAACGAGCCCAGGCCGGGAGAGCGGGCATCATCCAGCAGTGAGACTGACCGGCGGCCGCACCGCCTAACTGAGACTGGCGCGTGCAGGGCAAGTGCGAGCGCAACGCGGGAAAGCCTGGGTGAGACGGTCTTATGGAGGATTCGCAGCGCTTGTCCTCGCCGCCGAGCCGCGTGGACGAGGCCTTGCCGTCATCCACCCTACCCTGGACCCACCACCCTGCGTCGAACCCGCCATTCGCACCGTGCCGCCCCCTCTCCCGCCTGCGGGAGAGGGTTGGGGTGAGAATGTTCCAGCCTGAGCGATTGGCCACTCCGGGAAGCCCGCGTGGATGAGGCCTTGCCGTCATCCACCCTACCCTGGACCCGCCACCCTGCGGAGAAACCGCCATCCGCACCGTGCCGCCCCCTCTCCCGCCTGCGGGAGAGGGTTGGGGTGAGGGTGTTCCAGGCTGAGCGCTTGGCCACGCCGGGAAGCTCGCGTGGATGAGGCCAGGCCGTCATCCACCCTAAACCGCTCCCACTCCAGACCGCGCTAGAACAACCCCATCTGCCGATCCAGCAACCGATCGAAGCGGTCGCCGACGAAGGGCAGGATGGCGTCGGCCACCGGGGCCAGCTGGCGCTGCACATAGTGATCGTAGTCCGGCGGCGCATGGGGCAGTTCGACCGGTTCGGCGCCCGAGGTGGTGATCAGGTAGCTGATCCAGCCGCCGCGGCGAAAGCGGCTGCGGCGTCCCAGGCGGGCGTTTTCCGCCTCCAGCAGCCGCGCCGCGCGGACCTGCGGCGAGAGGTTGCTCTGGTACTCCTCCAGCGGCCGGCGCAGGCGCTTGCGATAGACCAGCAGGTCGTCGAAGTCGCCGGCGCGGGTCTGGGCGACGAAGTCACGCACATAGTCCTCGTGGGGCTCGCCGGTGAAGATACGCAGATACAGCTCGCGCTGGAAGCGCTGGGCCAGCGGCGACCAGTCGCTGCGCACCGTCTCCAGGCCCTTGAACACCAGTTCCGGCTGACCCTCGGCACCCGGTCGCAGCCCGGCGTATCTTTTCTTGCTGCCCTCCTCCGCGCCGCGGATGGTGGGCATGAGAAAGCGGCTGAAGTGGGTCTCGTACTGCAGCTCCAGGTGGCTTTCCAGTCCCAGCTCGGTCTGCAGCTGCGCGCGCCAGTGGGCATTGACCGCCGCCACTAGGTCGCGACCGATGCGCTCGGCCTCGGCTTCGGCATGGGCAGCCCCGAGCCAGACGAAGGTGGAGTCGGTGTCGCCATAGATCACCCGATGACCACGCGCCTCGATCAGCTCGCGGGTCTGGTGCATCACGGCGTGGCCGCGCAGGGTGATGGACGAGGCCAGGCGGTGATCGAAGAAGCGGCAGTGCGGGGTGCCCAGCACGCCATAGAAGCTGTTCATGATGATCTTCAGCGCCTGGGCCAGGGGTGCGTTGCCGGCGCGCTTGGCGGCGTCGCGCCCCTCCCAGACCCGCGCCACCATCTCCGGCAGGCAGTGCCGGGTGCGATGGAAGCGCGCGCCGCGAAAGCCCGGTACCGTCT
The DNA here is from genome assembly GCF_029872515.1 of Pseudomonas flavocrustae. Classification (NCBI taxonomy): domain Bacteria; kingdom Pseudomonadati; phylum Pseudomonadota; class Gammaproteobacteria; order Pseudomonadales; family Pseudomonadaceae; genus Pseudomonas; species Pseudomonas flavocrustae. The sequence continues at coordinate 224,321 of NZ_JAPDIQ010000005.1, read as the reverse complement.
CGTCCTCGGGCAGCGCCAGGCCCTCCACCAGGCCCACCGGATCGATGAGAAAGGTGCGGATCAGCGAGGGATAGAGGCTTTTGTAGTCCAGCACCAGCACCGAGTCGTAGAGCCCGGGCCGGGAATCCATGACGAAGCCGCCGGGGCTGGCCTCGGGCGGCTGGGCGCCGAGACTGGGCGCGACGAAACCCTGGCGGTGCATCAGCGGCAGATAGAGGTGGTAGAAGGCGGCGATGGAGGCGCCATGACGCTCCAGCGGCAGACCGGTGACACTGGCGCGCTCCAGCAGGAAGCGCAGCAGCCCGGTCTTGGCGAAGATCCGTGTGACCAGTTCGCAATCCACCAGGTTGTAGCGCGCCAGGGCGCTCTTCTCGCCGGCGAACATGCGGTTGATGGAGGCCATGCGGTCGTGGGGATTGTCGATGGCCTTGCCCTCGCCCAGCAGGCTGCGGCTGACATTCTCCAGGCTATAGGAGGGAAACACCCAGGTCGCCGACTTGAGCGCCTCCACCCCGTCGATGATCGGCCGTCCGGCCAGCAGGGCGTGGAAGGGACGGCCCTGGCCGCCGGGTTCGTAGCGATCGTCCTCGGCGGCGCCCCGGCCCAGGTGCAGCGGCACACCCAGCTTGCGCGCGTGCTCGTGGAGCACGCGGATGTCGAACTGCAGCACGCTCCAGCCGATGATGACGTCAGGATCATGGCGCGCCATCCAGGCGTTGAGGCGTTCGAGCAGAGTGGCGCGGTCGGCGACGTATTCCAGATCGAAGTCCACCGCGGCGTCTTCGCCGGTGGGGGGGCCAAGCATGTACACCTGACGCTGGCCGCAGCCGTGCAGGCCGATGCTGTAGAGCTCGCCGCGCTCGCTGGTCTCGATGTCCAGCGACAGGGTCCGCAGCGTGGGGCGATAGTCGGGATCCGGCCGCAAGGGCGCGCCGTCGGCGGTGGGTAGCGTCACCGGCGCGGTGATGAAGCGTTCCATGAGAAAGCGATCCGCCGGGGCGATGTCCGTCTCGTAGACCTCGATGCCGGCGGCGGGGAGGCGCTGCTCCAGTTCGCGCAGGGTGCGATAGCGCGGCGCATAGAGCCCCAGGACGGGGCGCCGCTGGAAGTCCTGCAGCGCCAGCTCGCGGATCTCCACCCCGGCCGGCAGCAGGCGCTCGATGTCCGCCCGTCGCGCGGCCGGGGCGAAGGCCACCGCCTGCTGCCCCGGCACCCGCAGCTGGTGCGGACCGCTGTCGGTGGCGAACCAGAACACCAGCTCCATCCCGGTGGAAGTCTCGCGCCAGAGGCGTGTCAGCAAGAAACCCTGGACGGCGGCCAAAGCAATGGCACTCCTCGACATGGATGAAGGGTCCATTCTCGCAAGGCCAGCCGATACCGGCGACCTCGACGTGCCAGATGGTCCGCTCGTCGCCCCCGCCGAACGGCCTGTGTCCTGTGGCGATGATCTTGCATCGAATGCCCACACCCGTCGTAGAGCCGACTTGTCGACTTTTGGGCGCACCCTTGGTTATAGCTGTCAGGCCGTGTATGAATCCGTTGTCGTCGTCTTTCTCCAGCGCTGTCTCACCCCGCTACAACGCCCAGCAAGCACGGGTGCGCGAGCAGGCGCGCCGCTGGCTGGAGCAGGACGTCCTGGTGCTGGATACCGAGGCGACCGGGCTGGGCGAGGATGCCCAGCTGATCGAGGTGGCGGTCATGACCCTCAGCGGTCGGGTGCTGCTCGATACCCTGGTCCGCCCGAGCATCGCCGTACCGCGCGAGGCGACCCTGATCCACGGTCTGACCGATGCCCACCTGGCCCAGGCGCCACGCTTTCCCGAGGTGTTCGCCACCCTCTGGCCCCTGCTGCAGGGCCGCACCGTGCTGGCCTATGGCATGGCCTTCGACTATCGCCTGCTGGCCCACAATGCCCGCCGCCACGGTCAGGCCCTGCCGCCGGAACTGGAGTGCGAGACGCCGCCGGTACAACTGGTGGATGGCACCCGTCTGCACTGCCTGATGCAGCTCTATGCGCACTTCTGGCAGGAGCCGAGTCTGGACAGCCGCAGCCAGGACGGCTGGCGCCGCAAGTCCCTGGCCATGGCTGCCCGCCAGCAAGGCATCGCCGTGCAGGAAACCCATCGCGCCCTGCCCGATTGCCGACTCAAGGCCGCTCTGGTGCAGGCGCTGGGCGAGGACGCACCGGCTACCTGGAGCGGGCTGCAGGCCCTGGCGGGCTAGCCGGGCAGCAGTCCGCCGGCAACACCGGCAAGCAGACCGGCTAAATTCGCGCGGCTTGCCATACTGGAGGCGTCATCCAGCCCGAGGCACCGCCATGAAAGCCGTCGTCTATGAAGCCTTTTCCGCGCCACCCCGCCTGACCACGGTCGCGGACCCCACCCCCGAGCCCCACGGCGTCGTACTCAAGGTCATGGCCACTGGCGTCTGCCGCAGCGACTGGCACGGCTGGGTCGGCCATGACAGCGACATCGAGCTGCCCCATGTGCCAGGCCACGAACTGGCCGGGGTGGTCGAGGCGGTGGGCAGGGACGTGACCCTCTGGCGCATCGGCGACCGGGTGACGGTGCCCTTCGTCGGTGGCTGCGGCGCCTGTCCGCAGTGTCATGCCGGCCACCAGCAGGTCTGCGATCACCAGTTCCAGCCCGGCTTCACCCACTGGGGGTCCTTCGCCCAGTACGTCGGCATCCACCAGGCCGATCTCAATCTGGTCGCCTTGCCCGAGCAGCTGGACTTCGCCACGGCGGCCAGCCTCGGCTGTCGCTTCGTGACGGCCTTTCGCGCGGTGGTCGATCAGGGCCGGGTCAGCGCCGGCCAGTGGGTGGCAGTGCACGGCTGCGGCGGCGTCGGCCTCTCGGCGATCATGATCGCCCGCGCCCTGGGCGCCCAGGTGGTGGCCATCGACATCACCGCCGACAAGCTGGCCCTGGCGCGTCGTCTCGGCGCGGTGGCGACGATCGATGCCACCCAGGTGGCCAGCGTCCCCGAGGCGGTGCAGGAACTCACCGGCGGCGGTGCGCACGTCTCCCTCGACGCCCTGGGGCATCCCACCACCTGCTGCAATTCCATCGCCAGCCTGCGCAAGCGCGGCAAGCACGTCCAGGTCGGGCTGCTGCTGGGTGACCAGGCGACCCCGGCGCTGCCGATGAACCTGGTGATTGCCCGGGAACTGGAGATCCTCGGCAGCCACGGCATGCAGGCCCATCGCTACGACGTGCTGATGACCATGCTGCGCCAGGGCACCCTGGCGCCGGAGCAGCTGATCGGCCGCGAGATCAGCCTGGCCGAATCCAGCGCGGCGCTGATGCACATGGATACCTTCGCAGGCACCGGGGTGACCGTCATCACCCGCTTCGACTAATCCGCCTCCGCCGCCTGCAACACCCAGCGCAGGCCCTGCAGGTCCTCGGCGGTCAAGGTTTCGCGCAGGCGGCAGAGACGATAGTGAACGCGGGTGTTCATGGCCACCCACTCCAGATCCTGGCGGGTGGGTTGGGCGACGAAATATTCACCGTAGCGCTCGTCCAGCCCGGCCATGCGGTACTGGCCCTTGAGCGGCAGGTAGATCTGGCCGTTCATCTCCCAGCGACTGGCGCTGCAGCCATTGAAGCGCACCTTGTCGCCGAAGGTGGAGAGCTGGGTGCGGAAATCGGTGGTGGCGTTGCCGGCACTGGTCTTGAACTGACTGGCGATCACGCTGAAGACGATGCCTTCCGGCGAGGGCGCGCCACGCCATTCGATGACCCGGCGATTGAGGGCCGCGTCGAATCCATCGGTGAAGATACCGGCGGCCTGCGCCGTGAGCGTTGGCAGGGTCAAGGCACCCAGCAACGCCATCATTGTTTTCAAAACGAGCTCCTGGTGATGACCCCATCCTCCAGCCTGAGGCAGCAGGCCGAGGCGGCAAAGGGCCAGCTTCAGACTTTGGAGACCCGATTGGCTGAAAGGTGCCCCCAGCGGTCCGGATAAGCGGTATCTTTCACAGTCTAGGCTCTGTACGAAAGGTGCCTGCGCTCGGTGATGCTGCGTAAAAAATCAGCTCGGAATGCTCATTTACCCCTCGTAAACTCCGCTTCCTCGCCGATTTTTGTCTTGCCTGACCTTCGCTCGGCGACTTTTCATACAGAACCTAGCGACGAGCCTGCCTCGTCCACCCCCTTGAACCGTCGCCGGCGAGGCGTACGGCCCGACCACGAAACGACCGGCCAAGCCGCCGGAGAGCACTGCGAGGATCTATGAGCGCTGCGGACATCGATTGGAAGACCCTCGGTTTCGACTACATCAAGACCGACTTCCGCTATATCGCCACCTATCGCAACGGCAGCTGGGGACCCGGCGAGCTGACTCGCGACAACCAGCTGCATATCAGCGAAGGCTCCACGGCCATCCACTACGGCCAGCAGTGCTTCGAAGGCCTCAAGGCCTATCGCTGCCAGGACGGCTCCATCAACCTGTTCCGTCCCGATCGCAACGCCGCGCGCATGCACAGGAGCTGCGCCCGCCTGCTGATGCCGCCGGTCCCCACCGAGATGTTCATCGACGCCTGCCAGCAGGTGGTCAAGGCCAACGAGGCCTGGATTCCGCCCCACGGTACCGGCGGCGCCTTCTATCTGCGTCCCTTCGTCATCGGCGTGGGTGACAACATCGGCGTGCGTACCGCCCCCGAGTTCCACTTCGTGGTGTTCGGCATCCCGGTCGGTGCCTACTTCAAGGGCGGCATGACCCCGCACAACTTCGTGATCTCCGGCTACGACCGCGCCGCGCCCCAGGGCACCGGCGCCGCCAAGGTCGGCGGCAACTACGCCGCCAGCCTGATGCCCGGCGCCCAGGCCAAGGCCGAAGGCTTCGCCGACTGCATCTACCTGGACCCCCTGACCCACAGCAAGATCGAGGAAGTCGGTTCGGCCAACTTCTTCGCCATCACCGGCGACGGCAAGTTCGTCACCCCGCGCTCCGAATCGGTGCTGCCGGGCGTGACCCGCATGTCGCTGATGGACCTGGCGCGCGAGCGGCTGAACCTGGAAGTGGTCGAGGGCGATGTCCATATCGACCAGCTCGACCAGTTCGTCGAAGCCGGCGCCTGCGGCACGGCGGCGGTCATCACCCCCATCGGCGGCATCCAGTACGGCGAGAAGCTGCACGTCTTCCACAGCCTGACCGACGTCGGCCCGGTGACGCGCAAGCTGTACGAAGAACTGACCGGCATCCAGACCGGCGACAAGCCGGCCCCGGAGGGTTGGATCGTCAAGGTCTGACCTGGGGTTGGTTTGGTTCGAAAAAGGCGCCTCAGGGCGCCTTTTTCGTTGGAGAAGGGGTTGGCGGTAGGTTGGGTTGAGCGCAAGCGAAGCCCAACGCCAAAGGCACGGCGTAGGTTGGCGCTGAGCGCAAGCGAAGTCCAACGGATTGCGGTTAGGGTTATAGGTGCCCTAGCTATTTATCGCGATCTGTTCGTGGCTCTTGTTTCGCCCACCCGGGCGACTCACTTTTTTCAATCGCGAAAAAAGTAAGCAAAAACGCTTGCCCCGACCATCCGGCCCTACGCTTCGCTCCGGGTCCGCTCACGCCAGCGCCGTTCCGGCGTCGGCCTACACGGGCCGTCCATGGCCCGTTAGGCCTCTCGCCGCATCCATGCGGCTCGACCCACTCCACGACACTGGCGTTCACCCTGCTGAACGGGGCGATTCGCCAGCCTGAAAGTATTGGTGGAAGGACCTGTAGCGTGGACAACGGCGAAGCCTTGTCCACTTTTCGCGGTCAAGCACATCAGTGGAAAACGCTGCGCGGTTTTCCACGCTACGCCTTGACTCTACTGGAATCGCGGCCATGGGCCGCTCCTACGGGATATCCGGCTACTGTAGGAGCGGCCCATGGCCGCGATAAAGACAGTTGGTTCGGCAGTTAAAGGCTGCCAGTGGAAAACGCTCTGCGGTTTTACACGTTACAGATCTTGTGAACGCCCAAGCTTCAGGCTTGCGCCCCGTCCCCGTCAGTGAGGCCGAGTGCAGGCGTTGCGGAGGGGGTTGCGAGGCAGGACGCCGAGCAAGGCGCGAGGGGCAGGAGGCCCCTTCGTGCCGTGCCCCCGGAGCGGCGCCGGAGCGAGGGGACCCGGAGCGTAGCGAAGGGCCGAAACGTGGAGTGTGCTTTCTTTTGCTTACTTTTCTTTGCACCGGGCGGCGATCCGCAAGCAAAGAAAAGTAAGTCGTCGGCTAGGCGAAACAGGGGCTACAAGCGAAACTCAACAACTAGCCGAAGCATCCAAGTCCGCAACGTTGGGCTTCGCTTGCGCTCAACCCAACCTACGCCGCCCTACCCTACACCCTCTCCCGCCGCCGCAGGATGGCGCGGGCGCCGATGAACAGCACCGCCACGCAGATCGCCGCCGCAAAGAACCACCGCTTCGACACATGATGCTCGGCGAAGAAGTCCCGCAGGATCTCGCCCACCGCATAACCGATGCCGGTCATGAAAAAGCCCCAGAGCAGCGCGCCGATGATGTTGAAGAACAGGAAGCGCCGCGGGCGTACGCCGCTGGCGCCGATCAGCAGCGGGCCGATCAGGCGGAAGCCGTAGGCGAAGCGGATACCGATGATCCACAGCGCCTCGTGGCGATGGATGCGGCTGCGCAACCAATCGATGCGCGCCTGCTGACGCTTGAAGCGCCCCAGGATGCGGTCGCCATAGCGCCGCCCGAGAAAGAACAGCGTCTGGTCACCGATGAAGCCGCCCAGGGCCACACAGACGGCCGTGAGCGGATACAGCAGGTAGCCGTGGCGGGCGGCGATGCCGGCCAGGATGGCCACGCCATCGCCCTCGATCAGGGCGCCCAGGACGGCGGCGCCGTAACCGTAGTTGCTGATGACCTCGCTGTCGATCATGGTGCGTCCCTAGAGACCGAGAATGGTCAGCATGATGAAGGTGCCGAACAGCACGAAGTGGGTCATGCCCTCGATGGCGTTGGTCTCGCCGTCGTTGAGGTTGATGGCGGCGACGATCAGGGTCACGGCCATCATCACCGTTTGCACCGGGGTCATGGCCATCTGGATGGGCTGGCCATTGTACAGGGCGATGGCTTCCACCACCGGCACGGTGAGGATCACCGTGGACAGGCTGGCGCCCAGGGCGATGTTGATCACCGACTGCATGCGATTGGCCATGGCCGCGCGCAGCGCGGTGAGGATCTCGGGGCTGGCGGAGATCACCGCCACCACCAGCGCGGGGACCAGCGCTGGCACCGCCAGGCCTTCCAGGCCGGTATCCAGCGACTTGGACATCACCTCGGCCAGGGCCCCAGTGGCGACGATGCCGACGATCAGCATGGCGATGGACAGGGTGGCGCTGCTTTCGCCATGGCCAGCGGTGGCGGCTTCGCCCTCGACCGCCGGACGCTTGCGCTTCTTGTCCGGGTAGTTGTAGCTGAAGAAATAGCTGTGCGGGCCGGTCTGCATGCGCAGGAACAGGGTATAGAGCAGCGCCATGGCGCCGATGGTGAAGAAGGAATAGACGTGCCACTGGGCCGAAGGGATGAATTCCGGCACCAGCATGGAGATGCTCACCGCGGTGATGATCATCACCCCGTAGCTGCGGCTGGAATCGTCGTTGTAGGGCTGTTCGCCATGCTTGAGGCCACCGAGCAGGGCGGCCAGGCCGATGATGCCGTTCATGTCCAGCATCACCGCGGCATAGATGGTGTCGCGGGCCAGGGTCGGCGAATGGTCGTGGCTCATCATGATCGCCAGGATGATCACCTCCACCAGCACGGCGGAGAGCGTCAGGATCATGGTGCCATAGGGATCGCCGACCTTTTCCGCCAGCAGTTCGGCGTGGTGGGCCACGCGCATGGCCGCGCAGATGATGGCGGCGATCAGACTGCCAGCCGCGATCAGCGCCAGGGTCTGGCCACCGCCGAGCAGGGTGTGTTCGAACACATAGGCCAGCACCGTGGCGCCGATGGCGACCAGCAGCAGGGTTTCGTCTTTGAGGGCGGCAAGCATGGAAAGGTGCGTCCTTGGTTAAGCAATGCCTTGTTACGACCGCCATAGACGGCAAAACGCTCGCAAGCCGAGTCAGTACCTCTGCAACCCCGCCGTAGGCGGCCCGCTATGCTCGAAGCCGCCGCCGCGCTCATGCCGAGTTGATGTGCTCCTTGCAGTACAGCCGGCGGTAGGCGGCCGGTGTCATGCCGCGCTGGCGACGGAACAGTCGGCGGAAATAGGCACTATCGCCGAAGCCGCAGCGCTCGGCGATGCGCGCCAGTGGCAACTCGGCATTGAGGAGCAGGCGCTCAGCCGCGGTAATACGCTGGCGATGGATGGCTTCGGTCAGGGTAATGCCGAAGGTCTGGCGGAACACCCGGCCCAGGTAGTCGGGATTGCAGCGCAAAGCACTGGCCAGCGTTGCGGCGCCAAGGGCTTCGCCGAAGCGCGTGCCGATCAACTGGCGGGCACGATAAGCCAGGGCCACCCCGGCCCCCTGGTCGGCGCTGGCCAGCGGACTGCGCGCCAGGCGCTCCAGCAGCGCCAGCAGCAGCAGTTCCAGGGCTGCCGGTGGGGCGCCATCTTCCTGTTCGGCAAGAAACAGCCGCAGCAGGGCGACGAAGCGCTCCGGCACCTGCACCTGGGAACGCTGGGGTATCGCCAGGGCCTCTCCCGCGGCGGGCGCAGCGGCTAATTCGAAATGCAGCCAGTAAAAACTCAGGTCGGGATCGAAATCGCCTAGGCCTTCGTGCAAGCGCCCCGGCTGCAGCAACAGGGCTTCGCCGGCGCCCAGGACGAATTCCTCGTCCTCCTCGCGGAGCCTAAGGATGCCGCGGTTGACGTAGATCAGCTCATAGGAATCGAGGATTCGCCGTGGATGGCGTCCCACCCCGCGGGAGATGAAGTGGCCGCCGTTCTGTACCTGCAACGGGCTGGCGAAAATCAGTTGCAGCATGACCGCACCCTTGGCATTCGTCGATCCATCCAGCTTGGCACGATAAGTCGGAATCGTCCCGTTTTTATACGTCTCGGCTCTCTTGTCGGCCGCCGCCCACGGATGCCAACCTAGCGTCCAGGCCAACCGCTCCAAAGGCGGCAGGAACAGGCTCAGACCGTCCAATTCGACGGTCGCACTCCAATAATGACAAGAAAGGGAGAAGCTCGCATGACCACCTCGGTCCTTACCTCCGCACCCCTCGCGCCTGCCTCGTCTGCGGCGGAATTATCTCGGACGGAAAAATTCGGCTATGGCCTTGGCGATGCCGGGGGCACCATCATCACCTGCCTCATCGCCAACTTTCTTACCTTCTTCTACACCGACATCTTCGGCCTCACCCCAGCCGTGGTCGGCACCCTGTTCCTGGTGCTCCGGGTCGTGGATGCCCTCGCCGATCCGCTGATGGGCACCCTGGCCGACCGCACCAACAGCCGCTTCGGTCGCTTCCGCCCCTGGCAACTGTGGGCCGCTCTGCCCATTGGGTTGGCCGGCATTCTGACCTTCAGCACCCCGGACCTCGATCCCACCGCCAAGCTGGTCTATGCCTTCGTCACCTACCTGGCGCTGTCGCTGAGCTACAGCGCCATCAACGTGCCCTACTGCGCCCTGATCAACGCCATGACCACTCGCCAGCAGGAGGTGGTGTCCTGCCAGACCTGGCGCTTCATGCTCTGCGGCCTCGCCGGGTTGCTGGTCTCGGTAGGTCTGCCCTGGATGGTCGTCGCGTTCGGCCACGGCGACCCAGTACGAGGCTATCGCTGGGGCGTCACCCTGCTTTGCACCGTGGCGGTGGCCATGTTCCTCTGGTGCTTTTTCAGCGTACGTGAGCGCGTACCCCTGGCAACCCTAGGTCACTTCAGGCTGCGCCAGCACCTCGCTGCGATGAAGCGCAACGACCAGTTGCTGCTGATGCTGGTGCTGTCCTTCCTACTGATCAACGTGTTCAACGTACGCGGCGGCGGCTACCTGTACTTCATCACCTACGTACTACACGGCAGTACGGCCTACACCTCGCTGTTCTTCGCCATGGTGGCCTTGGCCACCACCGGTGGCGCCCTGCTGGTTCCGCCCCTGTCGCGCCGGGTCGATCCGCTCCGGCTGTACCTGGGCGTCAACCTGTTGCTGGCGGTCTGGAGCCTGGGACTGTACCTGGTGCCCACCGGCACCGAGCACGCCCAGCTCTGGCTCGGCCTGATCTTCGCCACGTGCCTGGTGCAGGGCATGACGCTGCCGCTGCACTTCTCCTTCATGGCCTTCGCCGACGACTACGGTCGCTGGAAGACCGGGGTGCGCTCCTCAGGGCTAAACTTCGCCGCCAACCTGTTCTGCATCAAGCTGGCCTGGGCCTCGAGCGCCCTGATCATCAGCGTCCTCTTCACCCTGGTGGCCTACCATCCCGGCCAGGGCGCCCAGACCCCGGCCTCGCTGGCCGCCATCACCCTGCTGCAGACCCTGGTCCCCGCCCTGCTGCACCTGGCGCTGGCGGGCGTACTGGTGTTCTGCAAGCTGAATCGCCCTTTCATGCAACGCCTGGCCGACGACCTGCAGGCCGCCTGCTGATCTTCTGGAGGATTTCATGACCACTACCCTTCACGACACCCCGCGCGTCCGGCTCGACGACCCTTTCTGGAACGCCTATCGGCAACTGATCCGCGAAGTGGTCATCCCCTACCAGTGGGAGGCGTTGAACGACCGTGTCGACGCCGCCGAGCCCAGCCACGCCATCGACAACTTCCGCATTGCCGCAGGACAGCGCCAGGGCGAACACCACGGCATGGTGTTCCAGGACAGCGACGTGACCAAATGGCTGGAAGCGGTGGCCTACCAGCTCGCTCAAGCTCCTGATCTGGCGCTGGAAGCCACCGCGGACGAGGTGATCGCCCTTATCGGCGCCGCCCAGCAGCCGGACGGTTACCTCAACACCTACTTCACCGTGAAGGCCCCCGCCGCACGTTGGACCAACCTCGCCGAATGCCACGAGCTGTACTGCGCCGGCCACCTGATCGAAGCCGCCGTGGCCTACTACCAGGCCACCGGCAAGACCGCCCTGCTGGACATCGCCCGGCGCCTGACCGACCACATCGACCAGGTGTTCGGCCCTGGCCCGGAGCAGTTGCGCGGCTATCCGGGACACCCGGAGATCGAGCTGGCGCTGATGCGTCTGTACGAGGCCACCGATGAGCCACGCTACCTGGCCCTGGGTCGCTACTTCGTCGAGCAGCGCGGCCAGCAGCCGCACTACTACGACGCCGAGTACGAGCGCCGTGGCCGCACCTTCCATTGGCCCAGCCACGGCCCGGCCTGGATGATCAAGGACAAGGCCTACAGCCAGGCCCACGCCCCCATCCTCAAGCAGGACAAGGCGGTCGGCCATGCGGTCCGCCTGCTCTATCTCTACACCGGGGTCGCCCACCTCGCCCGGCTCACCGGCGACGCCGAACAGGCCGTTGCCTGCCAGCGCATCTGGGACAACCTGACCCAGCGCCAGCTCTATGTCACCGGCGGAGTGGGCGCCCAGAGCCATGGCGAATCCCTGACCTGCGACTTCGACCTGCCGAGCGATACCGCCTACGCCGAAACCTGCGCCTCAGTGGCCTTGGTGATGTTCGCCCGGCGCCTACTCGAGCTCAGCCCGGAAGGCCGCTATGCCGACGTTCTGGAGCGGGCCCTGTACAACACCGTGCTGGCCGGCATGGCACTGGACGGCCGGCACTTCTTCTACGTTAATCCTCTGGAGGTAGACCCCGCGACCTTAGGCGGCAGCCACCGTTACGACCACGTTCACGCCATGCGCCAGCGCTGGTTCGGTTGTGCCTGCTGTCCGCCGAACATCGCCCGCCTGCTGGGCTCGCTGGAGGACTATATATATCTGCAACGCGAGGACTGCCTGTATGTACACCTCTACGTAGGCAGCGACCTCGACTGCACCGTCGCCGGCCAGCGCTGGCACCTGCGCCAGCGCAGCGCCTACCCCTGGCAGGGCCGCATCGATTTCGAGTTGAGCGGGGAGGCCCAGAGCGGCACCTTTACCCTGGCCCTGCGGTTGCCAGACTGGTGCCCGGCGCCCGGGGTACGGATCAACGAAGAGGCGGTCGAGGTTGCGCCCCTAGCGCGCGACGGCTATTGCCTCCTGCGCCGCAAGTGGCAGGCCGGCGACCGGGTTGAGCTGGACCTGCCCATGCCGACCCAACGCCTGCGCACCCACCCTCGGGTACGCCAGCTGGCCGGCAAGGTGGCCCTGCAGCGCGGGCCGCTGGTTTATTGCCTGGAGCAGGCGGACAACGGCGTCGATCTGCACAACCTGTCACTGCCACCAACGGCGCACTTCCATGAGATCCAGGGCCGTGCGCCGCTGACGCAGGTCGTGCAGCTGGAGACCGACGGATTGCGCTGGAACGGAGCAGGCAGCCCCGACCAGTCACTCTACCGCCAGGATCCGGCCTCGACTCAGGCAAGTCCGCAGCGACTCACTTTCATTCCCTACTACGCCTGGGCCAATCGTGGCGAAGGCGAGATGCGGGTCTGGGTCAACGAACGCTGAGGGGCATCAGGCGGTGTCTGCCGCCAGGCATGGCTGGATTGAAACCGGCGCGTTCACCGGCCTGACCTTCTGTCCTAGGCAGCCGGGCTCATTTGCCTCTCGGAGACGTAGGCATGAGCCCGGGCCTCTCACTGCGCTGACCTTTCCTTGCCCAACCTTCGCTCAGGTGCCCCTAGTTCGCTTCCGATCCACGCGGCGCCAGGCGCTTCCACACCGCCTTGGTACCCGAGGCGCAGGCCTGGCGATACCCCAGGGCATGGCGCTCCACCAGGAACCAGGAGACCACCGCCAACGGCAGGGTGATGCCGATCGAGAGCAGCACCATGGTCCAGGCCTCGATGCCGGGGATCACCGCCGCCAGGGTCTGCTGCACCGGGAAGGAATAGATGTAGAGCCCGTAGGAATAGTCGCCCACCTCGTTGAAGGCGCGGATGCGCCCGCCCGGAACGAAGGCGAGGTAGAGCAGCACGTAGCCCAGCGTCAGGTTGTAGACCAGGAAGAAGCTGTCACGGTCGGGGGTGGCCACCGCCAGCAGTGCCACGGCGGCAGCGAACAGCGCACGTGACAGCGGAATGTAGCCGCGCAGCACATAGAAGGCGCCCCCCAGAAAGAACATCTGGAACAGCCGCAGCAGGTGCGATTCGCTGGCGAAGAAGTAATAGGCGAACAGCTTGAACAGCACGGCACCGGCGGCGAACAGCAGGATGGCGCGCTGGAAGTGCCGGCTGTCCAGGCGCAGCCAGAGCACGGCCAGCCACAGCAGCGCCAGGGCGCCGTACATGCCCACCTCGAAAGGCAGCGTCCACAGCGAGCCGTTGACGATGGTCTGTAGCGGATTACCCTCGAACAGCCCGGGCAGGTCGAATTCGGCACCGGCGATCAACCCGGTGTTCTTCAGCAGATAGAACCAGGTCTGGGGATCGCTCAGATAATCCTGCAGCGGTGCCCGGGTCAGCCAGGCGCCGAGGCCGAGCACCGTCAGCATCAGCATCACCAGCAAGCCTGGCACCACGCGCAGGGCACGGCCCCAGACGAAGTCGATGATGTCGGCGCGGCTGAGCAGACTCTTGGTGACCAGGAAACCGCTGGTGATGAAGAAGATGTCGACCGCGATATCGCCGAGGGTCATGCCCAGGCTCTCGCGCCCGGGTTCCGCCGTGGCGGTGCCACTGGAGATGGCGAAACTGTGGCTGAAGACCACGGCGAGCGCCGCGATCATGCGAATCAGATTGAGATTGTTGTTCTTGCCGCCAACGTAATCCTGAACGGTCTGCACGGATACCTCACGCCTGGTGTTTGGAGCCATGCGTCCCGATTGTAGTCAGATCCGGACCCAATGCAGGTGTTATGGCCCTTTGCTGGCCCAAAGCGTGGAATGCTGGGAATTTCTAACCGACGAAGCCACCGTACATCGGTCAGCGGGAACCCGGATGCCTGCGGAAAACCCGGCAAAGCGTGCGACAATCGTCCATCTTTTTCCGATTCAAGCTATCCCGAGGCTCCCATGTACGACTGGCTCAACGCCCTGCCCAAGGCCGAACTGCACCTGCACCTGGAAGGCACCCTGGAGCCCGAACTGCTGTTCAAACTGGCCGAGCGCCATGGCGTCGCCCTGCCCTGGGGCGATGTCGAAGCCCTGCGCGCCGCCTACAACTTCGGCAACCTGCAGGAATTCCTCGACCTCTACTACGCCGGTGCCGACGTGCTGCGCACCGAGCAGGACTTCTACGACCTGACCTGGGCCTATCTGCTCAAGTGCAAGGAGCAGAACGTCATCCACACCGAGCCCTTCTTCGATCCCCAGACCCACACCGATCGCGGCGTTCCCTTCGAGGTGGTGGTGCGCGGCATCACCCAGGCGCTAAGCGACGGCGAGCGGCAGCTGGGCGTGACCAGCGGGCTGATCCTGAGCTTTCTGCGCCACCTCTCCGAAGATGCCGCCCAGGCCACCCTGGACCAGGCACTGCCGTTCCGCGACCACTTCGTCGCCGTCGGCCTGGACAGCTCGGAAAAGGGCCATCCGCCGAGCAAGTTCAAGCGTGTCTTCGCCCGTGCCCGTGCCGAAGGCTTTCCGGCCGTGGCCCACGCCGGCGAGGAAGGTCCGCCGGAGTACATCTGGGAAGCCCTCGACCAGCTCGGCGTGGTGCGGATCGACCACGGCGTGCGCGCCTTCGAGGACGAGCGCCTGATGGCCCGCCTGGTCGACCAGCAGATCCCGCTCACCGTCTGCCCGCTGTCCAACACCAAGCTCTGCGTGTTCGACGACATGAGCCAGCACACCATCCTCAAGATGCTCGACCGCGGCCTCAAGGTCACCGTCAACTCGGACGACCCGGCCTACTTCGGCGGCTACGTCACCGAGAACTTCATGGCCCTGCACGAAGGCCTGGGCATGACCCAGGAGCAGGCCCGGCGCCTGGCGCAGAACAGCCTCGACGCCCGCCTGGTGAAATGAGCATGAGCCTGACCGCTGCCGAGATTTCCTACTACGAACGCTTCGCCGAGCGCCTGGCCGACGCCGCCGCCGTGGCCATCCAGCCCTACTTCCGCGCCCAGCTGGCGGTGGACGACAAGGGCGACGCGGCCATCGCCGGTCGCCGCTACGACCCGGTGACCATCGCCGACAAGGCCGCCGAACGGGCCATGCGTGAACTCATCCAGGCCGAGCATCCGGATCACGGCATCCTCGGCGAGGAAGAAGAGAACGTCGCCGGCAGCAGTCCGCTGACCTGGGTACTCGACCCCATCGACGGCACCCGCGCCTTCATCACCGGCCTGCCGCTGTGGGGCACCCTGGTGGCGCTCAACGACGGCAACCGTCCGGTGATCGGGGTGATGAACCAGCCCTTCACCGGCGAGCGCTACCTGGGCACCCCCGCCGGCGCCTGGCGCAATGGCGCGGCCCTGCGCACTCGCGCCTGCGCCAACCTGGCCCAGGCCCGGCTGATGTGCACCAGCCGCGACATCTTCGACACCCCCGAGCGCCTGGCCGCCTTCGACGCCGTGGCCGCCGAGGTGCAGCTGGCCCGCTTCGGCGGCGACTGCTACGCCTACTGCATGCTCGCCTCGGGTTTCGTCGACGTCATCATCGAAGCGGGCCTGCAGCCCTACGACGTCCAGGCGCTGATCCCCATCATCGAAGGCGCCGGCGGCCGCATGACCGCCTGGGATGGCGGCGATGCCCAACAGGGTGGCGCCATCCTCGCCTGCGGCGATCCGCAGCTGCATGCGCAGCTGGTGGAGCGGTTGCAGCACCTGGCTTGAGGCTTGGCAGGCGGGTCCGTAGGTTGGTTGAGCGCAGCGAAGCCCAACGCGGAGTTTGCCGTGATGCCTTGGTTTATCAGTGCCCTATTTGCTTATCGAGTGCTCGGATGGCTTTTGTTTCGCCTCCTAGGGCGAAACAAAAGCCTCAGCAAACCTCGATAAACAGCCAAGACACCAAAAGCCATCGCGTCCCCTCGCCAACCTCTTAAGCCCCCTCTAAGCCAACTCCCGTATACCGGCAGGATTCCACCAAGAGTCCCTGCCGTGCGCCCCTCTTCGCCCCCTGCCTCCTCCAGAGCCGCAAAGCTGGAGCGGGCCCTGCTGCTCGGCTGCCTGGCCGCCTACCTGCTCGCCGGTCTGTTCGGCCGTGGTCTGTGGAAGGCCGACGAGCCCTACTCCTTCGGCATGCTGTGGAATTTCCTCACCACCCCGGACTGGCTGATTCCCCGGGTCGGGACCGCGCCCTTCATGGAAAAGCCGCCGCTGATGTACTGGACCGGCGCCCTGGCCGCGCGGTTGTCCGCGCCCTGGCTGAGCGTCCCCGACGGCGCGCGGCTGGCGGTGCTGGGCTGGATGCTGGTAACCCTGGCCGCCCTCGCCTGGCTGACCCAGCGGCTGCTGCCAGGTCGCCGGCGCGAGGCCGTGCTCGCCCTGCTGGGCATGTTCGGGGTGGTGCAGCACAGTCATCTGCTGATCGCCGACGTGCCCCAGCTGGCCGGCGCCACCCTGGGCCTCGCCGGGCTGGCCGCGCACCTGCACGACAACCGCCACCCCTGGCGCCAGGGCCTGCTGTTCGGCAGCGGCCTGGGTATCGCCTTCATGAGCAAGGGTCTGCTGGTGCCCGGGGTGCTGGGCCTCACCGGGCTGCTCTGCGCGCTCTGCTGGCCGCGGCGGCTGGTCGAGCCGGAAGGGCGTCACTGGCTGCTCGCCGCCAGTCTGGCCGCCCTGCCCTGGTTGCTGCTCTGGCCGGCGCTGCTCTGGCACCGGGCGCCGGAGCTGTTCCATACCTGGCTGTGGACCAACAACATCGGCCGCTTCTTCGGCCTGGAGGCGCGCAACAGCGATACCGATGGTCTGGCTTCCAGCCTGGAGGATCTGCTGGCGCTGTCCTTCCCCACCGGGCTGATCCTGCTCGGCGCTACCCTCTGGCAGCTGTATCGCCGTGGCGGCAGCCCGCTGAAGCGGCTGGGTCGGCATCCGGGACTGGCCACGGTGGTGCTCTATGCGCTCGTCTGCCTGGCGGTGCTGCTCAAGTCGGCGGTGTTTCGCAGCCTCTATCTGCTGCCGCTGTTTCCGGCCCTAGCGCTGCTGGCGGCAAGGTTGCAGCCACCGCCGGTCATCGCTCGCCTCGGCCGTGATACCAGCCTGGCACTCTGGACGCCGCTCATCGTCCTGCTGGCCCTGGGCGGTATCGGCCTGGCCCTGGGTTGGGCCCTGCCCTGGCCGCAGCTGATCCGCGAGCACTTGCCGATCACGGAACGCCTGGCGCCGAGTCCCCTGGCCTGGGCGGTCGCGCTGCTGGCCCTGGTAGGCTGGGGCGTCACCCTGGCGCTGCGTGTACAGCTGGCAGCCGCCAGCGTCTGGTTCGTCGGCCTGACGGTCAGCTGGACCCTGGCCAACAGCCTCTGGCTACCCTGGGTCGACCTGGGCAACAGCTATGCGCGGCCCTTCACCGCGCTGCAGCGGGTGCTCCCCGCCACGGATTGCGTGGCCAGCTACGGCCTGGGCGAGTCGGAGCGCTCCATGCTGCACGTCTACAGCGGCTATCCCCCACAGGAGCTGAGCGGTCTGCACCAGGTGCCCTGCCGGGTACTGGTAGTGCAGGACGAGTGGCACGAAGCCGTGACGGTACCGCCAGGCTGGCAGTTGCTCTGGCAGGGCGCCCGCCCCGGCAATCTCAAGGAGCGCTTCCGCGCCTTCACGGTGTTGCCGAGGGTGCCCTGAGGCGTTGGGCTTCGCTGCGCTCAACACCAACCTACAAGAACTCATTCCCCCGGTAGGTTGGTTGAGACGGCTCCACCGTCGAAGCCCAACGGGCCGTACTCAAAGGTCGCCGCCATTACCCCAGGCCGCGAGCAGATCCTGGGATTCCATCACCAGCCCCAGGTGCAGGGAGACCATGCTCAGCGCCGCCCGCTCCAGGCCTTCATCGGTTCCCCGCACTAGGTCGCGCAGGACGATGACCCGGTAGGTGCGGTTGCTGGCGTCGAAGGCGGTGTTGAGCACGCAGCAGTCGGTGAGGCCGCCATCCAGCACTAGGGTGGTGATGCGCTGGTTGCGCAGCAGGAAGTCCAAATCGGTGGGATAAAAGGCCGACAGCCGCCGCTTGTTTTCCACCCGCAGATCCTCGGGCAGGACCTCGGTGAGCAGCTCGGTCCAGGGCGAGCCTTCCAGGGCATGGGCGTCGGCATTGGGAATCGGCCCGACGTGCAGCGGAAAGGTCCGCCGCCAGGCCGCAGGAATACCGCCCAGGTCGTCGGCACCATTGGCACGCAGTACCGATTTCACATGGACGATACGCACGCCCAGGGCGCGGGCCTGGCGGTGGAAGGCGTCCACCGGTGCCACCAGGTCGCGGGCGCGGGGCGCCGGGCAGGGGCACTCCGGCGAGGCGTCCAGGTGGCCGCGGTGCAGGTCGATGGACAGCACCGCCGTGGTGCTCGGGTCCAGGTAATCGGCGAAGTCCGCCCGCGCCAGCAGGCGGGGCTCCTCGTAGACGAAAGCACGCAGGTTCATCGACGCTCCTCGCGGACATAGGCTTCGCCCAGGGCGCCGGGCTGGCTCAGGCGGTCACGCCCGGCCAGGGCGACCCAGATCATCACGCCCAGGGTGACGACATAGGGCGCCATCAGGATGAAGTATTGCGACAGCCGCACCCCGGCGGCGGCCAGTTGCGGAATCAGCGCCTCGATGCAGCCGAACAGCAGCGCCCCGGCCAGGGCGCGCCAGGGCGACCAGCGGGCGAAGATCACCAGGGCCACGGCGATCCAGCCACGACCACCGGTCATCTCGGCGATCCACAGCTTGGTGCTGAGCACGGCGATGTAGCCCCCGGCCAGACCGACCAGCGCCGCGCCGGCGAGGATCGCCAGCAGCCGGTAGCCAGCCACCGAGAGTCCTGCCGCATCGGCCGCCTGGGGATTCTCGCCCACCGCCCGCAGGCGCAGCCCGGGGGTGGTGCGTTCAAGCCAGGCGATCACCGCGAAGAAGATCAGCGGGGTCAGATAGACCAGCAGGTTCTGCTGGAACAGCCGTCCCACCAGCGGCAGGTCCGACAGCGGCCAGAGTGCCAGCGCCGGCAGCCCGGACACCGGCTGGTTGGTCCAGCCCCAGAGGGTGCCGAGCAGGCCGGTGAGGCCCTGGCAGAAGAACACCAGGGTCAGGCCAGCAATCACCTGGTTGATGCGCAGCCAGATCACCATGACGGCGAACAGCAGCGACACCAGCGCCGCGGCGCCCATGGCCGCCAGCAGCGCCAGGCCGGCATTGCCCAAGGCCAGTTGCGCGCCGATGCCGAACAGCGCGCCGACCAGCATCAGGCCCTCGGCATGCAGGGCCAGCACCCCGGATCTTTCCGTGAGGATCAGCCCCAGCGCCGCCAGGGCGTAGGGTATGGCGAAGTCGGGGACGTTACCCAGCCAGCTGGCGAGCAGGTTCAAGCGGCACCTCCCTGGCTGCGTCTGAGCCGATGGCGGATGAAGAAATCCGAGGACGCCACGCAGATGACGATCAGCGCCTGGATCAGCTGCACCATGGCGAAGGGGATCTGGTAGAACACCTGCAGATTGCGCCCGGCGACGAACAGGGTCGCCACCAGGAAGGCCACCACGGCGGCGGCCAGCGGATTGTTGCGCGCCAGGAAGGCGATGAGGATGCCGGAGAAGCCGTAGCCCTGGTAGAAGGACTGGGTCAGCCGCCCCTCCTGCCCGGCCGCCACCACGAAACCGGCCAGCCCGGCCAGGGCGCCGGAAGCCAGCACCGTGGCAAGGATGGTGGCGCGCACCGGCACGCCGACGGCGCCGGCCACCCGCGGATTGGCGTCGACGAATCTCAGGTACAGCCCGGCGCGACTCAGGGCGACGAACCACCAGGCCAGCACCGCCACCAGCAGCGCCAGGGGCACCGCCAGGCTCAGCCCGGGTAGCAACTCCGGCAGCCGCTCGAAGGAGCGGAACAGCGGCGAATAGGGAAAGGTGTCGCGCGGGTCCTTCCAGGGGCCGAATACCAGGTGCAGCAGGAAGTTGGCGGCGATGTAGTTGAGCATCAGCGAGGCGATGATCTCGTTCACCCCCAGGCGCAGCTTGAGCAGCAGGGGCGCCAGTGCCCAGAGCAGGCCGCCGAGCAGCGCCGCCACCAGCATCAGCGGCAGGCGCAGGGCTTCCGGGCCGATCTCGAACAGTGACACTGCCGTGGCGCCGAGGGCCCCCCAGATCATCTGGCCTTCCAGCCCCAGATTCCAGAAGCGCGCGCGAAAGGCCAGGCAGCCGGCCAGACCGACCAGGATCACCGGCGCGGCCTGGAACAGGGTGGCCTGCAGGCTCTGGGCATCGAACAGGGTGGCGACCACGAATTCGTTGAGCAACTCGCCAGCGGGCACCCCCGCCAAGACCAGGATGGCGGCCGACAGGCCCAGGCCCAAGAGCAGCGCAAGACCGAGGATCAGCGCCTGCCAGGGCCAGGCCAGCTGCTGGCGGATCTCCAGGGTGTAGCGGCGGCTGAACAGCGGTTGCCGTGGTCGCGGGCTAGCGACCTCGGCCAGGGGAGCACTCAGGGGTTCAAGCATGATTCACCATGGCATGGCCGATCGCCTGGCGATCGGCGGGTCGCTGGAATTCGGCGACGAGGCGTCCGGCGCTCATCACCCCGATGCGGTCGGCGAGGGCCAGTACCTCGTCCAGGTCTTCGCTGATCAGCAACACCGCGGCGCCGGCCTCGCGGGCGGCCAGCAGCCGTGCCTGCACCTCGGCACCGGCGCGCACGTCGAGGCCACGACTGGGACTGTGGGCCAGCACCAGCTGCGGTTCGCGGCCGAATTCCCGGGCGATCACCAGCTTCTGGGCGTTGCCGCCGGACAGCAGCGCCGCCTTCTGCCGCACCGAGCGCACGCCCTGGACATCGAATTGCGTGACCGCCGCCTGGGTCGCGGCTTCCTGGGCGCGTCTATCCAGGCGGGCGAAGCCACCGAAGCGACCGCTGTGCACCGCGCCGATGGCGAAGTTGTCGGCCACCGACAGGGACCCGGCCAGGGCGCTGCCATAGCGGTCGGCGGGAATGGCGGCGATGCGCAGGTCGCGGCGTCGGGCGCTGGCGGCCGCGGCCAGATCGCCGAAGCCCTCCAGCCGCACCTCGCCTTCGTAGGGCTGCGGCAGGCCCATCAGCACGTCGGCCAGCTCGCCCTGCCCGTTGCCGCCGACCCCGGCGATGCCATAGATCTCGCCAGCGCGCAGCTCCAGGTCGATACCGTCCAGCGCGCGCCGTCCGCCGCGTTCCGGGGTGCGCAGGCCACGCACCGTCAGCAGCGGTACCCCGGCGGCGCCTCGCGGAGTGTCGGCGAGCGGCTGGGCATCGCCCACGGTGAGGCGCACCAGTTCGTCCACCGACACCTCGGCGGGGTCCAGGCTGCGCAGGGTGCGGCCGCCGCGCATCACCGTGAGGCGGTCGGCGTAGCTCAGGGCGTCCTGCATGCGATGGGTCACCAGCACCACCGCCGCGCCCTCTGCCGCCAGGGCGCGCAGGGTCTGCAACAGCCGCTCGCCTTCGCCGTCGGTGAGCACCGCGGTGGGTTCGTCGAGGATGAGGATGCGCGCCCCGGCCAGCAGCACCTTGAGGATCTCCACCCGCTGCTGTTCGGCGATGGACAGCTCCGCCACGCGCTGCTCCGGGCGAATGGCGAAGCCCAGGGCGGCGGCCTGCTGGCGGATGCGTTCGCTGATCTCGGCCAGGCGCCGGCGGTGGCTACCCTGCCCCGCCGGCAGGCCGAGCAACACGTTCTCCGCCACGCTGAAGGGTCGCACCAGCTTGAAGTGCTGGTGGACCATGCCGATGCGCAGCCGGGCGGCGTCCGCCGGACCGCGCAGCCGCACCAGGTTGTCGTCCACCAAAAGCTCGCCGGTCTCCGGCGCATAGAGGCCGGCGGCGATGTTCATCAGCGTCGACTTGCCCGCGCCGTTCTCGCCGAGCAGCGCATGCACCTCGCCCCAGCGCACCAGGAAGTCCGCCTGCTGCAGCGCCTGGAAGCCATCGAAGGTCTTGCCGACGCCACGCAGTTGCAGGGCGTTGTGTCTTTTCATGCTGGTCGGCCTTTGTCCAAGGATCGCCTCCGTGGAAAACGCTGCGCGGTTTTCCACCCTACCCAGGGGTGAACCGCTACTTCTGCGTCGTCACGCCCTGGACGAACCAGTCCATCTGCCACAGCGCCGGGTCGGACAGCACTTGGCCGGCGGCGACCCGCTCCTTGCCGTCGCGATCGCTCAGAGGACCGGCATAGATCTGCTTGCCCTTGAGCAGCGCTTCGCGCTCGGCGAGGATCTTTTCCTGGGCCGCCTTGGGCACGGCGTCGCCGAAGCCGGCGATGTCGGTGCCGCCGTCGGCCATGGACACCAGGGCACCGTTGGGTGCGGGTTTCCAGTGGCCGGCGATGACGCGCTTGAGCTCCGGCACCAGGAAGCGATCCCAGACCCACACCGAGGAGCAGAGGGTGGCCTCGGGCGCGAACTGGCGCATGTCGCGGTGGTGGCCGGTGCCATAAACGCCACGCTCCTGGGCGACGATCTGCGGCGTGGGGGTATCCACGTGCTGGCCGATGACGTCGGCGCCTTGGTCGATCAGCGCCGCGGCGGCGGCGCGCTCCTTGACCGGATCGTTCCAGCTGCCGGTGTAGATCACCGTGAGGGTGGCATTGGGATTCATCTGCCGGGCGCCCAGCTCGTAGGCGTTGATGGTCCAGTTCACCACGCCGAAGGGATTGGCGGCGACGAAGCCCAGCTTGCCGGTCTTGGACGCCGCGCCCGCGGCCATGCCACAGAGGTACTGGCTTTCGTAGGTGCGGCCATAGAAGGATTCCAGGTTGCGCCCGTTGGTGGTGCCCGAGGCGTTGAGGAAGGCCACCTCGGGATACTGTTCGGCCAGTTGCTTGAAGGTGTCGGAATAGCCGAAGGCGGTGCCGATGACGATGTTGGCGCCGCGCTTGATGAAGCGCTCGGCGGCCGGGCGGATGGCCGAGGCGGTCTCCGGCACGTTTTCCACGAACTGGATCTTCATACCCAGTTCCTTCTCGATCTTCACCCGCGCCTCGTCCATGGCCTGGGTCCAGCCGCCGTCGTTCTTGGCGGTGAAATACAGCATGGCAATCTTCGGCTCGCCCTTGAGGGTGAAGCCCTCGTCGTCCGCCTGCGCCCCGGTACCCAGCCCCATCAGCGCCAGCACACACGCCACTCTTCCCAGCCATCTGCTCAGCATTGTCTCGTCCTTAGCCTTGTCTACAACATGTGGTTGATACGGAACACGTTGCCTTCCGGGTCCAGCAGCACCGCCTGGTACCAGTGGTAGTAGGTTTCGTAGGGCGCCTTCAGCAGGCGGGCGCCGGCGGCCTCGGCCACCGGCACCAGCCGGTCCACTTCGGCGCGGCTGTCCACCTCCAGGTTGAGCAGGAAGCGGCAGCCCTCACTGCCGGCGAATTCGCCCAACCCCAAGAGCTCATAGGCCTCCGGCGCGTTGAAGCCGATGGCGGTCTTGCCGGTGTCCAGGCCACGGAAGATCGGCGAGCGGATCGCCTCGATCTCGGGAAAATCGAACACCCGCTGGTAGAAGCCGCTCAGGGCCACCACGTCCTGGGCGAAGACGTTGACGTAGGAAAGACTCGGCATCAGGCCACCCGCACGCCGGTCTGGGTTCCGCCGAAGGTGGTCTGCTTGACGAACTTGGATCTCAGGTGGTCGCCCGAGGTGATGGGCGCATGGCGCGGCGGCGTGCCGGGCGTGGCGCAACCGGGCAGGCATTGGATGAGGGTGTCGTAGTTGGGCTGGTGGAAGAACACCAGGGACTGGCGGCGGGTGTCGCAACCGGCATCCGCCGGTGGATTCACCACCCGGTGCAGGGTCGAGACCCAGCGGTCGTTGGTCCACTGCATCATCAGGTCGCCGATGTTGACCACGAAGCCGCCCGGCACCTTGGGCACGTCCACCCACTCGCCGTCGGCATTGCGCACCTGCAGGCCACCGGGCGCGTCGTCGGGGCGGACGATGGTCAGGCTGCCGTAGTCGGTATGAGCCCCGGCGCGCAGCTGGCCGGGCAGCGCCGCCTCCTGCTGATGCGGATAGCAGAGCGTGCGGAACATGCTGATGTGGCGATCGATGCGACTGTCGAAATAGGTTTCCGGCAACGCCAGCCCCAGGGCGAAGAGGCGCATCAGGGTGCGTGCCAGGTCGCTCATGGCGGCGAAATACTCGGCATAGGCCTCGCGGAAACCGGGGATGGCTGTCGGCCAGACGTTGGGTGCGAAGTGCGGCCCGGCTTCCGGACCGCGGTAGTAGGCCGTCTCCGGGACGTCCAGCGGACCAATGGAAAAGGACTCCTTGAGATCCCCTGGTGCCGCCTCCTCCAGGCTGTAGGACAGACTCTCCTCGGCCACCGCGCTGTAGCCGCGCACCTGATCCGGGCGCGGCCGATCGGCCTTGCGCTTCTCCGCCAGCGGCAGCTCGAAGAAGGCCCGCGAGAGGCGCGAGACCCGCTCGACCAGTTCCTCGGGCACTTGGTGATGGGTGATGACCAGAAAGCCGATATCGCGGCAGGCCTGGTCGACGGCCTTGGCCACCGCCTGCTTGCCGGCGGCCGAGCCGGCGAAATAGGGGGCCAGATCGATGATGGGAACACTGGACAGCGGCATGACGGACCTCACGGGTTGGACGAAAGGAGACAGCGCGACGCACGTTCACCGGGCAGGACGGCAGCAGGGAAATTGCAACCGTTGTGCCATCTTTGGACCATTTGGTAAAAACTTGAAAAGCCAATGAAAACAGCAGGTTGAGGAAGAGATTCAGAATCTGCTGACGGCGCGCTGCACCTTGAGCGATCAGCGTGCACCGGGGTGGCGCCCAGGGGGGGACGGCGCCGAGCGGGAAGGCGTTGGCGAGAGGAAACGGCTTGGCGACGTTGGGCTTCGGCACTGTAGCCGCCTCGACTCAACCTGCGGCTAGCCTCTGCGTAGGTTGGGTCGAGCGCAGCGAAGCCCAACGAATCCGGACCATCACGTTGGATACTGCAGTTTCCAGCTGTTGGGTTTCGGCGATGGAGCCATCTCAACCCAACCTGCGGACCCTCCCGCTCACACTATCCAACCAACCCCTCTCCCCGCAGGAGAGGGTTGGGGTGAGGGCCACCCTGCACGGACGCCACAAACGACAACGCCCGTGCCGGCATTGCCGGACACGGGCGCTGTGGGAACCTGTTGCCAGGCTTAGTGCTGGTGACCGCCTTCGCCATGGATGTGGCCGTGGGCGATTTCTTCGTCGCTGGCCGCACGCACGTTGACCACCTTGACGTCGAAATTCAGACGCTGGCCGGCCAGGGGATGGTTGCCGTCGACGGTGACCTGGTCGCCGTCGATGTCACGCACGGTGACGATCTGCATGGCGCCATCCGGGCCGGAGGCGTGGAACTGCATGCCCACTTCCAGCTCGTCCACGCCTTCGAACATTTCCTTGCCCAGGGTGGCAACCAGTTCGGGGGTGTATTCGCCGTAGGCGTCTTCCGGCTCGATGGCCACCTTCAGCTCGTCACCCGCCTGCTTGCCGGACAGGGCGCGCTCGAGGCCGGGAATGATGTTGCCCGCGCCTTGCAGGTATACCAGCGGAGCACCACCAGCGGAGCTGTCGATGACTTCGCCGGCGTCGTTGGTCAGGGTGTAGTCGATGGATACTGCCGTGTTCGCCGCGATCTGCATGGCCAGAACCTTCATGCTGGGAAAAAAATAGGATGACGCATCAGTCTACGCGTCCAACCTAGCAATTGCGAATGCGTTCGGTCAGTCCCCTGGCGCCCGGAGGCATCTGGAGGGCGCCCCTGCAACGGTACTCGACCGCTCGTCACGCAATCGCCATGGCCGCTTCACGGCGCTGTCATCCCGGCTACCTAGGGTTTGCTGCATACCCACTGCCGGAGCCCTGCCATGCCGATTCCAGTGTCCGCACCGCCCGCGCTGCGCGCCGAACGCCTGTCGACCGCCGCGGATATCCGCGCTGCCCAGCGCCTGCGAGCTGCGGTCTTCGGCAGCACCTACGGCGTGCATTTCGCCGACAACCTCGACCAGGACGCCTACGACGCCCACTGCCTGCACCTGGGGGTGCGCGACCTGCGCAGCGGCGAGCTGATCGCCACCACGCGGCTGCTCGACGGGCGCCGCCGCGAGCGCCTGGGCAGTCTCTACAGCGAAAGCGAATTCCAGCTGGAAGGCCTGGATGGCCTGCAGGGTCCGCTGCTGGAGATCGGCCGCACCTGCGTGGCGCCCGGGCATCGCACCGGCGCCGCCATCGCCCTGCTGTGGGCGGAACTGGCCGAGATCATGGCCTGCGGCGACTATCGCTACCTCATGGGCTGCGCCAGCGTGCCCATGGCCGACGGCGGTCTGCAAGCCGCCGCCCTGCTGCGCCAGGCCGCGCGGGACGAGCGTATCCCGGCGATCCGCGCCACGCCGCGGCGCCCGCTGCCCTTCGTCGCCGTGCCCGACAACCTGGTGGTGCAGCTGCCGCCCCTGCTCAAGGCCTATCTGCGCCTGGGCGCCCAGGTCTGCGGCGCGCCTTGCTGGGATCCGGAATTCGGCGTGGCCGACGTCTTCATCCTGCTCAAGCGCGAAGACCTCTGCCCGCGCTATGCCCGCCATTTCAAGGCCGCGGTATGAGGCGACCGCGCCTCGCCGTGCGGCTGCTGCCGGTCCTGGCCGCACTGCTGCTCGGGGCGCTGTTCGCCCTGACGGTGGCGCTGGCGGTAGCGCTCAGTCGCAGGCCCTGCCTGGGGTTGCGGCAACGGCTGACGCGACGTTTCTTCCAGCTGCTGGCCCGGACCCTGCGCCTGCGCCTGGAGGTCCGCGGCGAGGTACCGCGCGGCACCCACCTCTGGCTGGCCAATCATGTGTCCTGGCTGGATATCGTCGCCCTCGGCAGCTTGCGGCCGCTGGGCTTCCTGTCCAAGGCGGAGGTGGCGGAGTGGCCCTTCGCCGGCTGGCTGACGCGCCAGGCCGGCACCCTGTTCATCCGCCGTGGCGCCGAACGCGGTGACGCCCTGAGCGAGGCGCTGACCACGCGCCTGACCCAGGGCCTGTCACTGGCGCTCTTTCCCGAGGGCACCACCACCGACGGCAGTGTGCTGCGCACCTTTCATGGCCGGCTGTTGAGTCCGGCCATCGCCACCGGTACCCCACTGCAACCCGTGGCCCTGAGCTACTGGCGCCACGGCGAGCCTGACCGGGCCGCGGCCTTCATCGGCGACGACGACCTGGTGAGCCACCTGCTGCGCCTGCTGGACAACGGCGGCACCACCCTGAGGATCGAGTTGCTGCCAGCCATCCTGCCCCAGGACCGGCCGCGCCAGGTGCTGGCAGGTGAATGCCAGGCGGCCATCGCCGCCCGCCTCGGGATTCAACTGGAAACGCGCGCCGCGCGCTCGGCGGCGGCAAAAGCCTGCAGCTGCGGATAGAAGTCGCGAAAGTCTGCCAGCAGGCCATCGTAGGCGGCCTCCAGCTCGGCGAAGGCGCCGGCCAGCAGTTCCGGACGCGACAGCCGCCGCGCCATGCCCTCCACCACCCGCTCCAGCACGGCGAAGTCCCGGTAGCTGCCCAACCAGTCCTGATGCGCCATCAGGGGTGCGATGCGGGCCAGCCGTGGCGGCAGTTCCGGCTCCTCCAGCAGGGTCTGGTAGCAGTCCGCGACGAAACCCGGCAGCGGCTGCTCGGCATAGTCATGCCAGAGGCGCGCCAGGCAGTGATCGAAGAAGACATCCACCAGCAGTCCGGCCACCCGCCGCCGCGCTGCGGGCAACCGGGCCTTGGCCCGGATCACCAGAGGGTGGTCGTCGGTATAGACGTCGATGCGCCGGTGCAACCGGATACCGGCGGCGATTCCAGCGGGCCAGGCGTCCGCCGAGCCCTTGACGAAATCGCCATAGAGGCTGCCGAGGCGATCTTCACGGCTGGGGCCGCCCAGGTGCAGGTGCGCGAGATAATTCATCCCTTCAGCATACTCCAGCCGCGAGCGGGCGGTTTTCCTGGACGACCCGCGGCTGCTAGGCTCGGACCTCCCTTCCCTTTTCCGCTGGAGTCGTCATGCCCGTTCGCGCCGTGTTCCTCGACTATGCCTCTCTCGACCTCGGCGATCTGGACCCGGCGCCCTTGCGCGCGGTGTTCGACGAGCTGGAACTCCATCCGGCGAGCGCCCCGGACGAGGTCGCGACGCGCCTGGCCGGCGCCCAGGTCGCCATCGTCAACAAGGTGGTGCTGGACGCCGCCATCCTGGCCGCCTGCCCGGACTTGAAGCTGGTACTGGTCAGCGCCACCGGCACCAACAACATCGACCTGGAAGCCGCGCGCGCCCAGGGCGTGCGCGTCTGCAACTGCCAGGGCTATGGCACCGCCTCGGTTGCCCAGCACACCCTGGCGCTGCTGCTGGCCCTGGCGACCCGCTTGCCGGACTACCAGACAGACGTCCGTGCCGGTCGCTGGCAGACCGCCAGCCAGTTCTGCCTGCTCGACCACCCCATCGTCGAGCTGGAAGGCAAGACCCTCGGCCTGCTCGGCCTCGGCGAGCTGGGCAGCGCGGTGAAGCGCCTGGCCGAAGCCTTCGGCATGCAGACCCTGGTGGGCCAGTTGCCCGGTCGCCCGGCGCGTCCCGGCAGCCTGCCGCTGGCCGAGCTGCTGCCCCAGGTGGATGCCCTGACGATGCACTGCCCGCTGACCGAGCAGACCCGCGGCCTGATCGGTGCGGCGGAACTGGCGGCGATGAAATCCACGGCCTTCCTGGTCAACACCGCACGCGGCGGCATCGTCGACGAACAGGCCCTGGCCGATTGCCTGAGGCGCGGCCACCTGGCCGGCGCCGCCACCGATGTGCTCAGCGTGGAGCCCCCGCGTGACGGCAATCCGCTGCTAGCCGGCGACATTCCGCGACTGATCGTCACCCCGCACAACGCCTGGGGTAGTCTCGAGGCGCGTCAACGGATCATCGGCCAGCTCGCCGCCAATGCCGAGGGCCATTTCGCCGGCACGCCGCACCGGGTGGTCTGCTAAAGTTCGCGCTTTTTTCGCCAGGTAGCCCCATGGATCCGCGCAGCGAAGTCCTCCTCCGTCACCCCGAGCGCTTTGGCGGCGCCTTGCTGCTCGCCGGCTTGCCGGCCGATGACCTGCTCGGCACCCTGCCCGCGGCCAGCGGCTGGAGCTGGCATGCGGGCGAGGCCGAACAACTGGTCCGGCGCTATCCGGGTCGCGTCAGTCTGGGGATCGAACCCCCGGCGGGCGACTTCGCCAGTGCCGTGCTGTTTCTGCCCAAGTCCCGCGAGGCCACCGACTTCCTGCTCACCGCCCTGACTCGCTGCCTGCCGGCCGAAGGCAGTCTCTTTCTGGTCGGCGAAAAGAAGGCCGGTATCGAACGCGCCGCGCGCCAGCTGGGTGCCTTCGGTCAGGCCAGCAAGCTCGACAGTGCCCGCCATTGCCAGCTGTGGGTGGTGCAGGGACCGCGCACCTCGGCCGATCCGCAGCCGGACGCCTGGCTGCAACGCCAGCCACTGGACCGGGCTGGGGTGAACCTGGAAATTCTCAGCCTGCCGGGCGTGTTCAGCCATGGCCGGCTGGATGTGGGCACGGCGCTGCTGCTGGAGCAACTGGATGGCCTGCCCGAAGGTGCGGTGCTCGACTTCGGTTGCGGCGCCGGCGTGGTCGGCGCCGCCCTGGCGCGCCGCTATCCTGCCAGCACCCTGCATCTGCTGGACGTGGACGCCTTCGCCGTGGCCAGCAGTCGTCAGACCCTGACGGCCAATGGTCTGAGCGGAACGGTGATCAGTGGTGATGGCATCGCCGCGGCGCCCATGGGACTGGCCGCCATCGTCAGCAATCCGCCCTTCCACAGCGGCGTGAAGACCGACTACCGCACCACCGAGACCCTGCTGGCCGAGGCGGTGCGTCATCTAAAGCCCGGCGGTGAATTGCGCCTGGTGGCCAACAGCTTCCTGCGCTATCCGCCACTGATCGAGGCGGCCTTCGGCAATTGCCGTACCCTGGCGGAACGCGACGGCTTCAAGGTCTACAGCGCCCGGCGACGGTAGCGACACCGAGCCCTGTTGGGCTTCGCTACGCTCAGCCCAACCTACGGCTATACCTCGGCGCCAGAGCCGCCCCCTCTCCCCCTGGGAGAGGGTTGGGGTGAGGGAAACCTCCTCTCCCAACCCAAAACCTCAGCCCTTCTTCGCCGCCTCGTACAGCGGCATCACCTTGGGAATCGCCGCCTGCAGGGCCTTGGTGCGGTTGGCGTCGGAGGGGTGGGTACTGAGGAATTCCGCCGGCTGCTTGCCCTGGCTGGCCTGGGCCATCTTCTGCCAGAGGGTGATGGCGGCATTGGGGTTGTAGCCGGCGCGCGCCGAGAGCTCCAGGCCGATCAGGTCGGCCTCGTTCTCATTGCCGCGGCTGAACGGCAGGCTCAGGGCCACCTGGGACACCTGGTCGGCCAGCTGCATGCCGCCCTGGCCAACGCCCAGCAGGGCGCCACCGAGGTTCTCGCCCATCTGGATGGCATAGGCCCGCGACATCTGCTCGCGGCTGTGCTCGCGCAGGGCGTGGGCGATCTCGTGGCCCATCACCGCCGCCAGTTCGTCATCGGTCAGCTTGAGCTGATCGATCAGCCCGCTGTAGACGAAGATCTTGCCGCCCGGACCGCAGTTGGCGTTGAGTTCGTCGCTCTGCACCAGGTTGACCTGCCAGTCCCAGTTCACCGCATCCGGGCGGAAGGCCGCGGTCTGCGGGATCAGGCGCTTAGCGATGGCGGCGACGCGCTTGCCGTCGGCGCTGTCATTGGCCAGCTTGCCGGCGGACTTGGCCTCGCTGACCGTCTTGGCATAGGACTGGGCGTACATCTGGTTGACCTGCTGCTCGGACAGCATGCTGAACATGTACTGCTTGCGCTGCACCCCGACCGCACCACCCGAGGTGGTGTTGACGGTCTGGCAGGCGACCAGCAGCAGGCTCAGGGACAGGCCTGCGAGGGGAAGGATACGGCGCATGGGAATCTCCAGGTATCGAGGCGGATACAGTCTAGAGAGGGGCGTCAGACCCGGCAACGTCCGGTAACGCCCGGCAACGCTCTCCTGCCAGGCGACCGGAGGCCTCAATGGATAGGCGTCACCGCCGATAGCCCCGGCATCGAACGTTCCCGGAGTCCCCCATGAATTCCCGCTCCATCCGCACCTCCATCACCCTGCTGGCCGGGGCCTGCATCCTGGCGGTGGTCGCTGCCCTGATCGCCTATACCCTGTTCGCCGGTCAGCGCACCCGCGCCCTGGTCGACAGCCACACCGAGGCGCTGGCCGCCACCGCCGCCGAAGCCCGGCTGACGGCCGAGGCCGAGGCGGTGGGCAACCAGCTGCAACGCCAGCTGGATGTCCCCCTGCAACTGGCCAATCAGCTGGCGCAACTCAGCGTGGCCATGGGCAGTCCGGGCGACCAGCAGGTCGAGCTGGATCGCCAGAGTCTGGTGCGCCTGCTGGGCCAGAGTCTGAAGCGGCAGTCCGGCCTGCTCAGCCTCTATACCGTCTGGGAACCCAATGCCATCGATGGCCAGGACGACCGCCATCGGGGCGACGCCGCGGCCGGCTACGACGAGCAGGGGCGCTTCACCCCCTGGTGGCACAAGACCCTCGACGGCGATGTGACGGTGGAACCGATCGGCCCGACCGTGGAAAGCCAGACCCGTCTGCCGTCGGGCGTACGCGAAGGCGAGTACTACCTCTGTCCGCGGGAAAATCGCACCACCTGCGTGCTCGATCCCATGCCCGACACGGTCAACGAACAGCAGGTGCTGATCGCCTCCTTCAACGTGCCGATCCTGGTCGGCGGTGCCTTCAAGGGCGTGGTCGGTGCCGACGTGCCGCTGGACTTCATCCAGCGGCAGCTGGTCAAGGCCAATGGCCGCCTCTATGGCGGCGTGGGCCGCATGGCCCTGGTGGCCGGGCGCGGCACCCTGGTGGCCTACACCGCCGACGCCAGCCAGCTGGGCAAACCGGCCGAACCGGCGCTGGGGGCGACCCTGGCCGGCCTCAAGGACCTGGGCGAAGGCGTCACCCGTCGCTTCGACGCCCAGAGCGAGCGCTATCAGGTCTATCTGCCGCTGCGCTTCGCCGGCGACAACCGCCAGGTCTGGACGCTGATCATCGAATTGCCCCGCGCAGCCGTGCTGGCCGACCTCTACAGCCTCAAGGACACCCTGGGCAGCCAACGCCACCAGGACGTGATCGGCATGCTGCTGGTAGGCCTGGCGGTCGCCGGCGCCGGTCTGCTGGTGCTCTGGCTGATCAGCCTGCGCATCGCCCGGCCGCTGCGGCAGATGGTGACCATGCTCGACGCCATCGGTCAGGGTGACGGAGACCTCACCCAGCGCCTCGCCACCGAGCGCCGCGACGAGGTCGGCGCCATGGCCGGCGGCTTCAACCGCTTCCTGGCCTCGCTGCAGAGTCTGATCGGCAAACTGATCCATTCGGTGGGCGAAGTGGCCTCGGCCGCCGAGCACACCTCCCATATCGCCCAGCGCACCCGCGACGGCGTGGAGCGCCAGCTGCAGGAGATCGAGCAACTGGCTACCGCCATGCAGGAGATGACCGCCACCGCCCAGGACGTGGCCGGCAATGCCGGTCGCGCGGCGCGGGCTGCCACCGAGGCGGACGGCGCGGTCAACCAGGGCCAGCGCCTGGTGCAGCAGAACGTCGCCAGCAGCGCCGCCCTCGCCCAGGAGATCGAGCGCGCGGTGGAGCAGGTCCGCCGGGTCGCCGAGGACAGCGAGAACATCGGTTCCATCCTGACCACCATCAATGGCATCGCCGAGCAGACCAACCTGCTGGCGCTCAACGCCGCCATCGAGGCGGCGCGCGCCGGTGAGCAGGGTCGCGGCTTCGCCGTGGTGGCCGATGAGGTGCGCAACCTGGCGCAAAAGACCCAGGTGGCCACCGGCGAGATCCAGAGCATGATCCAGCGCCTGCAGCAGGGTACCCGCGAAGCGGTGACGGTGATGCAGGCCAGCGGTGCCCAGACCAGCACCCAGGTCGCCCAGACCGAGGCCACCCGGCACGCCCTGGACACCATCCTGGCGGCGGTAAGCGAGATCACCAGCATGAATCTGCAGATCGCCAGTGCGGCGGAGGAACAGAGCGCGGTGGCCGAGGACATCAACCGCAACGTGGTCAACATCGGCCAGAGCGCCCAGGCGGTCCACGGCGAAGCCGACAGCGCCTCCCGCGCCGGCCAGCAGCTGCGCGAACTCGCCGAGCAGCAACGCCAGCTGGCGGAGCGGTTCCGGGTCTAGCTCTCTACTCCGTCCCCCTCTCCCTCTGGGAGAGGGCTGGCCCAGGGACTTGCAACGCGCTTTGACGTCTAGGCGCTACAGCGGCGTCAGACACTCCGGCCCGTCCACCTCGGGTCGGTTGACGATGTCGGCCAGCACCCGCTCGCGCAGCGGCATGCCGCCCGCGGCCAGCAGCGCCTGCAGGGCTTCGGGCGTGCTGTCCGGATCCTGCCAGAGGGCACGCCCCGCTTCATCGAGCAGGATGGGCCGCCGCAACGGGCCGGCGGCCTGGGTGACCATGGCCACCGACAGCCAGAGCTGATCCCCGGCCGGATAGGCTTCCCAGAGCGCGGCGAACCAGGCCAGGGGTTCGCCATTGAGCATCCAGTAGGGTCGCTTGCGGTGGTTGCCGCGCCATTCATAGAAGCCGTTGGCCGGCAGCAGGCAACGCCGCAGGCGAAAGGGCTCGCGAAACATCGGCTGGGTGGCCAGGCTTTCGGCGCGGGCATGGGTGGGGGTGCGGGAGAGATCGGTGAGCCAGGGTGGGGTCAGTCCCCAGCGGCCACTGTCGACCCGCTCGCCATCCGCGGTCCGCCGCTGCAGCAGCACCTGCTGATGAGGGGAGATGTTCCAGCGCGGCGGATGCTTTTCGGGGAATCCCGGCAAGCCAGCGAATTCGGCGGGCCAGCGGAACAGGGCGTAGCGTCCGGACATGAAAACCTTTTAGGTTCTTTACGAAAAGTCGCCGAGCGAAGGTCAGGCGAGGCGAAAAGCTGAGGAAGCGGATCGGGCTCGCGAACGAGTTTACAAGTGGTAAATGAGTATTACGACCGGGCTGGCGTGCCAGGCGTTTTTCAACGAAGCATCACCGATGCGTAGGCACTTTTCGTAAAGAACCTAGCAGACGAGGATGCCCTGCTCGGGGGAGGGATCCTCTCCCGGCAAAGGCGTGGCGGCATTGTACGCGGCGATCAGCGCCTGCGCGCGCTGGGCCTCCTCGTCGTCGACCAGCAGGCCGAGCAATCCTGCCGCTGGCAGGTCACCGATGCCACCGAGCAGGTGGCGACCGGCGAGGAAGCCACTGATGCCCTCGCTGGCGAGTACCGCCAGGAGCAGTTCGCCCTCGTGCAGTGACCCCGGCTCATAGATGCGGCGCATCAGTCATCCTCCCGCCGAACCTCGAGATTCCAGTCCTCGCCATCGGTATGCAGGCCGAAGCGGATCGGTCGGCAGCAGACTTCGCAGTCTTCGTAGTAGTCCTGATCACCGCCGCTGAGGTCGAGCACCACCTCGCCCGGTTCGCCGCAATAAGGGCAATCGTATTCCTGGCTTTCCAGCATCTGCCTGCACTCCTTGACCGCCAACCTGCCGCCCATCCGGCCCCTGGCGCTTGCATCTGGCGCCACGCCCACTACTATGGCCGCCGGAATTTCTACAAGAGAACACCATGGGCGAGTTCGAAGCCATTCGACCCTATAACGACGCGGAAGTCCCCGGGGTTCTGGCCCGCCTGATCGACGACGACCACTTCATCGGCATCCTCGCCGGCTACCGGTTCCCGCGCCTGTCCAAGGGACTCGGCTGGGTAGTGCGCCCCCTGCTGCGCACCCGCCTGCGCCAGGAACTGAGTGGTATCCAGAGCGTCGCGGCGCTGCAGGACAAACTCGAACCCTATGTGGATCGCGCCATCGAGAAGGCCTCGGACGGCGTTACCTACTCCGGCATCGACCAGCTGCGCAGCGGCCGCGCCTATCTGTTCCTGGCCAACCACCGCGACATCGTGATGGACCCGGCCTTCGTCAACTATGCCGTCTACCACGCCGGTCTGCCAACGCCGCGCATCGCCATCGGTGACAACCTGCTGCAGAAGCCCTTCGTCAGCGACCTGATGCGGCTGAACAAGAGCTTCATCGTGCACCGCTCCATCAGCGGCCGGCGCGAAAAGCTGGCGGCGTACCAGAATCTGTCCGCCTACATCAATCACTCGATCCGCCAGGACGGCCAGTCCATCTGGATCGCCCAGGCCGAGGGCCGGGCCAAGGACGGCGACGATCGCACCGATTCGGCCATCCTCAAGATGTTCCACATGAGCTGCAAGGACGAGCCCTTCGCCGAGCTGGTCAAGGCGCTGAACATCGTACCGGTGTCCATCAGCTACGAATTCGATCCCTGCGACCAGGCCAAGGCCCGTGAACTGCACACCCGCGCCACCACCGGCAGCTATGCAAAGGCGCCGGGCGAAGACGACGTCAGCATCGCCCGGGGCATCACCGGCTACAAGGGCCGGGTGCACGTGGCCTTTGGCGAGCCGGTCACGGGTGAGTTCGAGGATGCCAAGGCGCTGGCCCAGGAAATGGACCGGCAGATTCTCGGCAACTACCGGCTGTTCCCGGCCAGTTACCTGGCCTATGCCGCCTGGGAGGGCCGCGATCCGGACCTGGCCGTGCCCGCGGTGGACAGCCTGTTTCCCGCCGAGGAAATCGCGGTCGCCCGCAGCGAATGGGAAAGGCGACTGGCCGAGTGTCCGGCGCAGTACCGAGAGCAACTGGTGCGCCAGTACGCCCAGCCGGTGCTGAACAAGTACCGCGTCCTGGCCGGTCTGGAATAGCCCAGGCGCGCTCATGAAAAAGCCCGGCACGAGCCGGGCTTTTTTGTGGACGGTCGCGGCTCAGTGGCCGCTGAGCACCTGCACCACGGTCGGATCCTTGAACACCCGGGTCAGGGCATCGCTCAGCACATCGCTGACCAGCTTGGTGTTGGCCTCGGCGTTGGGCGCCATGCCGAAGCGCTGGTTGAGGCTGGCGCCATAGCGACCCTTGTAGCCGCGCTGGCTGTTGCGCACCTCGACCTGGAAGGCCGCGGCGACGTCGGACGCGGTGACGTACAGCTCCTTGGGCGACTGGTAGTTCAGTTCGGCCAGGGTCAGGGTTAGCTGGGGCGCACCGGGACCGGCATTGGGTGATGGCGTGAAGCCCATTTCGCGCACGGCCTTCTCCGCGGCGGCCTGCAGCTTGGGAATCACGTCCTGGGTCTGCACCACCACCACGCTGGTGTCGGGATAGAGACCGCCGCGGGTGCCGAGGGTGAAGGAGGAACGGCCGTCGACCACCCGGACCGAGACCGGCTGGCCCTGGCCGACCGGCGCGATGGGCGCGGTGATCTGGGGTTGCGGACTCAATTGCTGAGGGCTGCTGGCGCAGCCGGCCAGGGTCAGACCAGTGGCGGCGAGCAGGCCGAGCAACAGGCGATAGCGCATGCAGAGACTCCGAAGAAAGGGACAGGGGGCAGTATACCCAGCCCCCCAGCGGCGTCGATAGACCGGCCTTCCGGACAGGGAAACGCCGGCACGGGGCCGGCGTCGTTCAGACCAGGCGTTACGGCTTGGCCGCCAGCGGCGGCCGGGTCTGGCTGCGTTCCAGCCAGCCGCCACCGAGCGCCTTGTACAGGGTGACCTCGCTGTTGAGCTGGTTGAGTCTGTCGGTGATCAGCTGCTGCTGAGCGCTGTACAGCGAGCGCTGGGCGTCGAGTACCGTGAGGTAGTTGTCGATGCCCTGGCGATAGCGCAGGTTGGCCAGGTCGTAGTACTCCTGGCTGGCCTGCACCAGGTCCTGCTGGGCCTGCAGCTGGTCGTCGTAGGTGCCCTTCGCCGCCAGGGCATCGGCCACCTCGCGGAAGGCGGTCTGGATCGACTTCTCGTAGGTGGCGACGTTGATGTCCTTCTGGATCTTGGCCGCATCCAGGCTGGCCTTGAGGCTGCCGGCCGTGAAGATCGGGATGTTGATGCTCGGCGAGAAGGTCCAGTAGCCGGAACCGGCGTCGAACAGGCCGTTCAGGTCCCGGCTCGCCGTGCCGCCCTGGGCGGTCAGGCTGATGCGCGGGAAGAAGGCTGCCCGGGCCGCGCCGATGTTGGCGTTGGCGGCGCGCAGCTGCAACTCGGACTGGAGGATGTCCGGACGCTTCTGCAGGAGATCCGACGGCAGATTGGCCGGCAGGTCGGCGAGCAGATCGGTACCGTCCAACCCCTTGCTCTGCGGCAGCTCCACCGGGATCGAGGTACCCAGCAGCAGGGCCAGGGCATTGCGATCCTGGGCCACCTGGCGGGTGTACTGCGCCAGATTCGCCCGCGCCCCTTCCAGGGCGGTGCGCGACTGGCGCAGGTCCAGGCCGCTGGCCACGCCGTTCTCCACGGTCTGGCGGGTCAGGTCGTAGGAGCGCTGATAGGCCGCCAGGGTCTCGCGGGTCAGTTGCAGCATGCGCTGGTCGGTGAGCCAGGCGTAGTAGGCGTTGGCCACTTCCGAGACCAGCGAGATCTGGGTGCTGCGGCGTCCTTCGCTGGTGGCGAAGTAGTTGAGCAGCGCCTGCTCGCTGAGGCTGCGCAGGCGACCGAACAGGTCCAGCTCATAGGAGGTGAACCCCAGGGTCACGCTGTACTGGCTGCTGATGCTGCCACCACCGCCGCCACCCGCGCCATTGGCGCTGTTGCCGGCGAGCAGTTCGCGAATGGCGGAGACCTGGCTCAGGTCCTCCGGCTGGCGGGTACGGGTCCCGGTGCCACTGACCGCGATGTCGGGAAACAGCTCGGCGCGCTGCACGCGGTATTGCGCCTGGTAGAGGCGCACGTTCAGCGCGGCCTGGCGCAGGTCGCGGTTGTTGTCCAGCGACAGCTGGATCAGCTGCTGCAGGGCCGGGTCGCGATAGAAATCGCGCCAGCCGATGTCGGCTGCCTGCTGGTCACGATTGACCGTCAGGGCATCGTAGGCCTGGCCATGGGGCCAGGCGTTCTCCACCGGCGCATTGGGTCGCTGGTAATCGGGGATCAGGCTGCAGCCGGACACGGCCAGCATGCTCACGACCACCGCCAAGACAGACTTCTTCATATCAGTGTCCTTCCTTGCCATGGGCTTCCTGGTCCTTGGTGGCCTTGTCCTTGAACAGGCTGCTGACCACCACATAGAACATGGGAATCCAGAAGATCGCCAGGATCGTGGCGGTGAGCATGCCGCCGATCACGCCGGTACCCACGGCGTGCTGACTGCCGGAGCTGGCGCCCGAGGAGATCGCCAGGGGCACCACGCCCAGGATGAAGGCCATGGAGGTCATGATGATGGGGCGCAGGCGCATGCGCGAGGCTTCCACCGCCGCATCGACGATGTTCTTGCCGCCCTCGTGCAGCTCCTTGGCGAATTCCACGATCAGGATGGCGTTCTTCGCCGCCAGGCCGATGGTCGTCAGCAGACCGACCTGGAAGAAGACGTCGTTGGCCAGGCCACGGAAGTAGGTGGCCAGCAGGGCCCCCACCACCCCCAGCGGCACCACCAGGATGACCGCGATCGGGATCGACCAGCTCTCGTACAGCGCCGCCAGGCAGAGGAACACCACCAGCAGCGACAGCGCATAGAGCGCCGGCGCCTGGGAGCCCGACAGGCGCTCCTCGTAGGACAGACCGGTCCAGGCAATACCCACGCCCTGCGGCAGGTCCTTGGCCATGCGTTCAATCTCGGCCATGGCGTCACCGGTGCTGTAGCCGGGCGCCGCGGAGCCGAGGATCTCCAGCGAGGAGATGCCGTTGTAGCGCTCCAGCTTGGGCGAGCCGTAGATCCACTCGCCGCGGGCGAAGGCCGACACCGGCACCATCTCGCCGGCGCTGTTGCGCACGTACCACTTGTTGAAGTCCTCGGGATTCATCCGCGCGCTGGCTTCGCCCTGCAGGTACACCTTCTTCACCCGACCGCGGTCGATGAAGTCGTTGACGTAGCTGGATGCCCAGCCGATGGACAGCGTCTGGTTCACGTCGCTCTGCGACAGGCCCAGGGCGCGCACCTTCTCGTCGTCGACGATGAGCTTGAATTGCGGCTCGTCGTTGAGGCCATTAGGACGGGTCTGCACCAGCTTGGAATTCTGCGCGGCCATGCCGAGCAGCTGGTTGCGCGCGGCCATGAGCGCCTCGTGGCCGATGCCGCCCTGGTCCTGCAGGTAGAAGTCGAAGCCGGTGGCGTTACCCAGCTCCAGCACCGCCGGCGGGACGATGGCATAGACGATGGCGTCCTTGATGCCCGACAGGTAGCCCATGGCCCGACCGGCCACGGCGCTGGCGCCGTCCTTGGCGTCCGGGCGCTGTTCCCAGGGCTTGAGCTGGATGAACGCCAGACCCGAGCTCTGACCACGACCGGCGAAGTTGAAGCCGTTGACCGTGAACATCGAGCTGACCGCGCTCGAATCGTTCTTCATCATCATCTCGCGCATGGTGTCGAGCACCTTCTGCGTCCGCTCGGCACTGGAGCCCGGCGGCGTGGTGACCTGGGCGAAGATCACGCCCTGGTCCTCTTCCGGCAGGAAGGACGACTGGATGCGGGTGAAGAGGAACACCATGACGCCGACGATCAGCAGGTACAGCAGCAGGAAGGGCACCTTGTGCCGGATCACCGCGGCCACGCTGCGCTCGTAGCGGTGCTGACCGCTCTCGAACTTGCGGTTGAACCAGCCGAAGAAACCGCGCTTCTCGTGGTGCCCCTGCTTGACCGGCTTGAGCAGGGTGGCGCACAGCGCCGGGGTCAGGATCAGCGCCACCAGCACCGAGAGCACCATCGAGGAGACGATGGTGATGGAGAACTGGCGATAGATCACCCCGGTGGAGCCGCCGAAGAAGGCCATGGGCACGAACACCGCCGACAGCACCAGGGCGATACCGACCAGGGCGCCCTGGATCTGGCCCATGGACTTGCGCGTCGCCTCCTTGGGCGAGAGCCCCTCCTCGGCCATCACCCGCTCGACGTTTTCCACCACCACGATGGCATCGTCCACCAGCAGGCCGATGGCGAGCACCATGCCGAACATGGTCAGGATGTTGATGGTGAAACCGGCGGCCAGCAGCACCGCGAAGGTGCCCAGGAGCACCACGGGGACGGCGATGGTGGGGATCAGGGTGGCCCGGAAGTTCTGCAGGAACAGGAACATCACCAGGAACACCAGCAGGATCGCCTCGCCCAGGGTCTTGACCACCTCATGGATCGAGGCGGTCACCACCGGGGTGGTGTCATAGGGATAGACCACCTCCATGCCCGGCGGCATGAACGGCTTGAGGCGCTCGATGGTGGCGCGGACCGCCTTGGCGGTGTCCAGGGCATTGGCCCCGGTGGCCAGACGCAGCGCCATGCCGGAGGCCGGCTTGCCGTCGAACTGGGCATCGATGGAGTAGTTCTCGCCACCCAGCTCGACCCGCGCCACGTCACGCAGGCGCACCTGGGCACCGCTCTGGTCGACCTTGAGGAAGATCTTGCCGAACTCCTCGACGCTGGTCAGGCGGGTCTTGCCGATGATGGTGGCGTTGAGCTGCTGCCCCGGCACCGCCGGCAGGCCGCCGA
Organism: Pseudomonas flavocrustae; assembly: GCF_029872515.1. NCBI lineage: Bacteria > Pseudomonadati > Pseudomonadota > Gammaproteobacteria > Pseudomonadales > Pseudomonadaceae > Pseudomonas > Pseudomonas flavocrustae. Next base: position 183,660 of record NZ_JAPDIQ010000005.1, on the reverse strand, counting down.
GCTGACCGGAGGCGATCTGCACGTTCTGGCTCTGGATGGCGCTGCTGACGTCGACCGGCGTGAGCTGGTACTTCACCAGCTTCTGCGGATCCAGCCAGATGCGCATGGCGTACTGGGCACCGAATACCTGGAAGTCGCCCACACCGCTGGTCCGCGCGATGGGATCGCGCATGTTGGAGACGATGTAGTTGGACAGGTCTTCCTTGGTTAGGGAGCCGTCCATGGAGACCAGGCCCACCACCATCATGAAGTTGCGCTGGTACTTGGCGACGCGCATGCCCTGCTGCTGGACTTCCTGCGGCAGGAGCGGCGTCGCCAGCTGCAGCTTGTTCTGCACCTGGACCTGGGCGATGTCGGAATTGGTGCCCTGGTTGAAGGTCACGATGATGGTCATGCTGCCGTCGGAGTTGGACTCCGAGGAGATGTACCTGAGGTTGTCGATCCCGTTCATCTGCTGCTCGATGACCTGGACCACGGTGTCCTGCACCGTCTGCGCCGAGGCGCCCGGGTAGCTCACCTGGATCGAGACCGCCGGAGCGGCGATGTTCGGGTACTGGTTAATCGGCAGCGTGAGGATCGACAGAATGCCGGCGAGCATGATCACCAGGGCGATTACCCAGGCGAAGATGGGCCGGTCGATGAAGAACTTGGACATCAGGCGCTCCCCTTACTGACCCTGACCCGCCGGCTTCTGCTCGGCGGAGGCGATGTTGCTCGCCGGCTTGGTGGTGACGGTGGCACCCGGCTTGATCTTCTGCAGACCTTCGGTGATGACCTTGTCACCCGCCTTGAGGCCGTCGGTGACCAGCCATTCGGCGCCGACGGTGCGCTCGGTCTTGAGGATCCGCTGCTCGACCTTGCCTTCGCCGTTGACCACCATGGCGGTGGGCTGGCCCTTGAGATCGCGGGTCACACCCTGTTGCGGCACCAGCAGGGCATTCTGGCGCACGCCGGATTGCAGCTCGGCACGCACGAACATGCCGGGCAGCAGCAGCTTGTCGGGGTTGGGGAATTCGGCGCGGATGGTCACCGAGCCGGTGCCCTGGTCCACCGAGACCTCGGCGAACTTGAGCTTGCCGGGACGGCTGTAGGCAGTGCCGTCTTCCAGCATCAGCTTGACCTGGGCGGCGTTCTCGCCCTGCACCTTCTGCAGCTGACCGCTGTCCAGCTCGCGGCGCAGGCGCAGCAGATCGGTGGCGGACTGGGTCACGTCGACATAGATGGGATCGAGCTGGGTGATGCTGGTCAGGGCGCTGGTCTGGTCGGCGGTGACCAGGGCGCCTTCGGTCATCATCGAGCGCCCGATGCGCCCGGAGATGGGCGCGGCGACCTTGGTATAGGCCAGGTTGATCTCGGCGTTGCGCAGCGCGGCCCTGGCCGATTCCACCTGGGCTTCGTTCTGCCGCTGCATGGACAGCGCATCGTCGGCTTCCTGCTTGCTGATCGCCTGCTCCTTGACCAGGGCGCCATAGCGCTGGGCCTTGAGCCGGTTGGAGGCCAGGGTCGCCTGGGCCTGGGCCAGGGAGGCCTTGGCGGAATTGACGTTGGCCTCGTAGGTACGCGGATCGATCTGATAGAGCTGGGTGCCGGCCTTCACGTCGGCGCCTTCGGTGAAATAGCGCTTGAGCAGGATGCCGCTCACCTGCGGCCGCACCTCGGCGATGCGGAAGGCGGACGTGCGCCCGGGCAATTCGTCGGTCAGGGTGACGGTGCGAGGCTGCATCGTCACCACCCCGACCTCCGGGGGCTTCTGCTGCTGTTGCTGCTGGTCCTTGTTGTCCTGCTTGCCGCAGGCACCCAGGGCCAGGGCCACGGCCAGCAGGGCGGGAGCGAAAAAGGCATGCGCCGGCTTGATCTGCATATCAAAAGTCCTTGAAAGCGGGGAAATGAGCATGCGCAGCGCGCCTTGTGGATCCGCACCGGCTCGAGCATAGGAATTATTATCAGACAAATATACTTACGTTCACGACTGTTTGTAAATAACCCAAGCGCCTTACTCGGGTATCTCGCCGGCGACTCCGACGTCTCGTGAAAACGGCTATGCCGATAAAAGTCAGGCCAGTGCGACCGACCTCGGTAGCAGACCATGAGGCGGGAGGCGAGTTCTGCCGGGAAATCCCGGTGTCGCCTGCCTCGTCGGCAAAAACGACCAGGCATAAAAATGCCGGACGAATCCGGCATCTTTGGTTACAACCTGCGGGCGTCCCGTTACTGGCGCACGCCTTCGAAGGACAGCATGAATTCCACTTCCTGGGATTTCGGGCCGAGGTCCTTCTGGATGTTGAAGTCCTTGAGCTTGAGGGTGGTGGTGCCCTCGAAGCCGGCGCGGTAGCCACCCCACGGGTCCTTGCCCTCGCCCATGAAGTGGGCCTTGATGGTGACCGGCTTGGTCACGCCGTTCAGGGTCAGGTTGCCGGTGACGTCGGCGGTGCCATCGCCGGTGGGGGTGACCTTGGTCGATTCGAAGCTGGCCTGGGGATGGGCGGCGACGTTGAGGAAGTCGGCGCTGCGCAGGTGCTTGTCACGCTCGGCGTGGTTGGTGTCGACGCTGTCGGTGTTGATGGTCACCTTGACCTTGTCGGCGGACGGATCCTTGGCATCGAAGCTGAAGTTGCCGTCGAAGTCCTTGAAGGTGCCGTACAGCCAGCTGTAGCCCAGGTGCTGGATGCGGAACTGGATGAAGGCGTGCTGGCCCTGCTTGTCGATCTTGTAGTCGGCGGCCATGGCCTGGCCAGCGCCCAGCAGAGCGGTACCCAGGGCCAGGGCGGCAACGGTTTTCTTCAGCATTGGATGGAGCTCCAGGTGGTGGTGGGAAGCGAACATCAGGAAGGAGTGTGGACCCGACCGAGCATGCGGACCAGGGTACCGTCGCGGTCGACGAAATGGTGCTTGAGCGCGGCCACCACGTGCAGACCGGCCAGGACGATCAGCGTCCAGGCGAACCAGAGGTGGATCTTGCCGGCGGTATCGGCCTGATCCGGCAGGCCGCTCAGGGTCGCCGGAACCTTGAACCAGCCGAAGACATCGATGGCCACGCCATCGGCGGTGGAGATCAGATAGCCGGCCACCATGACGCTGAGCATCAGCCCATAGAGCAGGAAGTGCCCGGCACCGGCGGCGCGGCGCACCAGGGGGCTGCCCTCCACCGGCGGCGGCGGACTGACCAGGCGCCAGAGCAGGCGCAGCACCAGGGCGATCAGCGAGAGGATGCCGGCGCTCTTATGCAGTTCGGGGGCGGTGTGGTACCAGGTGTCGTAGTAGTCCAGGGTGCGCATCCACAGGCCGGAGGCGAACATGGCGACGATCGCCAGGGCCATGACCCAATGCAGAACCAGACTTACCAGACCGTAGCGAAGGCCATCGTTGCGCCAGTGCATCGCTTTTCTCTCCTGAAAAAGCTTTGCCTAAGCCTAGCCGCAAACGTATCGATGGAAAGCGGAAAAAGTATCGAATCAATATCGAAGGAATCGATGGATCGGACGGCGCGCGAAGGCCCCGTCCGCTCCGACCCAGACGCTGCGCGATGGCAGCGCCCGGGCTCAGGCAGGGATCAGAACGACCAGTGGAACAGCTTCCAGAAGAAGCCGTGCTCGCCACTGTCCTTGGCCGGCGCAGCGGCGGCGGCCTTGGGCGCAGCAGCCGGCTGGGCAGCGGTCTTGGCACTGGCCACGACCGGCACCACGGCCTTGCCGGCCTTGAGATCGCGGACCTGACCGGCAGCGCGCTGACCGCTGGCCAGGGCGCCTTCCAGGGTGCCCGGATGCAGCGGATCGGTGTGCTCGCCGGCGAAGATCACCCGGCCGGCGGGCTTTTCCCACAGCCGCCAGTAGCGGGTGATCTGGCCCGGACCATAGGCCAGGTAGGCACCGCCCACGCCCGGATCGCGGCTGTAGCGACGGACTTCGTAGCCGGAGAAGGCACCCCGCGCCTTGGGGTAGAAGGCGTGGAAGCGGATCAGCACCTGATCGACCATCTGCTTGTCGCCAAAGGCCTGCACCAGACGCGCGCTGTCACCGGCCAGGTTAACCAGCACATTGGCGCCGCCCTTGACGTCCGGCTCCACCCACAGCATGCCCAGGCCCTGGTCGCTGTAGATCTCGCCGCTCATGCGCGACTTGCTGTCCCACACCGGGGTCTTGAACTTGAGCAGGATCTGGTCGCGCCAGCCATAGGTGGTGCCCTTGATCGCCGCCTGCTGGGTAGCATCCAGCGCCGGGGTCATCTGCACCTGGCCGAGGGCGCGCAGCGGCACCGCCATCACCACGTAGTCGGCCTTGTAGCCGGTGGCACCGGCCTTGACCACGACACCATCCTTGTCCTGGACGATGCTGGAGACCTTGTTGTCAGTCTTGATCGTCTTGATCTGCTTGACGAAGGCCTGGGCCAGCACCTCGCTGCCACCGGGCAGACGGGAGGCGCGCAGGTCCTTGTCGTCGACGCCGCGATAGACGCGGGTCTGCTGGGCCAGATAGAGCAGCGACAGCCGCGAGGGCTCGTCGTAGCGGACGCGGATGCGCTGGTTGATCAGCTGGCGCGCCACCGGCGGCAGATTCTGCTTGTCCAGCCAGGTGGCGGCGTTGATCTGGTCGAGGGCGTGCAGGGTCGGGGTGGCGGTCGGCTGCAGCGGATCGCTGATGGCGGCAGCCAGATCGTCCAGGGACTTGTCGACGCGTTTGAGGGCATCGGCCACGGCCGGCATCTTCTGCGCCAGGTCTTCCTGGGAAAAGTACTGGCCTTCGATCAGATAGCCCGGGGTGCGCACGAAGGACGGCGCGTCCACGGTCTTGAGCTTGAAGGTGTCCAGGTAGTGGTTGAGCACCGGCTGGGCCTTGGTGTCGCCGATCCATTCGCTGGAGGCGAGACCGGAACGACCGCCGACGCGCGCGCCGGCTTCCAGCAGGGTCACGTTCCAGCCGGCCTGCTGCAGTTCATAGGCCGAGGCCAGACCGGCCATGCCGGCACCGACCACGATCACCGAGGGACCACTGGGCGCTACGGGTGCCGCGGTAGCCTTTTCCGGCGCCTTGTGCGTCTCTTTATGGGCCTTCTCGGCAGCGCCTGCGCTCAGGCTGGTAGCGAATACGCCGGCTGCCAAGCAGACGGTAAAACCTGTCCAACGCGACGACATCTTTTCTAGACTCCTGGGACCGGGAAACGGCGGTGGCGCAGCATACGCCAGCGGCCCCGGGGCAACCAGACGGCGCCATGACCGGCAATCGGCCCGCGCCTTGCTCCCGTCGCGCGCCCTGGCTTAGGCTTGCGCCCCCTTTTTATCGCCGGGCCCGCCGCCAGGAGACGCCAATGACCAATCACGACTGGATGCGCCGTGACCTGGAGGTGCTCTGGCACCCCTGCACCCAGATGAAGGATCACGAGCAGCTGCCGGTGATCCCGATCCGCCGTGGCGAAGGCGTCTGGCTGGAGGACTTCGACGGCAAGCGCTACCTGGATGCCGTCAGTTCCTGGTGGGTCAATGTCTTCGGCCACGCCAATCCGCGCATCAACGAGCGCATCAAGGCCCAGGTCGACCAGCTGGAGCACGTCATCCTCGCCGGCTTCAGCCACCAGCCGGTGATCGAACTGTCCGAGCGCCTGGTCGCCCTGACCCCGGCCGGCCTCGACCGGGTGTTCTATGCCGACAACGGCTCCTCGTGCATCGAGGTGGCCTTGAAGATGAGCTACCACTACTGGCGCAACGTGGGCCAGCCGGAAAAGCGCCGCTTCGTCACCCTGACCAACAGCTACCACGGCGAGACGGTCGCGGCCATGTCGGTGGGTGACGTGGCGCTGTTCACCGAGACCTACCAGGGTCTCTTGCTGGACACCCTCAAGGTGCCCAGTCCCGATTGCTACCTGCGCCCCGAGGGCATGGACTGGGAAGCGCATTCGCGGCAGATGTTCGCGCACATGGAGCGCACCCTGGCCGAGCACCACGCCAGCGTCGCCGCGGTCATCGTCGAGCCGCTGATCCAGGGCGCCACCGGCATGCGCATGTACCACCCGGTCTATCTGCGCCTCCTGCGCGAGGCCTGCGATCGCTATGGCGTGCACCTGATCCACGACGAGATCGCCGTGGGCTTCGGTCGCACCGGGACGATGTTCGCCTGCGAGCAGGCCGGCATCCGTCCGGATTTCCTCTGCCTGTCCAAGGCCCTCACCGGCGGCTACCTGCCGCTGGCCGCCTGCCTCACCACCGATGCGGTCTACCAGGCCTTCTACGACGACTACCACACCCTGCGCGCCTTCCTGCATTCCCACAGCTACACCGGCAATCCGCTGGCCTGCGCCGCCGCCCTGGCGACCCTGGACATCTTCGCCCAGGACGACGTCATCGAGGCCAACAAGCCCCTGGCCCGGCGCATGGCCGAGGCCACCGCGCACCTGGTCGATCATCCCCACGTGGGCGAGGTGCGCCAGACCGGCATGGCCCTGGCCATCGAGATGAGCGCCGACAAGGCCCGCCGTACGCCCTACCCCTGGCAGGAGCGCCGCGGTCTCGCCGTCTATCAGCACGCCCTCTCCCGTGGCGCCCTGTTGCGACCCCTGGGCAACGTGGTCTACTTCCTGCCGCCCTATGTCATCACCCCCGAGCAGATCGACTTCCTCGCCGAGGTGGCGAGCGAAGGCATCGAGCTTGCCACCCGCACCTCGGTCAGCGTCGCCCTGAGCGACCTGCACCCCAACCACCGCGATCCCGGCTGATCTGGAGTCCGCCATGCGTCTAACCCGCTGCCACCTCGACCTGCCCCTGGCCCTCGGCCACCTCGACCTGCCCGAGGCTCAGGCCCACTACCTGGGCCGCGTGCTGCGCCTGGCGCCGGGGGATGCCATGCAATTGTTCGACGGCAGCGGCCGCGAATACCTCGGCCAGGTCACCGCGGTGGGCAAGAAGACCCTCAGCGTCGAGCTGACCGAGGAACTGCCCGGCCAACCCGATTCGCCGCTGCGCATCCACCTCGGCCAGGGCCTGTCCCGCGGCGAGCGCATGGACTGGGCGATCCAGAAGGCCACCGAACTGGGCGTGGCCGAGATCACCCCGCTGGTCAGCGAACGCTGCGAGGTGCGCCTCAAGGATGAACGCGCCGACAAGCGCCTGCAGCACTGGCGCCAGGTCGCCATCAGCGCCTGCGAACAGTGCGGTCGCTCCACGGTGCCGCTGATCCATCCGCCGCAGCTGCTGGCCGACTGGCAGGCCGGGCTGGACGCCGATCTCAAGCTGGTCCTGCACCCGGTGGCGGAGCCTCTGGAAAGCCATGCCCGCCCCACCCGCCTGGCCCTGCTGATCGGCCCGGAAGGCGGCCTGAGCGAGGCCGAAGTCACGGCCGCCCGCGCCGCTGGTTTCCAGCCGGCCCGCCTGGGACCGCGGGTGCTGCGCACCGAGACCGCCCCGGTGGTGGCCCTGAGTGTGGCCCAGCAACTCTGGGGTGATTTCCAGACCCCCTGATCTGCCCGCGGGCCGCTGCCCACGGCGGTCCGTCCCTTCCCCACGGATAGTTTTGGAGCCCCGGATGACCCTGCCCTCTCGCCCCTACGCCGCCTTCCTGTTCGACATGGACGGCACCCTGCTCACCAGCGTGGCCTCCGCCGAACGCGCCTGGAGCACCTGGGCACTCGGCCACGGCCTCGATCCGGCGGACGTCCTCGCCGTGATGCACGGAGTGCGGGCCGTGGAAACGGTGCAACGCTTCGCTCCGGCGGGCGCGGACATCGACGCCGAGACCCGCGCCATCACCGAACTGGAGATCGCCGACGTCGCCGACATCCAGGAAATCCCCGGCGCGGCGGCCTTCCTCGCCAGTCTGCCAACCGGCAGCTGGGCGCTGGTCACCTCGGCCTCGCGCCGGCTGGCGGAAGTGCGGCTCGCCGCGGCCGGCATGGCCCTGCCGCCGGTGATGATCTGCGCCGAAGACGTCACCCAGGGCAAGCCCGCGCCGGACTGCTTCCTGGCGGGTGCGCGCAAGCTGGGAGTGGCGATCGGCGACTGCCTGGTGTTCGAGGATGCCCACGCCGGCTTTGCCGCGGCCAAGGCGGCCGGCGCCGATGCCGTGGCCATCACCGCGACCCATCGCCAGCCGCTGGACCTGGGGCTGCCGACCCTGGCGGATTACCGCGGAGTCGCTGTCAGCCTGGATGAAAACGGCAAGATACGCCTCACCCGGCAGTCCTAGAACACACCAGCAGCGGCCAGCCGTTCTTCTACGCCGATCAGATCGGGAATGCGCGCCGTGCCGCCTTCGTAGGCCACGGCGCCCAGCTCCAGGGCGGCCAGGGGCACCTCGGCGGCGACCAGCTCCGGGGTGATGCGCAACGAGCGCGGAATGCTGCGGATCAGCAGCGCCAGGAAGCGCACCCGCTCACGCCCACCCAGGGCGTTGAGGATGGCCACCCGCGCATGGCGATCGCCATCGAATTGCGCGGCACTGCCGCTGGACAGCGCTTCGAAACTGATCAGCGGCAGGCGCAGATCGCGCCAGGCGACCTGGCCCAGGCACCAGTCCGGCTGCACCGGCAGCGGCCGGATCTCGCGACAGGGCACCAGCTCGGCGACCGCCGCGTTGGGCAGCAGCAGGGTACGATCGGCCAGGGTCAGCAGCAGACCGGTCAGGTGTTCGGCGGGAGCGGCGGTCGACATGGGGAATTCCTTTAGCTTCGCTGCTCGGCCAGGCGCGCCACCAGGGCTTCGGCCAGGCCGCGGGGATCGGCGGTAAGGGTCGCAAGACCCGATTCGCGCAGGCTTTCCGGCATGCTCGGGGCGATGCAGGTGCTCGCCGACTGGGTCCAGAGCGTGCCACCGCGACGCCGCACATAGGGCGCCGAAGCGGTGCCGTCGTTGCCCATGCCGCTGAAGACGATGACCCCACAGCGCGCGCCGAAGTGCTGCGCCAGATTGAGCATCATCTGGCTGATCGACGGCGTATAGGGCTCGGGCCAGGCGCGCTCGACGATGTCCAGGGCACCAGAGGCGCGAAAGGTCAGCTCCTGCTGGGTCGGCACCACCACCACCTCGCCGCAGCGTACCGGCTCACCCGGGCGCGCGCCCTGGATATGCCATTGGCTGTGCCGGCCGACCGCGCGCAGCAGGCTGGCGGCAAAGCCGTCGCCGATGTGCTGGGCATAGAGGAAGCCGACCGGCAGACCGCCCGGCAGGGCATCGAGAAAGGCCTTCACCGCCGCCGGACCGCCCAGGGACGCGGCCAGCAACCAGACCTCGGGGGCCGGATCGCCGGCTGGCAGCGGCAGATTGGCCAGGGGTTCCGGCAGGGTCAGGCGCGGCGGTCGCGGCTGGTCCTGCAGCAGGGTTTCCAGGGCCGGGCCGACCGCCGCCACCGGATCGCCGATCAGCCGCTTGAGCTTGCCGATCAGGCGCTTTTCCCACTGGGTGAAGGGGTCGGTGAAACGCTCGGGAGCCTGGCCTTCGCCGAACAGGATGGGCACCTCGGCCCCCTCCAGCAGCGCGTCCACCAGTGGCGACTCCTCCGTCTGGCTCAGGTCGATCAGCCACAGGTCGGTCGCGACCGTGGGCCAGGCCGCTTCGTCGAAGCGCTCCGGATCGCTGTTGAGGACGACGTGATAGCCATTGTCGGCCAGCACCTGCTGCAGCACGTGGCGCTGCAGCGGACTGTCGGCCAGGATGGCGACGCGGGCGGTGTGCATCTCAGTCATCTTGCCTGACCAACCGATGGATGTGGGCCAGGAGTTCGCTCTCCTGGTAGGGCTTGCCCAGGTATTCGTTCACGCCCAGGCTCAGCGCCCGCTCGCGGTGCTTTTCCCCGGTTCGGGAGGTGATCATCACGATCGGCAGGTCCTTGAGGCGCGGGTCATGGCGCACCAGGGTCGCCACCTCGAAGCCGTCCATGCGTGGCATCTCGATGTCCAGCAGCAGGATGTCCGGCTGCCGCTCCTGCAACTGGGCGATGGCATCCACCCCGTCCTTGGCGGTGAAGACTTCCATGCCGTGGCGTTCCAGCAGGCGGCTGGTGACCTTGCGCACCGTGACCGAATCGTCCACCACCATGACCAGCGCCGGCCGGGTGACCTCGGCCACCGTGGCCGGGCCCTGCGCCAGCCGGGCGAGCTCTTCGCCGCTGGCGCGCTGGCTGCGGATCATCGCCAGCAGGTCGAGAATCACCACCACGCGCCCGTCCCCCAGCAGGGTGGCACCGGACAGGCCCGGTACCCCGGCGAATTGCGGACCGAGGCTCTTCACCACGATCTCCCGCGAGCCGGCCACCGCATCCACCTGCACGGCGACCGCGTATTCGGCGGAACGCACCAGCACTACCGGCAGCGGCAGGCTCTGGCCGCTCAGCTTGGGCTGCTGGCCGTTGTTGAGCAGATGGCCCAGGTAGCGCAGGTCATAGTGCTGGCCGCCGTATTCGAAGGTCGTCGCCCCCGGGCGGTAATAGCGCTCGAGATCGGCCGCGGTCACCCGCACGATACCCTCGATGGTGTTCAGCGGCACGGCATAGAGGTCATCGCCGGCATGCACCATGAGCGCGCGGTTCACCGACACGGTGAACGGCAGGCGGATGGTGAAGCGCGTCCCCTCGCCCGCCACGCTGTGGATGTCCATGTTGCCGCCGAGTTGCTTCACCTCCTGGTGCACCACGTCCATGCCCACGCCCCGCCCGGAAATCTGGGTGACGGTCGGCGCCGTGGAGAAGCCGGATTCGAGGATGAACTGCAGCAGGTCCTGATCGGTGAGTTGCGCGTCCTCCGCCATCAGGCCGCGCTCGATGGCCTTGCGGCGCACCGCGGCCAGGTCGATGCCCCGGCCGTCATCGGCCAGGGTCAGGATGATGTCGCCGCCTTCACGGCGCAGATCCAGGCTGATCACGCCCTCGGCCGGTTTGCCGGCGCGCTGGCGCCCGGCGGCGTCCTCGACCCCGTGGTCGATGGCGTTGCGCAGCATGTGCTCCAGCGGCGGAATGATCCGCTCCAGCACCGTGCGGTCCAGCTCGCCTTCGGCGTTGTCGACGCGCAGCTCGATCGGCTTGTCCAGTTCGGCGCTGACCTGGCGTACCACCCGGTGCAGTCGCGGCACCATGCGCTCGAAAGGCACCATGCGGGTCTGCATGAGGCTTTCCTGCAACTCGGTGTTGACCCGCGCCTGTTGCAGCAGCAGGGTCTCGGCATCGCGATTGCGCTGGCCCAGGGTGTTCTTCAGATCCAGGAGGTCGGAAGCCGATTCGAACAGCGCCCGGGACAGCTGCTGCAGCTGGGAATAGCGATCCAGCTCCAGGGGGTCGAAATCCTCGTAGCCGGCGCGATCCACGTCTTCGTGGTGGCGACTGATGATCTGCGCCTGGGTCTCGGTATCCAGCCGGCGCAGCTGATCGCGGACCCGCTCGATGGTGGCTTCCATCTCGCCGAGGGTGGTACCGATGTCGCTGACCTGCTGTTCGACGCGGCCGCGGAAGATCGAGGTCTCGCCCGCCAGGTTGACCAGCTGTTCCAGCAACGCGGCCGGTACCCGCACCAGTTCCTGGGAAGAGCGCCGCTGCGCCGCCTGCTGGCGGACCTGCTGCAGGCGCTGCACGAACGGCAGCGGCGCAGCCGCTGGCGCAGGCGTCTCGGCCGCCACCATGACCGGTGCCGTGGTACTGGTCGGCTCAGGCGATGCGGCGAACGGGCTCGCGACGCCGGACTCGGCGTCTGGGCCTGGCGTCTCGTCATCCCCGGCCAGGTCCGCGGCCGCCGGCAGATCAGACTCGATCGCGACTTCGGCTTCGGCTTCGGCTTCGGCTTCGGCCGTCTCGACCGGCACCGGGGACGTACTCGCCGGAGCGGCGGCCGGTAGTGCCAGCTGGGCGACCGCCAGCTGCAGTCCGTCGACCCCCTGGGTCGCCAGGGCGCGTACCCGCTCGCGATCGTCCTCGCTCAATCCCACGGCGAGCGAGCGCAATTCCGCCAGTTGCTGTTCCAGCTCATGGGCCTGCTCACCCAGGCCGTGCAGACCGGCCAGGCGCGCACCACCCTTGAGGGTATGCAGGCAGCGCAGCAACTCGTCCACCGCCACGTCGGGCGCGGCCGGCCAGTTCGCCAGGGCCTCGTCCATGCTGACCAGCAGGTCCTGGGCTTCCTCCATGAAGATTTCGAGGATTTCCGCATCGGTGTCGGCGTCGAAGACCGGTGCGGCAACCACGGGCGCGGCCGTCACGCCGGCCGCCAGCGGCTCGCCGCGGTAGTCACGCAAGGCCTCGATCAGGTCGCCAGCCGGCGCCGAAGCCTGCCCCTGGGCCAGGGCTTCGAGTTGTTCGTGCAGACGATCGTGGCAGCGCTGCAGCAGACTGCCCAGGTCGGCACCGGGCTTGATCCTTCCCCGCGCCAGACCCTCGTAGAAGGCCTCCAGGGCATGGGCCAGATCGCCGATGGCATCCACCTCGGCCAGGCGCGCACCGCCCTTGAGGGTATGCAGGTCGCGCAGCAGGGATTCCAGTTCGAGACTGTTGTGCGGTTCGGCTTCCCAGGCGCGCAGCGAGTTCGCCATGCTGTCGAGCAGGTCGCGACTCTCTTCGATGTAGATGGCCAGCAACTCGGCGTCGGGTCCCTCGTCCGACTCCGGCGCGGCGGCCAGGGGCGTCGGCGCACACAGCGACGACTCCGCAGCCGTCGGCTGGTCCGCGATGGCTTCGCCGAGCTCAAACTCGCCTGGGGTAGACCCGGCGGCGTCCGACCCCAGCCGTTCATCGAGATGGCCGGTACGGATGCGCTGCAGGCGCTCGACCTGCTCGCCATGCTCACTGACCGGGTCACCCGCCGCCAGCTCTTCGAGCTGCGCGGCGAGGCAGCCATGGGCGTCACGCAGGGGGTTGCCCAGTTCGGCGCCACCGGCGAGACGGCCATCGAGCAGGCCTTCGTAGATGGCGTCCAGCTCCGTCGCCAGACGCGCGACCGGCATCACCCCGGCGAGATGGGCGCCGCCCTTGAGGGTATGCAGATCGCGCTGCAGGGTGCCAAGGTGGAAGCGCTGCTGCGGCTCCACCAGCCAACGCTTCAGGGCCCGGTCGGCGCTGTCCAGCAGATCCTGGGCTTCCTCGAGGAAGATCAGCTGCATCTCCGGATCGACGGGCTCGGCAGCCTCGGGCTCGACCTCGACGGCATCCGCCGGCTCGCTGTCCACCAAAGGTGGCAGCAGCTCTTCCGGCTGATTCAGCGACTCCAGCTCAGGCTCGGCTTCGGCTTCGGCTTCGGCTTCGGCTTCGGCTTCGGCTTCGGCTTCGGCTTCGGCTTCGGCTTCGGCGGGCAATTCGACGTCCAGCGCCAGCTCGGGTGCGACCGGCGTGGCCGTTGCCGGATCGAAAAGCTCTTCGGGTTCGGGCTCGGCCAGCAGATTGGTGGCAGCCATTGGCAACCCGGCGAGAATGCCGGCCAGCAGGCCGCGCAGGCCCTGTATCCGCTCTTCGCTCGGCGTGGCCCGCATGCCACCGGCCAGCTGGTTGAGCATGCTGATCAGGGCTTCCTGGGCCTCTGCCGCTTCGCGGAAGAAGGCCTCGTCGGCGGGCAGCGAACCGCTCGCCGCGGCGGCATAAACCACCTGCAGCGCTTCAGCGAGTTGCTCGACATCGGCCAGTCCGACCCGGGCGGCCCCATCGGCAAAGGTATTCAGCCGCTCGGCCAGCAGGTCCGCGCAGGCCGCCTGGTCACCACCGGTCCGCCAGGCATGCAGGCGCTCATCGGCCTCCAGCAACAGGTCCATTCCGGGCATCAGGAAATCGGTCAGCCGCAGGAAGTCACGCTGCTCCGGCAGCGGTGCCTCGGGCAGCGGCAACTGGGGATCCAGCTCCTCCAGCAGCGCTTCGCAGGACGAGATGACGTCCGGCGCGCCTGCCAGCGGCGTTGCCAGCGCCCCTTCGTCGAGTTCGCCCAGGCGCTGCTCCAGCAACTCGGCACCCCGGGCCAGCAAGGCGCACTCGGGTTCGGCGAAGGCGACATGGGCGAGCTTGTATTCCTTGGCCAGCCGTTCCAGCGCGGATGCCAGCTCGGCCATCGGCGAACTGCCCGCCATATGGGCACTGCCCTTGAGGGTGTGCAGGGCACGCAGCAGATTGTCGGAGACCGGCTGGGCACTGCCGGCTTCGGACTGCTCGAGAAAGCGGCGCACGGTTTCCAGGTGCGCCTGGGCCTCGGTGCGGAAGATATCCAGCAGCTGGGTATCGGCTTCGGCGGCGACGGGTGCCGCGACCTCAGGCTCAAGCACCTCCGCTTCGGGGAGCGTCGCCGACGCGGAGGCGGCTGCGCTGCCCGGTGAGGTACGCTCGGGCAAGGCTTCGTTACGGGCCAGCGCATGAGCGGCGTGGGCCAGCCAGTCGACGTCGTCACGCTGCCGCTGACGATTCTCGGCGTACTCCTCGACCAGCTCCGGCAGCAGGGCGCAGGTCTGCTCGACCACCGTCTGCAGGGCGGTGCTGTGGGCGACGCTGTGGTCCAGCCGGCGATTGAACAGATTTTCCAGGGCCCAGGCCAATTCGCCGATGACCAGTGCCTGGACCATGCGGCCACTGCCCTTGAGGGTGTGAAAATTGCGCCGCAATTCACTCAGGGCGGTGCGCTGCTCGGGCTCGGCCTCCCAGATCGGCAGCCAGCGTTCCAGCTCCGCCTGGACCTCGCCGGCCTCTTCGATAAAGACCTCGCGCAGTTCGTCCTCGACCGGCTCGGCGTCGGCGGCGGGCGGCAGCAGCGCTTGCGGCACCTGCGCTGCCGGGGGGTTGATGGGACTGACCGGCGCGGCCAATACCTCGGCGATCACATCGGCATCGGCATCGGCGGTCGCCAGCGACAGGCTGTCCGCCTCGCTGTCGGCCAGCAGCGCCTCGGGTTCGTCATGCGCGGGCGCGGTCTCGCCGAGCGGCTCGTCATCCGCCCCCTCGGCCGCCGCGTCTGCCTCCAGAAGATCGGCGGTCAGCGACGCTTCCGCTGCGGTTGGCTCGAGTTCGGCAGGGGAGGCTTCGCCAGCCGCTGCAGGCTCCTCGACCGGCAGGGCGGTGAGTTCCAGCGCCTCTTCGTCCACTGGTTCCGCAACCAGGGGCTGGTCTTCCGGCAGATCCAGATCCAGAGCCGGCGTCGCGACCTCGCCGGAGGCCAGGGGCGCTGCCGCCGCCTCGCCGTCGCCAGCCGCCCTGGGCGGATAGCCGAGGGCGATGAGACTCTCGTCGGCGATGTCGAGGATCATGTCGTGGGGCGTGGAGGGATCTTCCGCCAGGCGCTCCAGGTAGTACTCGACGCTGGTGATGGCGTCGGCCAGGGTGTCCAGGCTCTGCCAGTCCGGCACGGCCTGCTTGCCCAGCAGCTGCTGGCAGATGTAGTCGTTGGCCGCCTGCACCTGGCCCGCGGCCCGTTCCAGCGGGATCATCGCCAGGCCGCCACGGACCTGGGTCAGCAACAGGGGCACCGACTCCAGGTGGACATGGTTCCACTGGGAGGCGATGAACTCGATGATGGCATCCTTGGATTGCTCCAGGCCATTGCGCGCCTCGCGCACCACCACCCGATGCAGCTGATCGATGTCGGTGGTGGGCAGCCGGCTCTCTTCGGCATCGCCCACCTCGTTGCCGCTGACCATGCCGGCCAGGGTGGCTTCGACATAGAGCAGCGCCCCGGCGATATCCATCAGGGCGGCGTCGCTGGCCTCGCGCACGCCCTCGGCCAGTTCGGCGACGGCTTCGTGCTGTTCGAGCACCACCTTGCGCGGCTGACCGAAGCCCAGCACCGCCAGGGTATCGGCGATCTGCTTGAGCGGGGCCAGCAGACCGCGCAGGCTGGCGGGCTGCTGGCGATCGCTGCGCACGAAGAGGTCCAGGCTGTCCTTGATCTGCACCAGCTCTTCGCACAGCGCGGTCACCACCGAGCGCATGGCTTCGCGATCCGGACCGACGATGCGTGAGCGTTCGAAACCCACCAGCTCGGCATCCGGCAGGGCCTCGTCGAGGCGATAGTGCGCCTTGAGTGCGGCGATGCGCGGACTCTGCACCGGCGCCTTGGCCAGGTAGAACAGCAGATTCTTCAGCAGATCGGCCGGCGCCGGCTGGTTGAGGGTGGTCACCCCATCGCTGATGAGTCGCTTGAGTTCGCGATCCAGTTGCCGCAACAGGCCGCGGATCGAACTGCTGTTGTCCAGCTCGCCGGCCTGCAGCAATTCGGTGAGGCCTGCCGCCACCGGCCAGAGTGCGCCAAAGGGCGAACCGGCGCAGAGCTGGTCCAGGCGCTCGAACACCCGCAGCAGGTAATCCAGGTGCAGCTGGACATCGCGGTCGCGGAACAGCCCGACCTGGGCGCCCTGCAGCGCCTGGCGCAACTTGCGCAAGCGCGGCAGCCAGTCCGGCGCGGCGCGGTCGGCCAGTTCGGCGTCGCTCAGCGACAGCGGCGTGGCGGAGAGATCCGGAGAGAACAGGCTGGTCTCGGAGAGCAGCTTCTCGCCGCGCGCCGAACGCAGGTCGTTGAGGAGTGGCAGGATGGCCAGAGGCAGATCGCGGCGGGCTTCAAGAACCCGATCCAGATAGGGCGGTACCTGCAGGATGGCCTGCATCAGCACTTCCAGCGCCTCGTCGGAGCTGTTCACCCGCTCTTCATGGAGGGCCTGCAGCAACAGCTCCATCTCTTCGGCGAGCAGCGCGGCGCCGTAGAACTCCACCATCTGCAAGGTGCCGTAGACCTGATGCACATAGGTCCGACAAAAACCCAGGCGGCTACGGTCGTGCGGGTTGTCGACGAACGCCTCGAGCGCCTTGCGGGCCTGCTGCAAGGTTTCGGCGATCTCTCCCTTGACCCACTCGAGGGCTACGTAGTCGTGTCGATCGATCATCTCGGCTCCTGTCATGCCGGGTGGTCCAGCTGGCGGGTGAACGCCAGGACTTCGGGATGATCGACGGGTATCAGTTGCGGGTGGCTCCAATTGCTCACCTCACCGACACCCAGGACCAAGAGCCCACCCGGTGCAAGCCGCTGGACCAGCTGGTTGAGCAGGTCTCGACGCAGCCAGCGGCGGAAATAAATCAGCAAGTTCTGACAAAAAATGACGTTGAGCCCCTGCAAGGGGGCCTGGCCCAGTTCCAGCACATTGAGCCGGGCAAAGCACAGTCGCTCCATCAAGCCGGCGGCGACCTCGAAGTTGCCATCGCTGCGCGGACGAAAATACCGCTCGCGCAGGGCGGGCGGCACCCCGGCCAGGCGCTGCAGGCTGTAGGTGCCCTGCCGCGCCTGGCGCAGGGCTTCGCTGCTGATGTCGGTACCGGTCAGGGCGAACGTCAGCGGGCGCGTCTGCCGCGTGAGCACTTCGGCGGTGCTGATGGCCATCGAAAAGGCTTCCTCGCCACTGGCACACCCCAGGCTCCAGAGGGTCAGGCTATCGCCCTCGGCGGTCTTGGCGAACTCGTTCACATAGGTTTCCAGCAGCGCGAAGGACGGCGGATGGCGAAAGAAGCGGGTGGCCTGGATGGTCAGGCGGTCGAGCAGCCGAACCCATTCGATGCGCCCGCCGATGCCGGCGCAGACGACCTGGTAGTAGCTGTCGTAGTCCGCGATCGTCAGTTCGCGCATGCGCGCGGCCAGCTGGATCTGCAGAAAGCTGCGCTGGCGATCGTCCAGCACCATGCCGGCGCGGGTTTCCAGCAACTGTCGCCAACGCTCGAAGTCCGCATCCGGCAGCTCGGGAGCACGGCGCAACGCCCAACTCGACTCCCCCACCCCGTCTCCCCCTCGCCACACCACGATGTGGCCGCTGTGTTCAGCCCAGCGGCTGCTCGTTCGGCAGATTGAAGCCCGAAACCGAACGCCGCATCTCGCTGGCCAGCTTGGCCAGCTCGCCGATGCTGCGCGCGGTGGCGGTGGTACCGGTCGAGGTCTGCGAGGTGATCTCCTGAATCACGTTCATGGTGCTGGAGATGTGGCTGGCGGACGAGGACTGCTGGCGCGCGGCGTTGGAGATGTTCTGAATCAGCCCGGCCAGGCTCTGGGAAACCTTCTCGATCTCTTCCAGGGCCACACCGGCGTCCTGGGCCAGGGCGGCCCCGCGTACCACTTCCGAGGTGGTCTGCTCCATGGAGATGACCGCTTCGTTGGTGTCGGTCTGGATCGCCTTGACCAGGGCCTCGATCTGCTTGGTGGCGCCCGAGGAACGCTCGGCGAGGCGCTGGACCTCGTCGGCGACCACGGCGAAGCCGCGGCCGGCGTCACCGGCCATGGAGGCCTGGATGGCGGCGTTCAGGGCCAGGATGTTGGTCTGGTCGGCGATGTCGTTGATCAGGCCGACGATGTCGCCGATCTCCTGGGACGATTCGCCCAGGCGCTTGATCCGCTTGGCGGTGTCCTGGATCTGCTCGCGAATGCTGTCCATGCCGATGATGGTGTTGTGCACGACCTGGTTGCCCTTGTTGGCAATGGCCACGGAGCGCTCCGCCACCGCGGTGGATTCGGAGGCGTTGGTGGATACCTGGTCGATGGACACGGCCATCTCGTTGATCGCCGCGGAAGCCCCGGCGATTTCCTGGGCCTGGTGTTCCGAGGCCTCGGCCAGCACCGTGGCGGTGTCCTGGGACTCCTGGGCGGCGGCGGCCACCTGGACAGCGGTCTGGTTGATGGTTTCCACCAGTTCGCGCAGCTGGTCGATGGAGTAGTTGATGGAGTCGGCGATGGCGCCGGTGAAGTCTTCGGTCACCGTGGCCTGCACGGTCAGGTCACCGTCGGCCAGGTCGGCGATCTCGTCCAGCAGGCGCAGAATGGCGGTCTGGTTGCGCTGGTTCTTCTCGTCGGTCTCGGCCAGGCGGCGGCGGGTGTCGCGGACCAGGATATAGCCGATGCAGAGGATGGCGCCGAGGGCGATGAACACCAGCAGGTAGCTGCCCACGGTGTTGATCTTGCGGCTCTGGGCCAGGGAGGCATAACTGCCACTGAGGTCGGAGGCGGAACCGAGCAGCGCCTGGGAGCCGCGATAGATCAGGCCCACGGCGGAACGGATCTGCAGCAGCTCGGGTGAGGTGGCGAGAATCTCGTCGACGTTGCCGGAGACGAATTCGAACAGCTTGTTGGCTTCGTTGAGGCGGCCGACCGCCTCGGGGTCGGTGATCTTGGTGATGCCCATGGAGGCATTGCCTTCACGCATGGCCTTGAGCACCCGGCCGAACAGGCTGGCGTCGCGACCAAAGCTGTCGGCAGCCTGCACAGCGGCTTCGTCGCCGGTGAGGATCTTGTTGATGGCGCCGAGGATTCGCTCGGCGAGCAGTGCCTGACGCTGGGCCACCACCACCTGACTGGCGGGCGCGCCGCGCTCGATCAGGATGTCGACGATCTCTTCGTTCTCGACCTGCAATTGGGGAATGGTATCGGCCAGGGCGCCGGACAGCTGGTGCAGGGACAGCACGGTCTGCTCGCTGCCGAGCATGCTGTCGACCTGCTTGCGCTGGTTCTCCCACTGGGACTCCAGGGTATCCAGACGCGGACCGAGGATCGCCGGCGAAGGCGGCAGGCCGGTCTGCGGATCACCGCTGCGCAGGATGTTCAGGCGGCGCTCGAACTCGGCACGCGCCTGACGCAGGTCCTTGAAGGCCTCGGCCTTGCCGGTGGCGGCCTCACTGGCGCTCTTGGCCAGCTGCTGCGAGAGGATGCGCAGCTCGGTGGCCTGGCCCTGGTACTGGTTGTCGTAGTTGGTCTGGGTGCCCAGGTACGCGAAGTTGGCGAACAGCAGCACGATCGCGACGATCAGCACCACGAACATGCCCGCGACCCACGCGTTGAGTTTCCCGGTATTGAGTTTGTTCATCAGCGGCCCCCGCCTGGACCTTGGTTCCTTTAGTTCTATCCTTGTCGGACGCCAGACCGGTTCGCTTGAAGCCGGTGTTCGGCGCCCTACCCCCACCCGTCGGCGACGGCTCCTGCCATCCCGACCCCGATCCGCCTTGCAGCGTCCGGACGTCTGGCGACCTAGGCCGCGACGTCCATGAATTCGGGATGCTCGACCAAGGCGCGCGGGCTGCAGACCAGCCAGGGCACGTCGCGTTGGAAGACACCTTCCAGAAAGAAGTGCAGGCCCGACGGCACGCTGTCGGCGTGCTCGCGATAGGCCTCGATGTCGAAATGCTGCATACCCAGGACTTCGTCAACCGCCAATCCGACGAAGAGGTCGCCATGGTCGACGATCAGGATCCGCCGCTGTTTGCGCAGGGCCTGGATCTTCACGCCGAGGAACTGCCCCAGGTCGGCGATCGGCAGCAGGCGACCGCGCACATTGGCTACGCCCTTGAGCCATGGCTTGACGCCGGGCAGAGCGGTGAAACGCGGCTCCGGCAGAATCTCGCTGACCTCGCCCATGGGAATCACGAAGCGCAATTCACCGAGACGAAAGCCGATGCCACTCCAGCTGCGCTGGTTTTCCTGTTGCGCCGGCAGACCGGCTGCCCGCTCGCGGCAGCGCAGATCGATCAGGCGCAAGAGCTCGTAGGGCGTGGAGGCGTCGCTCATAGGATTCCCTGCCCAGTGGGGCGCTGCCGCGAGAAACGGACGAAAGACCTCAGCCTTGCAGGACACCCGCCAGGGTGCGCAACAGGGTGTCTTCGTCGATGGGCTTGGTGAGGTAGTCCTTGGCGCCCTGGCGCTTGCCCCAGACCTTGTCGGTTTCCTGGTCCTTGGTGGTGACGATGACCACCGGGATATGGCTGGTCTCGGCATCCTTGGTCAGCTGCCGGGTCGCCTGGAAGCCGTTGAGGCCGGGCATGACGATATCCATCAGGACCGCGTCGGGCTTCTCCTGGCGGGCCAGGGCGACGCCGTCGGCGCCGTTCTCGGCCTTGAGCACCTGATGACCATGCTTTTCCAGCATGGCGGTGAGCTTGTACATCTCGGTGGGAGAGTCGTCGACGATCAGAATTCGAGCCATGAAAATTTCCTACTAGATAGAATCGCCCGCCTCAGGACACTCAGGACGCTTGTTCGAGCGGAGTGAAACTGGGGACGTGGGTCTTGATCGCACCGATCAGCTCTTCTTTGCTGAAGGGTTTGGTGAGGTACTGGTCAGAGCCGACGATGCGGCCCTTGGCCTTGTCGAAGAGTCCGTCACGGGAAGAGAGCATGATGACGGGCGTCGCGCGGAAGGCGCTGTTGTTCTTGATCAGCGCGCAGGTCTGATAGCCATCCAGTCGCGGCATCATGATGTCCACGAAGATGATGTGGGGATGACTATCGGCGATCTTGGCGAGCGCATCGAATCCATCGATGGCAGTGATGACTTCGCAGCCAACTTTCTTGAGCAGGGTCTCGGCGGTCCGACGAATCGTCTTCGAGTCGTCGATCACCATGACCTTCAGCCCTTCCGAATACTGTTCCATGTTCAAGCTACCAGCTCATCGTCGATGCAACGTGAATGATGTCGATCCGGGCACTTTGGCGGCGCCTCTTTGTAGCACACAATACCGTGACGTACCACGCAGATCCCCTGGTGGCGGACCACCGGCCCGCCCACCACGACGATCGCGCAAGCATTGGCACTGAAGGGGATCGAAGGGCTATTCTGACGCCTTGCCCACGTAGAACCGAGGTCTAGCGTCAATGAGTATCCGTCTGGGGATCGTCATGGATCCCATCGAACGCATCTCCTATAAGAAGGACAGCTCCATGGCCATGCTGTGGGCGGCCAAGGCGCGCGGCTGGACCCTGCACTATTTCGAGATGCAGGACCTGTACCAGGTCGATGGCGAGGCCCGCGGTCGCGGTCGGCAGCTGGACGTGTTCCAGGATCCGGAGCGCTGGTTCGCCTTTGGCGAAGACGTCGACCTGCCGCTGCGCGAGCTGGACGTGATCCTGATGCGCAAGGATCCGCCCTTCGACAACGAATTCGTCTATGCCACCTACCTGCTGGAGCAGGCCGAGCGTGGCGGCACGCTGGTGGTCAACCGTCCCGCCAGCCTGCGCGACTGCAACGAGAAGTTCTTCGCCACCCTGTTCCCCGAGCTGGCGCCGCCAACCCTGGTCAGCCGCCGCGCCGACATCATCCGCGAATTCGCCCGCACCCACGGCGACGTCATTCTCAAGCCGCTGGACGGCATGGGTGGCAGCTCGGTGTTCCGTCACCGCGAAGGCGACCCGAATCTTTCGGTGATCCTCGAGACCCTGACCGCCCACGGTACCCAGCAGATCATCGCCCAGCGCTATCTGCCCGGTATCAAGGACGGTGACAAGCGCATCCTGATGATCGACGGCGAACCCGTGGACTATTGCCTGGCGCGCATTCCGGCCCAGGGCGAGACCCGCGGCAACCTGGCCGCCGGTGGCCGCGGCGTCGCCCAGCCGCTGTCGGCACGGGACCGCGAGATCGCCGCGACGGTGGGTCCGGAATTGCGCAAGCGCGGCCTGCTCTTCGTCGGTCTGGACGTGATCGGCGAGCACCTGACCGAGATCAACGTCACCAGCCCGACCTGCATCCGCGAGATCGATGCGGCCTACGACACCCGCATCGCCGAACGCCTGATGGACGTGATCGCGCAGCAACGCGCGGGCTGAGGCGCGCGTCCATGCCGCCCGCGGCGGCATGGACAACCGCGGATACAATCCGCAGACTGGCGCCAGCCCTGCCGCGCGTCCTCTGCCCTTGCCGACCCAGTCAATGCCCAGCACCGCCTCCTCCCCCGCCGCCCAGGTTCGTCCCGCCGACCGCCTGGGCTTCACGCTGCTCATCGCGACCCTGCTGCACGTCGTGCTGATTCTCGGCGTCGGCTTTTCGCTGCCCGAGCCTACCCAGATCAGTCGCACCCTGGAGGTGACGCTGGCCAGCTTCAAGAGCGACGAGGCGCCCAAGCAGGCCGACTTCCTGGCCCAGGAAAATCAGCAGGGCAGCGGTACGCTGGACAAGGCGGCGGCGCCGAGCACCCCGGTGCAGGCGCCTTTCCACGACAGCGAGATCCGCCAGGCCGCGCCTCCGGCTCGCCCGCCGGCGGCGGATCGCGCCCAGGCGCCCAAGGCCGCGGTGACCACCCGCGCCGCGCGGCCGACCAAGGCCGAACCCAGTCGCGAGACGCCGGAGCGGGAGCAGCGCGATGCGCCCAGCCCCGAGTCCGACAGCCAGGCCGCCGAACTCGCCAGCCTGGAAGCCCAGCTCGCCGAGGAACGCCAGCAATACGCCAAGCGGCCGAAGATCTGGCGGATCAATGCCGCCTCGACGCAAAAGGACAAGGGCGCCCGTTACAAGGAAGAATGGCGGCGCAAGATCGAACGCATCGGCAATCTCAACTACCCCGAGCAGGCCAAGCGCGACCGCCTCTACGGCAGCCTGCGTCTGCTGGTGGCCATCAACAAGGACGGCTCGCTCTACGAGGTCCAGGTGCTGGAGTCCTCGGGACGCCAGGTGCTGGACCAGGCGGCGCTGCGCATCGTCCGGCTGGCGGCACCCTTCGCTCCCTTCAGCGGCGATCTGGCCGACATCGACCGGCTGGAGATCATCCGCACCTGGCGCTTCGAGCGTGGCGACCGCCTGTCCAGTCAATAGTCCGGGACGCCGTTGGACTTGAAGCCGGACCGCGCAACCGGGAAACTTGCCGGTCATGAAGCCGACCTCCAGCACCACCCTACAGCACCAGCTCCTGATCGCCATGCCGCAGATGGACGATCCCCATTTCGCCGAGACGGTGATCTACCTCGTCGACCACGGCCCGGATGGCGCCATGGGCCTGGTGATCAACCGCCCCAATGGCCTGCACCTGGACGACCTGCTCGAACAGCTGCGCCCTGAGATACCGGTCACCCAGGAAGATGCCCAGGTCGCGCTCTATGCCGGTGGCCCGGTGCAGGCCGATCGGGGCTTCGTCCTGCATGACGCCGGCCCGGTGTTCCAGAACACCCTGGAACTCGAAGAACTGAGCCTGACCACCTCGCCGGACGTGCTCTTCGCCCTCTCCGACGGTACCGGCCCGAGCCGCCACCTGATCACCCTCGGCTACAGCGGCTGGGGCCCCGGCCAGCTGGAAGAGGAACTGGCGGCCAATCTCTGGCTCACCACCCCGGCCACCAGCGCCCTGCTGTTCGAGACGCCGAGCGAGCAGCGCCTCGGCGCGGCCGCCGCCCTGCTGGGGGTCGACCTGCGGCTGCTCTCGCGTCAGGCGGGTCACGCATGAGCGCGCCCAGCGGGCTCTATCTGGGCTTCGACTATGGCAGCCGCCAGATCGGCGTCGCCGTCGGCCAGGCCGTGACCGGCCAGGCCCGTGAACTGCTCACCCTCAAGGCGCAGAACGGCGCACCCGACTGGCAGCAGATCCAGCGCCTGCTGGACGAGTGGCGCCCCACCGCCCTGGTGGTCGGTCTGCCACTGAACATGGACGGTACGCCCAGCGAGATGAGCGAGCGCGCCGAACGTTTCGCCCGCCGCCTGCAGGGACGCTACGGCCTGCCCGTGCATACCCATGACGAGCGCCTCACTACCTATGCCGCCAAGGGCGAGCGCCTGCAGGGCGGTCAGCGCGACGGTTATCGCGAACGCCCGGTGGACGCCCTTGCCGCCGCCCTTCTCCTGGAAGGCTGGCTGACCCAACAACTGGAACGGGCCGCGCGCCCGCAATCGGAGTAGCCATGCACCTGCCCTCTCCCGCCGAGCTCCTGCCGCGGCTGGCCGCCGACCTGCGTCTGTCGCTGAATCGCCGCGGCATCACCGATCCCGGCTTCGTCGGCATCCACACCGGCGGCCTCTGGGTCGCCGAGGCCCTGCTGGCCGAACTCGGCCTGGACACCCCGCTGGGCAGCCTGGACGTCTCCTTCTACCGCGACGACTTCACCCAGAAGGGCCTGCACCCGCAGGTGCGCCCCTCGGCCCTGCCGTTCGAGATCGATGGTCGCCACCTGGTGCTGGTGGACGATGTGCTGATGAGCGGTCGCACCGTGCGCGCGGCGCTCAACGAACTCTTCGACTATGGCCGTCCCGCCAGTGTGACCCTGGTCTGCCTGCTGGACGTCAATGCCCGCGAATTGCCGATCCAGCCCGACGTGGTGGGCGCCACCCTGAGCCTGGCCCCCACCCAGCGCGTCAAGCTGACCGGCCCCTCGCCGCTCGCCCTCGAATACCGCGACGTCCCCGCCGCCTGACCTGGATTCGCTGCCATGACCGACGCTACGCGCTCGCTGCAACTCAACGCCCAGGGCCAATTGCGCCATTTCCTGTCACTCGACGACCTGCCCGCCGAACTCCTCACCGAATTGCTCGATACCGCCGACTCCTTTCTGGAGGTCGGAGCCCGGGCGGTGAAGAAGGTGCCACTGCTGCGCGGCAAGACCGTGTGCAACGTCTTCTTCGAGAATTCGACCCGCACCCGCACCACCTTCGAGCTGGCGGCCAAGCGGCTGTCGGCGGACGTCATCACCCTCAACGTCTCCACCTCTTCCACCAGCAAGGGCGAGACGCTGTTCGACACCCTGCGCAACCTGGAGGCCATGGCCGCCGACATGTTCGTGGTGCGCCACGCCGATTCCGGCGCCGCCCACTTCATCGCCGAGCACGTCTGCCCGGATGTGGCCATCATCAATGGCGGTGACGGGCGCCATGCGCACCCCACCCAGGGCATGCTCGACATGCTGACCATCCGCCGCCACAAGGGCGACTTCGCCAACCTCTCGGTGGCCATCGTCGGCGACATCCTGCACTCCCGGGTCGCCCGCTCCGACATGCTGGCGCTGCGCACCCTGGGCTGCCGCGACATCCGCGTGGTCGCGCCGCGCACCCTGCTGCCGGTCGGCCTCGAAGAGCTCTATGGCGTGCGCACCTGTACCGACCTGGCCGAGGGCCTGGATGGCGTGGACGTAGTGATCATGCTGCGCCTGCAGCGCGAGCGCATGCAGGGCGGCCTGCTGCCCAGCGAAGGAGAGTACTACCGGCTGTTCGGCCTGACCCGCCAGCGCCTGGCCCGCGCCAAGCCCGATGCCATCGTCATGCACCCCGGCCCGATCAACCGCGGCGTGGAGATCGAATCGGCGGTCGCCGATGGCGAGCAGTCGGTCATCCTGAACCAGGTCACCTACGGCATCGCGGTTCGCATGGCGGTACTGTCGATGACCATG
This sequence comes from Pseudomonas flavocrustae, assembly GCF_029872515.1. Lineage (NCBI taxonomy): Bacteria > Pseudomonadati > Pseudomonadota > Gammaproteobacteria > Pseudomonadales > Pseudomonadaceae > Pseudomonas > Pseudomonas flavocrustae. The sequence continues at coordinate 157,638 of NZ_JAPDIQ010000005.1, read as the reverse complement.
AGCGGGCAGACGGCCCAGCGTCAGCTACAGGAGAATGCGCAGTGAGCCTGAGCATCCGCAATGCCCGGCTGATCGACCCGGCCACCGGTCTCGACCAGATCAGCGATGTCCATGTCGACCAGGGTCGCATCCTGGCCCTCGGTGAAGCGCCCCTGGGCTTTCAGGCCGACGAGCAGCTCGACGCCAGCGGCCTGATCCTGGCCCCCGGCCTGGTCGATCTGGATGTCGCCCTGTGCGAACCGGGCCTGACCCGCAAGGGCAATGTCGACAGCGAGACCCGCGCCGCTGCGGCCGGAGGCGTCACCAGCCTGTGCTGCCCGCCCACCACCCGTCCGGTGCTGGACACCACCGCGGTGGCCGAACTCATCCTCGATCGGGCGCGCACCGCCGATCACGCCCGCGTCCATCCCATCGGCGCCCTGACCAAGGGCCTGGCCGGCGAGCAGCTGTCGGAGCTGATGGCCTTGCGCGACGCCGGTTGCGTGGCCTTCACCAACGGCCTGCAGCCGTTCGAGAATCTGCGGGTACAGCGGCGCGCGCTGGAATATGCCGCCACCTTCGACCTCACCGTGGTCTTTACCGCCCTCGACGCCGATCTGGCCCATGGCGGCCTGGCCCATGAAGGCCCCACCGCCAGCTTCCTGGGGCTCACCGGCATTCCGGAGACGGCGGAGACCATCGCCCTGTCCCGCGATCTGCTGCTGGTGGAGCAGAGCGGCGTACGCGCCCACTTCGGGCAGCTGACCAGTGCTCGCGCGGTGGAGATGATCGCCGCCGCCCAGGCCCGTGGCCTGCCGGTGACCGCCGATGTGGCGCTCTACCAGCTGCTGCTCACCGACGAGGCGCTGCAGGGCTTTTCCAGCCTCTACCACGTCAAGCCGCCGCTGCGTACCGCGCGAGATCGCGACGCCCTGAGAGCCGGGGTGCGAGACGGCGTGATCGGTGCCATCTCCAGCCACCACCAGCCCCATGAGGCGGATGCCAAGCTGGCCCCCTTCGCCGCCACCGAGCCGGGCATCAGCAGTGTCGAACTGCTGCTGCCGCTGGCCCTGACGCTGGTGGAAGACGGCCTGCTGGATCTGCCGACCCTGCTGGCCCGCCTGACCCAGGGTCCGGCCCAGGCCCTGCGCCTCGACGCGGGCCGCCTGGCCAAGGACCTGCCGGCCGACCTGGTGCTGTTCGCCCAGCAGCCGACCGCCCAGGCAGCGACGCCCTGGCTGTCCCGCGGCCGCAACTGCCCCTTCCGGGGCCTCACCCTGGCGGGACGCGTCGAGCGCACCCTGGTGGGTGGCCGCACCACCTACCGGCGTGATGCCTGAATAGCAGAAGGGGCTCCGCGGAGCCCCTTCTGCTTGTCGCCCAACCGAACCTAGCGCACCAGCCGCCGGCGGTTCTCCTCGGAGATCTGCGAGTTGAGCGTCCAGAAGTCGTAGAGCACGCCCAGCAGGAAGAAACCCGCCGTAAAGAAATAGAGGATGGCGGTGATCCACTTGCCCAGGTAGAGACGGTGGACGCCGAAGAGGCCGAGAAAGGTCAGCAGGATCCAGCCGAGGCTGTAGTTGAGGGAGCCGGACTGGAAGCGCAGATCCGCCTCGCGATCCATGGCCGGGATCAGGAACAGATCGATCAGCCAGCCGATGCCCAGCAGGCCCAGGGTGCAGAACCAGATCGTGCCGGTGACCGGCTTGCCATAGTAGAAGCGATGGGCGCCGAGAAAACCGAAGATCCACAGCAGATAGCCCATGACCTTGCTGTGAGTGTCCTGATACCGCATGCCTACGACCTCGCGACTTAAGGAAAAGACCCGCCTTACCTACACCCTTACCTTCACCGTGACTTTATGTCGAAAACTGGATGAATGCCCAGGGAGTCTCACTGGTTGGCGCTCAAGGGACCTCACTTTCCGCTAAAAATTACATAATTTCTTGATGAGAGGTGCACAAAATATCCACAGGGTTGGTATAGAATCCCTCGCTTCGATCTTCAGACACCCCTACGACAATGCGTTTATTTCTTCTGACATGGCTCTCCGCCTGTCTTGTACTGCCAGCGGCAGTTCAAGCGAAAGAGAACTCTGCAGCGCGCACTGCCGCTCCGGTCCACAAGGTCGCAGCCCGGCATGTCACCGCCGCCTCAGCTCCCAAGACCGCCGCCCGGCACGCCTCCGCCGCTCCCGCACCCAAGACCGCCGCTCGCCGCGTCGCGAAGGTGGACCCTACCCAGGCCGCCTCCGCCGCCCGCGCCAAGCACGCCGCCCGCGCCACCAGCGCCCTGCACCGTAAGCAGGCCACCGCCCAGGCTGCCACCCGCAACGTCGGTGCCCAGGTCGCGACCCGCGCCATGGACCTGGTCGGTACGCCCTATCGCTTCGGCGGTACCAATCCGCAGAACGGCCTGGATTGCAGCGGCCTGGTGAACTACGTCTATCGCGACGTACACAACGTCAAGCTGCCGCGTACCTCCCGTGAGCTGTCCCAGCTCAAGGGCCCCAAGGTCGCTCGTGGCGATCTCAAGGCCGGCGACCTGGTGTTCTTCAAGACCGGTCAGCGCAGCGGCATCGATCACGTCGCCATCTATCTGGGCAACGATCGTTTCGTCCATGCCCCGCGCAGTGGCGAGAGCGTGCGCGTCGACCACCTGAGCAAGCCCTACTGGACCAAGAGGTTCGCGTCGGCCAAGCGCGTGCTGCAGCAGCCCAATACCCTGGCGGCGGAAACCGATCCCGTCGCGGACAAGCCGCGTACCAAGCGTACCCGCAAGTCCTGATCCCGCCCCTCGCTCCGCCGGGTCGCTACCGCCCGGCGGAGTGTCGCTCCACTCGGCGCCGCCCGGCGCAAAGCCATTGAACGACGCTCCGCTTCCTGGATACTGTATGCAATCACAGTCCAGGAGATCTCGATGGAGCTCGCCGACAAGCTGATCATTCTCGCCGATGCCGCCAAGTACGACGTGTCCTGCGCCAGCAGCGGTGCGCCCAAACGCAGCTCGAAGGGCAAGGACGGCCTGGGCTCGACCGATGGCATGGGCATCTGCCACAGTTTCACCCCCGATGGGCGCTGCGTGGCGCTGCTCAAGGTGCTGCTGACCAACTTCTGCCAGTACGACTGCCAGTACTGCGTCAATCGTCGTAGCAGCAACGTGCCGCGGGCGCGCTTCACGCCCGAGGAAGTGGTGCAGCTGACCCTCGACTTCTACCGGCGCAATGTCATCAGCGGATTGTTCCTCAGCTCCGGCATCATCCGCTCCTCCAACTACACCATGGAGCAGATGACCCGGGTGGCCCAGCTGTTGCGCGAACAGCACCAGTTCCGCGGCTACATCCACCTCAAGACCATTCCCGACGCCGATCCCGAGATCATCGCCCAGGCGGGTCTCTATGCCGATCGCCTGTCGGTCAACATCGAGCTGCCCACCGAGAGCAGCCTGATCAAGCTGGCGCCGGAAAAGAACGGCAGCAGCATCCGCAAGACCATGGGCAACATTCGCCTGGGCCTGGAGGAAGCCGAGGCCGAAGCCAAGGCACCGCGTTTCGCCCCGGCGGGCCAGAGCACCCAGATGATCGTGGGTGCCGATGCCACCGACGACCGCACCATCCTCGACACCGCCCAGACGCTGTATGGCGCCTATCGCCTCAAGCGCGTCTACTACTCGGCCTTCAGCCCCATTCCGGAAAGCCCGGGCACGGTGCCGCTGCAACCGCCACCCCTGCTGCGCGAGCACCGCCTGTACCAGGCCGATTTCCTCATGCGTGGCTATGGCTTCCAGGCGGAGGAGTTGCCTACCGAAGACGGCCAGCTGCCGCTGGACGTTGACCCCAAACTGGCCTGGGCGCTGCACAACCGCGCCATCTTCCCGCTGGATCTCAATCGGGCCGACCAGGCGCTGATCGCCCGGGTGCCCGGCATCGGCGTGCTCTCAGCCAAGCGGCTGGTAGAGCTCAGGCGCGAGCGGCGCATCCGCTACGCCGATCTGATCCGCCTGAAATGCAGCGTGGAGAAGGCACGACCCTTCATCATCACCCAGGACTACCGGCCACAGCCGCGTCTGGCCGAGTCCCTCGACCTGCGCCGGCAACTCGCCGAACCGCCTGCCCAGCTCGCCCTGCTCTAGATGCAGAGAGTCGATTTCGACGGCACCTTCGCCGGCTGGCGCAAGGAAGCGCGCCGGTTGCTCCAGGCGGGTATCGCCCCGGCCCAGGTGAGCTGGCAGGAGAGTCGTGGGCTGGGCGATCTGTTCGACGAACCGGTCGAGGCCACGGCACCGCCGCCGAGTGGCGCCATACGCATTCCGCCGCAACTGGCCGAGGCCCTGAACTACGCCGCCTGCTTTCGCAGCGATGATCGCTGGGCTCTGCTCTACCAGGTGCTCTGGCGGGTCGCGCGGGGGGAACGGGCGGCGATGCTGGCCGGTGACGAGGATGGCAGCGAATTGCAGCGCCGGGTCAAGGCGATCCGCCGCGAGATCCACCATGTGCATGCCTTCCTGCGCTTTCGGCCGCGGGCGGAAAGCGCCGGTCCGCCGGCCTGGGTGGCCTGGCACCAGCCGGCCCACGACGTCCTGGCCCTGGCGGCGCCGCATTTCTGCGACCGCATGGGCAACAGCAGCTGGCTGATCGCGACCCCCGAGGCGGCCGCGCTCTGGGACGGCCAGGCGCTGCAACTGGTGGAGCCCTGCCCCGCCGAGCTGCAGCAGCTGGCGCGGCAGACCCCGGAAGACGATGACCGCAACGCCGGCGATGAACTCTGGCGCGCCTATTACCGGAGCACCTTCAATCCGGCGCGGGCCAATCCGCGCACCCTGAGGGGCAACATGCCGGCGCGCTTCTGGAAGGATTTGCCGGAAGGGTCGCTGATCCCGGCGCTGCTCAGCGAAGCCCGCGCTGGCGCCCAGCGCCTGGCCCAGGCCGAGGCCGTGGGTCGCCAGAGCGGTCGCGAGGTATTGATCGCCGCGGAACGTGCGCAGCCGGAGCGACCGCTGCCCACCACCCTCGATGACTGCCGCCGCTGCGAGCTGTGGGAAAAGGCCACCCAGCCGGTGGCCGGCGAAGGCCCGCGTACCGCGCGCATCCTGCTGCTGGGCGAACAGCCCGGTGATCAGGAAGACCTGGCGGGTCGGCCCTTCGTCGGCCCGGCCGGGCAGGTGCTGATGGCGGCGCTGGCCGAGGCCGGCCTCGAGCGCAGCGAGGTATTCCTGACCAATGCGGTCAAGCACTTCAAGTGGATTCCCCAGGGGCGCAGACGCAAGCACGTCACCCCGGGACCGGAGATCGCCCCCTGCCGCTACTGGCTGGAGCAGGAATTGCGCGACATCCAGCCGACGGTGGTGGTGGCCCTGGGCTCGACCGCTCTGGAAGCCCTGCTCAAGCGCAAGCCCCGGGGCCTGGCGCAGTTCATGGGACGACCGCTGCGGCTGGACGAGCGCTGGATCATCGCCACCTATCACCCTTCCTACATCCTGCGCACCCCGGACGCCGAGCAACAGGAGCAGGCGCGCCAGGCCCTGGTGGCGGCCCTGCGCGAGGCCAAGACCCTGGCAGCCGAAGGCGAAGGCTAGCGGAAGCGCTTGGGCGGATCGTCGCCCATGTCCACCGAGAGATTGCGGGTGGTCTGATTGAGGTGATCGGCATCCGTCTCCGACCCCAGCTTGATCATCAGCCGCAGGTCATTGGCGGAATCGGCGTGGGCCAGGGCCGCTTCGTAGCTGATCTCACCGTCACGATAGAGGCTGTAGAGCGACTGGTCGAAGGTCTGCATGCCCAGTTCGCCGGACTTCTTCATCAGCGCCTTGAGTTCATGCACCTCGCCCTTGCGGATCAGGTCGGCGACCAGCGGGGTATTGAGCAGCACCTCGATCACCGCGCGCCGCCCCTGGCCGTCGGTGGTGGGCACCAGCTGCTGAGCGACGATGCCCTTGAGGTTGAGCGACAGGTCCATCCAGGTCTGGCCGTGCCGATCGGCCGGGAAGAAGTGGATGATGCGATCCAGCGCCTGGTTGGCGTTGTTGGCGTGCAGGGTGGCCAGGCACAGGTGACCGGTCTCGGCGAAGGCCAGGGCGTGCTCCATGGTGTCGCGACTGCGGATCTCGCCGATCATGATGACGTCCGGTGCCTGGCGCAGGGTGTTCTTCAGCGCCACCTCGAAGGACTCGGTGTCGATGCCCACCTCGCGCTGGGTGACGATGCAGCCCTGGTGCTGGTGGATGTATTCGATGGGGTCCTCGATGGAGATGATGTGCCCCGCCGAGTTCTTGTTGCGGTGGCCGATCATGGCCGCCAGCGAAGTGGACTTGCCGGTGCCGGTGGCGCCGACGAAGATCACCAGGCCACGCTTGGTCATGGCCAGCTTCTTGATGATCTCCGGCAGGCGCAGCTGCTCGACCGTGGGGATGTTGACCTCGATGCGGCGCAGCACCATGCCCACCAGGTTGCGCTGATAGAAGGCGCTGACCCGGAAGCGGCCGATGCCCCGGGCGCTGATGGCGAAGTTGCACTCGCGCTTCTGCTGGAATTCCTGGCGCTGCTCGTCGTTCATCACCCCCAGCACGATGGCTCGGCACTGATCCGGCGTGAGCGAATCCTTGGTGACCGGCGTCATGCGCCCGTTGATCTTCATCGAGGGGGGCACGCCGGTGGTGATGAAGAGGTCGGACGCCCCCTTGTCCACCATCAGCTGCAGGAACCTGTCGAAATCCATCAGAAGTTCTCCGGCGTCTTGGCCTTCTCGCGGGCCGCGTCGCGGCTGATCAGTCCCTTGGCCAGCAGCGCCTTGAGGCACATGTCCAGGGTCTGCATGCCCAGGCCGCCACCGGTCTGGATCGAGGAATACATCTGCGCCACCTTGTCCTCGCGGATCAGGTTACGGATGGCCGGGGTGCCGATCATGATCTCGTGGGCCGCCACCCGGCCGCCGCCGACCTTCTTCAGCAGGGTCTGGGAGACCACTGCCTGCAGGGATTCGGACAGCATGGAGCGCACCATGGACTTTTCTTCCGCCGGAAAGACGTCCACCACCCGGTCGATGGTCTTGGCCGCCGAGGTGGTGTGCAGGGTGCCGAACACCAGGTGCCCGGTCTCGGCCGCGGTCAGCGCCAGGCGGATGGTCTCCAGGTCGCGCAGCTCGCCGACCAGGATGATGTCCGGGTCTTCGCGCAGCGCCGAGCGCAGGGCCTCGGAGAAGCCCAGGGTGTCGCGGTGCACCTCGCGCTGGTTGACCAGGCACTTCTTGGATTCGTGGACGAATTCGATGGGGTCCTCGATGGTGAGGATGTGGTGGTACTTGGTGTTGTTGAGATAGTCGAGCATGGCCGCCAGGGTGGTGGACTTGCCCGAACCGGTGGGCCCGGTCACCAGCACCAGGCCGCGCGGAACGTCGGTGATCTTCTTGAACACCTCGCCCATGCCCAGCTCTTCCATGCTCAGCACCTTGGAAGGGATGGTCCGGAACACCGCGCCGGCGCCACGATTCTGGTTGAAGGCATTGACCCGGAAGCGCGCCACGCCCGGCACCTCGAAGGAGAAGTCGGTCTCCAGGAATTCCTCGAAGTCCTTGCGCTGCTTGTCGTTCATGATGTCGTAGATCAGCGCGTGCACCTGCTTGTGCTCGAAGGCCGGCAGGTTGATGCGGCGCACGTCGCCGTCGACGCGGATCATCGGCGGCAGGCCGGCGGACAGGTGCAGGTCGGAGGCGCCTTGCCGCGCGGAAAAGGCCAGCAATTCGGTGATATCCATGGGACTCCCAGATGTCGAGCAAGCAGGTAGAATGCCGCGCAGCACTGGCGGTCTGACCTGGTCACCGCCACTCACTCATCCGGTACGCCGAGGCCTGCCGGATGCGCCGACGCAAGCAGGGGCTGAATGTCCACGATAGCCGAGAATAGCGCAACCGTACTCGAACGCATCGCCGCCGCCAGCCGGACGGCAGGCCGCGATCCCGCGACTGTCGGCCTGCTGGCGGTGAGCAAGACCAAGCCCGCCGCCGCCTTGCGCGAGGCCGCCGCCGCGGGCCTGCGCGACTTCGGCGAGAACTACCTGCAGGAGGCGCTGGACAAGCAGCCGGCGCTGGCCGACCTGCCACTGGTGTGGCATTTCATCGGCCCCATCCAGTCCAACAAGACCCGCGCCATCGCCTGCCACTTCGACTGGGTGCATTCGGTGGATCGCCTGAAGATCGCCCAGCGCCTCGCCGAACAGCGCCCGCCCGAGCGCGGGCCGCTGAACATCTGCCTGCAGGTCAACGTCAGTGGCGAGGCCAGCAAGTCCGGCTGCCACCCCGACGACCTGCCAGCCCTGGCCGCCGCGGTCAGCCAGTTGCCCAACCTGCGCCTGCGTGGCCTGATGGCCATCCCCGAACCCACCGAGGACCCGGCCAGCCAGCGCGCCGCCTTCGCCCGACTGCGCACCTTGAGCGAAGCCCTGAACCTGGGCCTGGACACCCTGTCCATGGGCATGAGCCAGGATCTGGAAGCCGCCATCGCCGAAGGGGCCACCTGGGTCCGCGTCGGTACCGCCCTCTTTGGCGCCCGTGACTACGGCGCCACCCCTTCAACCTAGGAAGTCTCGATGAAAGACACCCGCATCGCCTTCATCGGCGCCGGCAACATGGCCGGCGCCATCATCGGCGGGCTGCTCGCCCAGGGCGTACCGGCCCGGCAGCTCAGCGCCAGCAATCGCAATCCGGCCAAGCGCGAAGCCCTGGCCCGAAACCATGGCATCCGCGTCGAGGCCAGCAACAGCGCCGTGCTCGCGGATGCCGACGTGGTGGTGCTGGGGGTGAAGCCCCAGGTGATGAGCGAGGTCTGCCAGGAGCTGGCGCCCCATCTGCGCCCGGACCAGCTGATCGTCTCGGTCGCCGCCGGCATCACCTGCGCCAGCCTGACACTCTGGCTGGGCCAGCGCGCCCTGGTACGCTGCATGCCCAACGTGCCTTCGCAGCTGCGCCTGGGTGCCAGCGGCCTGTTCGCCAATGACCAGGTCACTGCCGAACAGCGCGCCCGTGCCCAGGAGATCCTCGCCGCGGTCGGCCTGGCCCTCTGGGTCGAGGAAGAACAGCAGCTGGACGCGGTCACCGCCGTCTCCGGCAGCGGTCCGGCCTATTTCTTCCTGCTGATGGAAGCCATGACCGAGGCCGGCACCAAGCTCGGCCTGCCGGCCGAGGTCGCCCAGCAGCTGACCCTGCACACCGCCCGCGGCGCCGCCGCCATGGCCTGTCAGGGCGACCGCAGCCCCGAACAATTGCGCCGCTCGGTGATGTCCCCCAAGGGCACCACCGAACGCGCCATCGAAACCTTCCAAGCCGGGGCCTTCGCGGACCTGGTGGAAGAAGCCCTCACCGCCGCGGCCGACCGGGCTGCGGAACTGGCCCAGTTGCCGGATCGATAAGGAGTATCCATGTCCGCTTTCGCCCAAGCTCTCGTCTACGTCATCCAGACCCTCGGCAGCCTTTATCTGCTGATCATCCTGCTGCGCTTCATCCTGCAGCTGGTGCGGGCCGACTTCTACAATCCGCTGTCGCAATTCACCGTGCGCGCCACCCAGCCGCTGCTCAAGCCGGTACGGCGCATCATTCCCGGCTTCGGCGGCGTCGATCTGGCGGCCCTGGTGCTGGCGATCCTGGTCCAGCTGGCGCTGATGATGGTCGTGGTGGTGCTGCTCGGCGCCAGCATCGGCGGCCTGTTCCCTGCCCTGCTGATCTGGGCGCTGCTGGGCGTGGCGTCGCTGTTCCTCAAGGTGTTCTTCTTCGCCCTGATCGTCAGCGTCATCCTCTCCTGGGTCGCGCCCCAGACCCACAACCCGGCGGCCGAGCTGGTCAACCAGATCTGTGAGCCGTTGCTGGCGCCTTTCCGCCGCATCCTCCCGAGCCTGGGTGGCCTGGATCTGTCGCCGATCTTCGCCTTCATCGTGATCAATCTGCTGGACCGCTTCGTCATCGGCCAGCTGGCCGCGGCCACCGGCATGCCGCAGATTCTCGCCCCCTTCCTCTGACGCACCACTCGCGCACCCGCCACGACCGCCTGCCGCGTCGTGGCGGAGGCGGCATTGACGTCCCGCTGGACGCTGGGGCACCGTCCAGCCTTTGCTGTTCAGGTCAAGGAAGTCCCCTATGGAACGCCTGTTCCGCCACGTCGATGCCTATGCCACGTGGAAAGCCGAACTCGATACCCAATTGGGCCGCTACCGCGACTGGTTGCAGCGTAATCGTCTCGCCTCCCCCGCGCTGGACGCCGCCCTGGCGACCTGCCAGAGCGAACTGCAGGCCGACGGCATCACCCTCGCCTTCGCCGGCGAGTTCTCGCGCGGCAAGACCGAGCTGATCAACGCCCTCTTTTTCGCCGACTACGGCCAGCGCATGCTGCCGTCCCAGGCCGGGCGCACCACCATGTGCCCCACCGAGATCTTCTATGACGCCGCGGCCGACGGTCCCTATCTGCAGCTGCTGCCCATCGACAGCCGCCTGGACGAGCGCAGCCTGACCGCCTGGCGCAAGGCGCCCGAGGCCTGGCAGCGCTTCGCCCTGGACGACCGTCACCCGGACGCCATGGCCGCCCTGCTGGCCAAGGTCACCGAGACCCGCGAGGTGGAAACCGCCGCCGCCGTGCAGCTGGGCTTCGATCCCGAGCAGCTGGAACAACTCGACAGCGACGGCCTGGTCAGCATCCCGGCCTGGCGCCACGCGCTGATCAGCATCGACCATCCGCTGCTGCGCCAGGGCCTGCGCATCCTCGACACCCCCGGCCTCAACGCCCTGGGCGCCGAGCCGGAACTGACCCTGTCGCTGCTGCCCCACGCCCAGGCCGTGCTCTTTCTGATCGGTGCCGACACCGGCGTGACCGCCTCGGATCTCGCGCTCTGGGAGCAGTGCGTCAAGCCCTCGCTGGGAGATGCCCCGGAGCGGCTGTTCGCGGTAATGAACAAGATCGACAGCCTCTGGGACGACCTCGGCGGGGTCGCCCATGTCGCCCAGTCCCTGGAAAACGTCCGCCAGGCCAGCGCCCGGCAACTGGCGCTGCCGGCCGAACACATCCTGCCGCTGTCGGCCAAGCAGGCGCTGCTGGGCAAGGTCCGCGGCGATCTGGAACTGCTCGCGCGCAGCCAGCTGGACAGCCTCGAACAGCTGCTCGCCGAACGCATCGTCGGCGCCCGCGAGCGTCTGTTGCAGCAGCGCATCGTGCAGCAGGCCAGTGGTCTGCTCGGCGCCAGCCGGACGCTTATCGAACAGCGCCTGGAGGCCATTCGCGCCCAGTACGCGCAACTGGCCGACGAGGAACTGCCCGGTGCCGGCCTGGAGTTGCAGACCGCTCGCACGCGCCAGGAGTACGACCTCTACCACCGCCGCCTGCTGGATCTGCGCACCACCCAGAACATGCTGGCCGGGCAGCGCAAGCTGCTGACCGACCTGGTCGCGCCGGAGCGCCTGGACGCCCACCTGGACACCGCCCGCCGGGAATTTCGCACCAGCCTGACCACCGTCGGCATCAACCAGTCCATCACCCGTTTCTTCCGCGTGGTCGAGCATGACCTGCTGGCCCTGGACAACGAGGCGGATCGGGCCAACAAGGTGCTCGGCGCGGTCTACCAGCGGCACAATGTGGAGAATCCGCTGCATCCCCTGGAAGCGCCGCGACTGCGCATCCGCCCCTATGTCCGCGAGCTGCGCCAGCTGCAACTCAAGACCGAGGAGGTGCAGCGCCAGGTCAAGACCCTGCTCACCGAGCAGAGCGCCCTGGGCCGCCGCTTCTTCGCCACCGTCGCCCAGGAGGTCCAGGCGCTGCAGGAAGGCGCCCACGCCCAGGTGCTGCGCTGGAACGACGGCGCCCTGACCCCGCTGGTGCAGCACACCCGCGAGCAGAAGCAGTTGCTGGAAACCAGCATGCTGGCGCTCAAGCAGCTCACCCAGCAGAACCTCAACAGCCAGGAGCAGGTGCGTCGGCTGCAGGTGCACGAGGACGTCCTGCACGGGCAGCTCAGCGAGGTCAGCGACATGCTCAAGCAGATCAACCGGCCGGCACCGTCCCAACGCCACGACAACGTGGTCGCCCTGCCGCTGGCGCGGGTCGGCTAGCCCCACCCGCCACGCGCGGCGCGATCCCTGGCCGCCGCGCCACGCCTGCCCTTGCCGCTCCCGGCGGTGCTCTTTAGACTGGCGAGCCCCGCCCCGGACGAGCCGTCAATGCCCAGCGTCATTCCCGAAGATTCCGTCGGCCTGGTCACCCCCGAGCTGCTGCACTTCAACGAGCCCCTGGCCCTGGCCTGTGGTCGCACCCTGCCGGCCTACGACCTGATGGTCGAGACCTATGGCGAACTCAACGCCAGTCGCAGCAACGCCGTGCTGATCTGCCACGCGCTCTCGGGCCATCACCACGCGGCCGGCTACCACAGCATGGACGACCGCAAGCCGGGCTGGTGGGATAGCTGCATAGGTCCCGGCAAGCCCATCGACACCCGCAAGTTCTTTGTCGTCGCCCTCAACAACCTGGGCGGCTGCAACGGCTCCACCGGCCCCAGCAGTCCGAACCCCGAGACCGGTCGGGCCTATGGCGCGGACTTCCCGGTGCTGACCGTGGAGGACTGGGTCAACAGCCAGGCCCGGCTGGCCGATCGCCTGGGTATCGGGCAGTGGGCGGCGGTGATCGGCGGCAGCCTGGGCGGCATGCAGGCGCTGCAGTGGACCATAAGCTATCCCGAGCGCATCCGCCACTGCCTGGCCATCGCCTCGGCACCCAAGCTGTCGGCGGAAAATATCGCCTTCAACGAGGTGGCGCGCCAGGCCATCCTTTCGGACCCGGATTTCCACGCCGGCCACTTCCAGGAAAAGGGCGTGATCCCCAAGCGCGGCCTGATGCTGGCGCGCATGGTCGGCCACATCACCTACCTGTCCGACGAGGCCATGGGCGAGAAATTCGGTCGCGAACTCAAGACCGACCAGCTCAACTACGACTTCCACAGTGTCGAATTCCAGGTGGAGAGCTACCTGCGCTACCAGGGCGAGGAATTCTCCGGCCGCTTCGACGCCAACACCTACCTGCTGATGACCAAGGCGCTGGACTATTTCGATCCGGCCCATGCCCAGGGCGGCGACCTGGCCAAGACCCTGGCCGGAGTGCAGGCGCGTTTCCTGATCGTCTCCTTCACCACCGACTGGCGCTTTTCGCCGGCGCGCTCCAAGGAGATCGTCAACGCCCTGATGGCCGCGCGCAAGGACGTCAGCTACCTGGAGGTGGACGCCCCCCAGGGGCATGACGCCTTCCTCATCCCCATCCCGCGCTATCTGCAGGCCTTCTCCCACTACATGACCCGCATCGAGGTATAGCTGCCGTGCGCGCCGATCTGGACATCATTCAGGAATGGATCCCCGCCGGCAGCCGGGTCCTCGACCTCGGTTGCGGCACCGGCGAGTTGCTCGCCTGGCTGCGCGATCACAAGCAGGTCACCGGCTACGGCTTGGAGATCGACCCGGACAAGATCGCCGAATGCCTGCTCAAGGACGTCAACGTCATCGAGCAGGATCTCGACGGCGGCCTGGCCAACTTCGCCAGCGACAGCTTCGACGTGGTGGTCATGACTCAGTCGCTGCAGGCCATGCAGTACCCGGATCGCATCCTCCAGGAGATGCTCAGGGTCGGTCGCCAGTGCATCATCACCTTTCCCAATTTCGGTCACTGGCGTTGCCGGCTGTACCTGGGCGGCCGGGGGCGGATGCCGGTCTCGGACTTCCTGCCCTACACCTGGTACAACACACCGAACATCCACTTCTGCACCTTCGAGGACTTCGAACGCCTCTGCCGCGAACAGCGTGCCCAGGTGCTGGATCGTCTCGCCGTGGACCGCCTGCATCGTCATGGCTGGGCCAGCAAGCTGTGGCCAAACCTGCTCGGCGAGATCGGTATCTACCGGGTCAGCGCGCCGCACCTGCACGACCTGCGCGTCGCGATATGACGTAAGGCACGGGCGGCGCAGCCAGCCTGGGCACGGCTTCGCGTACAATACGCCGCCCTTCTCAACGCGACGCGGTGTCTCCCATGTCCGACCTTACCGAACTGGTTCTCGCCAGCCACAACGCCGGCAAGCTCAAGGAACTCCAGGCCATGCTCGGCGACCGGGTGCGGGTGCGCTCGGTGGGCGAATTCAGCCAGGTGGAACCCGAGGAAACCGGGCTGTCCTTTGTCGAGAACGCCATCCTCAAGGCGCGCAACGCGGCGCGGCTGTCCGGTCTGCCGGCCCTGGCCGACGATTCGGGCCTGGCGGTGGATGCCCTCGGCGGTGCTCCCGGCATCTATTCCGCCCGCTACGCCGACGGTAAGGGCGATGCCGCCAACAACGCCAAGCTGCTCGACGTGCTGCGTGACGTCCCCGACGCCGAGCGTACCGGCCAGTTCGTCTGCGTGCTGGCCCTGGTGCGCCACGCCGACGATCCCTTGCCGATCCTCTGCGAGGGCCTCTGGCCCGGGCGCATCCTCCATGCCGCCCAGGGCGAGCATGGCTTCGGCTACGATCCGCTGTTCCAGCCCGATGGCGAAGCGGTCTCCGCGGCCGAACTGGCGCCGGCGGAAAAGAACCAGCGCAGCCATCGCGCCCGCGCCATGGCCCAGCTCAAGCAACGGCTCGGCCTGTGACCCAGGTGTTCGCCCTGCCGCCACTGGCGCTCTACATCCATATCCCCTGGTGCGTGCGCAAGTGCCCCTATTGCGACTTCAACTCCCATGCGGCCGGCCCGACCCTGCCGGAGGCCGAGTATGTCGATGCCCTGCTGGCGGATCTGGACAACGACCTGGCGCACGTCCATGGCCGCCCGCTGACCTCGATCTTCTTCGGCGGCGGCACGCCCAGTCTGTTTTCCGCCGCGGCCCTGGGCCGTCTGCTGGATGGCGTGGCCCGGCGGCTGAGCTTCGCGCCGGATATCGAGATCACCCTGGAGGCCAATCCCGGCACCTTCGAGCAGGCCAAGTTCGTCGCCTACCGCGGGCTGGGCATCAATCGGCTGTCGATCGGCATCCAGAGCTTCCAGGACGCCAAGCTCAAGGCCCTGGGGCGCATCCACGGCCGCGATGAAGCCATTCGCGCCGCCGACCGGGCGCGCGCCGCCGGCTTCGACAATTTCAACCTGGACCTGATGCACGGCCTGCCCGAGCAGAGCGTGGCCGATGCCCTCGGCGATCTGGAGCAGGCCATCGCGCTCGCGCCCACCCACCTGTCCTGGTACCAGCTGACCATGGAGCCCAACACGGTGTTCTGGAGCCAGCCACCGGAGCTGCCCGAAGACGACACCCTCTGGGACATCCAGGAAGCCGGCCAGGCGCGGCTGGCGGCCGCCGGTTACCACCAGTACGAGACCTCTGCCTATGCCCAGCCCGGGCGCCAGGCGCGGCACAATCTCAACTACTGGGGCTTCGGCGACTTCCTCGGCATCGGCGCCGGCGCCCACGCCAAGCTCAGCGCCCCGGACGGCACCCTGCAGCGCACCTGGAAGACCCGCCTGCCCAAGGACTATCTGGACCCGGCCAAGACCTTCCAGGCCGGCGCGAAACCCCTGGCGCCAGCCGACCTGCCCTTCGACTTCATGATGAACGCCCTGCGCCTGGTGGACGGGGTGCCCGCCGCCTGGTATCCGCAGCGGACCGGTCAGTCCCTGGACAGCCTGGCGCCCGCACTGGCCGCGGCGCGCCGCGCCGGCCTGCTGGCCGAGGATGAACAGCGGCTGCGCCCCACCGCCCGCGGCCAGCTGTTCCTGAACGACCTCTTGCAATCCTTTCTGCCTGACTGACGAGGAGCTCTGCCTTGGACTTCGTACTCGACCATATCGCCGACCTCTCCCGCTGGAGCCGCAGCCACCTGGACGAGGTGGCCCTGGCGGTCACCGCCACTCTGCTGGTGCTGTTCGGCAGCCAGGTCAACGCCTTCATCCAGGCGCGGCTGGGCAGCCTGCCGACCGCCGTTCGGATACCGGCCTTCGCCCTGGCCTGCCTGGCCATCTATGGCGCCGCCATGACCTTCCTGACCCCCTGGGTGGTCAAGGGCCTGGCGCAGTTCAACAACTATGCCCTGGCCCCGGTGCTGCTGATCGGCGTCTGCCTGCTGGGCGTGCTGGCCGAACGCCGTAGCTAGCGGCAGCGGGCGGGGATACCGTCCAGCAGGCACTCCAGGGATTGCGGGCGACCCAGCAGGAAGCCCTGGAAGGTGTCCACGCCCAGGTCCTTGAGCAATTCGAACTGGGCCTGGGTTTCCACCCCTTCGGCGACGATCTGCATGTCCAGAGCGCGGCACAGGCTGACGATGCCGGCCAGCAACTGCCGGGATCGGTCGTCGGCGTCCACCGCCAGCAGAAAGCTGCGGTCGATCTTGATGGTGTCGAAGGGCAGGCGGTGCAGATAGCCCAGCGACGAATAGCCGGTGCCGAAATCGTCCATCGCCACCCGAAAGCCCTGCTCGCGCAAGGCGGCCAGGCGCCGCTCCGGCGTGCCCTGCTGCAGGAATACCGATTCGGTCACCTCCAGCTCCAGCGCACTGGGCTCGATGCCGAATTCGGCGCAGGCGGCCGCGAGAACCTCGGCCAGTTCATCATCGGCCACCTGCAGCGGCGAGATGTTGACTGCCACCGGGATCTGCAGACCGGCGTCCTGCAGGGCCCGGGCGCAAGCGGCCGCGCGGCGGATCGCCAGCCGCCCGAGGGCCGAGGCCATGCCGTTCTGCTCGGCCAGGGCGACGAAGACGTTGGGCGGCACCGCCCCGACGCCCGGACAGTTCCAGCGCGCCAGCAACTCGGCGCTGACCATGCGCTGGCGGGCATCGAACTTGGGCTGCAGGACGAAGGTGATGAGCTCCGCCTCGATGGCGCCGTGCAGATGGGCCAGCAGGGTCACCTTGCTGCGCGCCTCGCAGGTCAGCTGCGGATCGTAGCAGCGCACCCGGCTCTTGCCGGCCGCCTTGGCCGCGTACATGGCGGCATCGGCATTGCG
The DNA here is from genome assembly GCF_029872515.1 of Pseudomonas flavocrustae. Lineage (NCBI taxonomy): Bacteria > Pseudomonadati > Pseudomonadota > Gammaproteobacteria > Pseudomonadales > Pseudomonadaceae > Pseudomonas > Pseudomonas flavocrustae. Next base: position 140,691 of record NZ_JAPDIQ010000005.1, on the reverse strand, counting down.
CAGCAGGGTCTCCACATCCAGTCCCTCTTCGGGCGCCAGACTCAGACCGATGCTGGCCGATACGCGGATATCGTGGCCGGCGATGCACTGCTGCCGGCCCACCGCCTGCACCAGTTGCTCGGCGACCTGACGGGCCTGATCGCGATCGCTCACGTCCAGCAGGGCGACGAACTCATCGCCGCCCCAGCGCGCCAGCACCTCACCGGCCCCCAGCACCTGGCGCAACTCGCGCACCAGGGCGCAGAGCAGTTCGTCACCGGCAGCATGGCCCAGGGAGTCGTTGACCTCCTTGAAGCCGTCCACATCGATGAACAGCACCGCGAGGTTGCCGGTCTCTTCGAGGTCCTGCAGGCGCGTCTCGAAGTCCTGGTAGAAGGAGGTGCGATTGGGCAACTGGGTCAGGGCGTCGCTGAGCGCCATGCGCTCCAGCGCCTGTTCGGTGCGCTTGCGCTCGGTGATGTCCCTTAGACTGGCGACCACGTAGCCTTCGCGATCCGCCTCGCCGGCGAAGCGACTCAGACTGATCTCCACCGGCGTGATCCGCTTGGCGGAGACGTGGAACTGGGCTTCGCACAGGGCATAGCCGTCGCGCTCGAAGGTACGGATGGCCGCCTCGGGCAACTTGATGTAGTGCGACAGGTACTGGCCGCTGACACTGCGCTCCGCACTGAGCATCAGGGCGCGCAGGGCGTCATTGGCTTCGATGATCTGCCCGCTTTCGGTCAGCACGGCCATGGCGTCGCGGCAGAGGGCGAAGGCTGAAGCGATGAGGTGCAGCGAGCGCTCGGTGCGCTGGCGAGCGCTACGCTCGACTTCGAGCCAGCGGCGTACGGCGTGCAACTCGGCCGTCGGCGAATCGGGACGGACCAGATCCCTCATGGAATCCGCCGCTCACAAAGGGCGGCACGGGACCGGTTGGCGTTCTTGAAGAGGACTGACATCCAGGTGTCTCTGTGAATTCGACTGCAACCGCCATCACAGCAGGGCAATTGGCCATCATGCCAATTGCCCGTCGGCAGCTCAAGATCGATTCGTCAGAGATACACGGTCAGCTCTGGCGTTCGAACTTGAGATCCCAGACGCCATGCCCCAGGCGCTCGCCACGGCGTTCGAACTTGGTGATGGGTCTTTCCTCGGGGCGCGGCACATAGCCCGAGGCGTCGCCGAGATTACGGTAACCCGGAGCGGCGTTCATGATCTCGAGCATGTGTTCGGCATAGGCCTGCCAGTCGGTGGCCATGTGCAGCACCCCGCCGACCCTGAGCTTCTGCCGGACCAGTTCGGCGAAGGCCGGCTGGACGATACGGCGCTTGTGGTGACGGCTCTTGTGCCAGGGATCGGGAAAGAACAGCAGCACCCGGTCCAGACTGGCATCGGCCACGCACTGCCGCAGCACCTCGAGGGCATCGCAGCTGTAGACCCGCAGATTGGTCAGGCCCTGGGTCATGGCGCCATTGAGCAGCGCGCCCACGCCCGGGCGATGCACCTCGACGCCGATGAAATCCTGCTCGGGCGCGGCGGCGGCCATTTCCAGGGTGGAATGGCCCATGCCGAAACCGATCTCGAAGGTGCGCGGCGCCTGGCGGCCGAACGCCTGGTCGAAATCCTGCAGGCCGTCGGTCAGCTCCAGACCGAAGCGTGGCCAACCCTGGTCGAGACCGCGTTGCTGGCCTTCGGTCATGCGGCCGGCGCGCATCACGAAGCTCTTGATGGTGCGCCGGGGGCGGTCGGGGGTCTGGTCGTCTTGATGATCGGTCATGGCGTTATCGATAGTGGGAAAAAGAGACGCCCGGCAGAGGCCGGGCGCGTGATGGAGGGCGCCAGGTCCTAGTTGACCAGGCCGTCCAGCGGCGAGGAGGCCGTGGCATAGAGCTTGCGCGGCATGCGCCCGGCCAGATAGGCCAGGCGACCGGCGACGATGGCGTGCTTCATGGCTTCGGCCATCAGCACCGGCTCGCGGGCATGGGCGATGGCGCTGTTCATCAGCACCGCTTCGCAACCCAGCTCCATGGCGATGGTGGCGTCGGAGGCGGTACCCACCCCGGCATCCACCAGCACCGGCACCTTGGCCTCTTCGAGGATGATGCGCACGTTGTAGGGATTGCAGATGCCCAGGCCCGAGCCGATCAGACCGGCCAGTGGCATGACGGCGATACAGCCGATGGCCTCCAGCTGGCGGGCGACGATGGGATCGTCACTGGTGTAGACCATGACGTCGAAGCCGTCGGCGACCAGCGTCTCGGCGGCCTTGAGGGTCTCGATGACGTTGGGGAACAGGGTCTTCTGGTCGGCCAGGACTTCCAGCTTGACCAGGTTGTGACCGTCGAGCAGCTCGCGCGCCAGGCGGCAGGTGCGCACCGCTTCCACCGCGTCATAGCAGCCGGCGGTGTTCGGCAGGATGGTGTAGCGCTCGGGTGAGATCACGTCGAGCAGATTGGGCTCGCCGGGCGTCTGGCCGATGTTGGTGCGACGCACCGCCACGGTGACGATCTCGGCACCGGAGGCCTCGATGGCCACGCGGGTCTCTTCGAGATCGCGGTACTTGCCGGTCCCGACCAGCAGACGCGACTCATAGGTGCGCCCGGCCAGGGTAAAGGGAGTGTCTTTCATCTGGATTCCTCTTGCGCGGCTAGCCGCCGCCGATGGCGTGGACCACTTCCAGCCGGTCGCCGTCCACCAGGGCGGTGGTGGCGTGCTGGCTGCGCGGCACGATGTCGAGGTTGCGTTCCACCGCTACCCGCCGCCCGGTCAGGTCGAGACGCACGAGCAGGTCGGCGACGGTGGCGCCGTCCGGCAATTCAAGGGATTCGCCGTTCAACAGAATCTGCATGGCAAAGGCATCGTCACGGGGTGAGCCGGCATTCTACGCCGGTCGGGCGTGCATTGCAGCGGCGCTGGGCCGGGAACGACGGCCAGTGCGCGGTCAGAGACTGCTCAGGCGCCAGGCGAGGATGGCCAGGCAGGCCCAGCCGGCGAGAAAGCACAGCCCGCCGAAGGGGGTGATGATGCCCAGCCGCGCGATGCCGGTCAGCGTCAGCAGATAGAGGCTGCCGGAAAACAGCAGGATGCCGGCGATGAAAAAGCCACCGGCCCAGGCCACCAGGCGCCCCTGGAAGTGCAGCGACAAGAGGGCGACGCCAAACAGCGCCAGGGCATGGATGAGCTGATAGAGGACGCCGGTCTGGAACACGGCCAGGTAGTCGGCGGTCAGTCGGCCCTTGAGTCCATGGGCGGCGAAGGCGCCGAGTCCGACACCGGTGAAGCCGGCCAGGGCCGCGAACAGCAGGAAGAGACGCAACATGGGTTTTACCGGGCGATGGAAGAGAAGCGCTGGTTATAATGGCCCGCTAACCGCCAAAGACCAAGCCGATGCTGCTCACCCTCCTCCGCCGTCTCCTGCGTATCGCCCTCTGGTTCGCCGTCCTCAGCGCCGCTCTGGTGCTGATCCTGCGCTGGGTGCCGCCGCCGGGCAGCATGCTGATGGTGGAGCGCAAGGTCGAGTCCTGGATCGACGGCAAGCCCATCGATCTGCAGCGCGACTGGCGACCCTGGAAGGAGCTGCCGGACGATCTCAAGATGGCGGTGATCGCCGGTGAAGACCAGCACTTCGCCGAGCACTGGGGCTTCGACATGGCGGCGATCCGCCAGGCCTTCAGCCACAACGAAGCCGGTGGTTCCCTGCGCGGCGCCAGCACCATCAGCCAGCAGACCGCCAAGAACCTCTTTCTATGGAGCGGCCGCAGCTATCTGCGCAAGGCCTTCGAAGCCTGGTTCACCGTGCTGCTGGAAACCTTCTGGTCCAAGCAGCGCATCCTCGAGGTCTATCTCAACAGCGTGGAATGGGACGACGGCGTGTTCGGCGCCGAGGCAGCGGCCCGTCACCATTTCGGCATAGGCGCTCCCTACCTCTCCGACCGCCAGGCCAGCCTGCTGGCCGCCGTGCTGCCCAATCCCCGCGAATGGAGCCCGAGTCGCCCCAGCGCCTACGTCGCCGAACGCGCCGCCTGGATCCGCCAGCAGGAACGACAGCTGGGCGGTAGCGACTATCTCAGGCAGATGACCGGGCGGTAGCCAGGCAACTGGAAAACGCTGCGCGGTTTTCCACTCTACCGACTCAAGTTGATTGATGCGGTCGTGCCTTGATGCTCCATCGCGGCCATGGGCCGCTCCTACAGAAGCATCACACCCTGTAGGAGCGGCCCATGGCCGCGATACGCTGGGTCCCGTCCACAACAGGGTAAGGATTTTCGGACATGAAAAAACCGCACCCGGAAGTGCGGTTTTTGGTCAGCGACCGGATCAGGCGGCGATATTGCCCTTGAGCTTGTTCATCGCGTTCTTTTCCAGCTGACGGATACGCTCCGCCGAGACGTTGTACTTGGCCGCCAGCTCGTGCAGCGTCGCCTTTTCCTCGGCCAGCCAACGCTGGTAGAGGATGTCGCGGCTGCGGTCATCCAGATGCTCCAGGGCCTCGTGCAGATTGGCCGTGGAACTGTCGGTCCAGTCGGCTTCCTCCAGCTGACGCGCCGGATCGTAACGGCTGTCTTCCAGATACTGGGCCGGCGACTGATAGGCCGCATCGTCATCGGCATCGCTGGCCGGGTCGAAGGCCATGTCATGCCCGGTCAGACGACTTTCCATCTCACGCACTTCCCTTGGTTCGACACCCAGGGTTTCGGCCACGCGATGGACCTCGTCGTTGTTCAGCCAGGCCAGTCGTTTCTTCTGACTGCGCAGGTTGAAGAACAACTTGCGCTGCGCCTTGGTGGTGGCGACCTTGACGATGCGCCAGTTGCGCAGGATGAATTCGTGGATTTCGGCCTTGATCCAGTGCACGGCAAAGGACACCAGGCGTACGCCCATTTCGGGATTGAAGCGCTTCACGGCCTTCATCAGGCCGACATTGCCTTCCTGGACCAGGTCGGCCTGGGCCAGACCATAGCCGGAATAGCTCTTGGCGATATGCACCACGAAACGCAGATGCGCGAGCACCAACTGCCGGGCGGCCTCGACGTCTTCCTTGTAGAAGAGGCGCTCGGCCAGTTCACGCTCCCGCTCCGGCGTGAGCAGCGGAATGCTGTTCACCGAATGCACATAGGCTTCCAGGCTGGCGCCGGGAACCAATGTAGGAACAGGTTGCAACGAAGTGGTCATGCGAATCCTCCGATTCACTAAGCACTGGGCAGTCTAACACTGATTTTTTGGACAGCGCCAGACTAGCCGAGGTTCCCTTAACCCCAGCTGAAAACCACCGTGAAATGCTTGTGCCATCAGGGGTTTAGACCGTTTCCGCAGGTTTCGGAAACGGCCGTTCGTCAGCGCGGAGCGAGTTCGCGCAGATGGCGGGCAACCGCCAGCCAGGCGCCGATGTAGCCGAGCAGCACGGCGCCGATCAGCAGCTGCAGCCCGTCCTCGACGGCGACGCTGCCCAGGGCGAAATCACTGCCGTAGAGGCCGGCCAGATCCAGCACTGCGGCGTTGAGCCAGCTCAGGCCGAACACCAGCAGGGCCCAGGCGGCGATGCCGGCGCCCAGGCCGAACAGCGCGCCCATGTAGAGGAAGGGCCGGCGCACATAGCCGTCGGTGCCACCCACCAGCTTGACCACCTCGATCTCGGTACGGCGATTCTCGATGGCCAGGCGGATGGTATTGCCGATCACCAGCAGCAGGGCGATCACCAGCACCACGGTCAGGCCGAAGACGAAGCGCTCGCCGAGCTTGAGGATGGCGGTGAGCCGCTCGACCCACTGCATGTCCAGCTGCACCTGCTGCACGCCGTTCATCTCGGCCAGCTGACTGCGCAGCATGTCGAGACGACTCTTGTCGATTTCCCTGGGCGTCACGGCGATGACGCCGGGCAGCGGATTCTGCGGCAATTCGCGCAGCGCCTCACCCAGGCCGGCATCCTGCTGCAACTCCTTCAGGGCATCGTCCGGACTGATCCAGCGCGCCTCGGCCACATCGGGCAGGACCTTGATCTGGCTCATCAGCACCTCGGCCTGGTCCTGACCGGTGCGCAGGTCGAGAAACACCGAGATCTGCGCCGCGCGCTGCCAGGACCCGCCGAGTCGCTCGACGTTCTTCAGCAGCAGCGACACGCCCATGGGCAGCGCCAGGGCAATGCCCATCACCAGGCAGGTAAGGAAGGTGCCTATGGGCTGCTGCACCATGCGCCTGAGGCTGTCCCTCAGGCCGGTGCGGTGGGCTTCGAGGTAGGCATGCAGCGGACTGCGCCAGTCGCTCTTGGGTTTCTGCGGGGCCTGGCGCTGCGGACGCTGGGGTTTGCCGCCCTGTTCCTGGCCACGGGGCAGTTCGTTGCCACTCATGACTGGCTCTCCTCTTCGTCACCGATCAGGCGACCGCGCTGCAGGGTCAGCATGCGATGGTGCAGGCGGGCGATGAGCGCATGGTCGTGGCTGGCGATCAGCACCGTGGTGCCGAGACTGTTGATGTCCTCGAAGACGCCCATGATCTCCGAGGCCAGGCGCGGATCGAGGTTGCCGGTGGGTTCGTCGGCGAGCAGCAGGGCTGGCCGATGCACCACGGCGCGGGCGATGCCGACCCGCTGTTGCTGGCCGGTGGACAGCTCGGCCGGATAGTCGTCGAGCTTGTCCTTGAGGCTGACCCGCTCCAGCGCAGAGGCGACGCGCTTGGCGATCTCGGGCTTGGACAGGCCGAGGATCTGCAGCGGCAGGGCGACGTTGTCGAACACGGTGCGGTCATGGAGCAGCTGATGGTTCTGGAAGACCACGCCGATCTGCCGGCGCAGAAAGGGAATCTGCGCATTGGTGATGCGCGAGATGTCCTGGCCGGCCAGGGTCAGCTTGCCGCCGGTGGGCCTTTCCATGGCCAGGATCAGCCGCATCAGGGTGCTCTTGCCGGCGCCGGAATGACCAGTGACGAAGAGAATCTCGCCGCGTTCGGCACGGAAGCTCAGTTCCTGCAGGCCGACGTGACCATTGGGATAGCGCTTGGAGACGCGGTCGAACTGGATCATGAGACGCCCCGCTCCGCGAACAGGGCCTGGACGAAGGGCCGCGCCTCGAAGGGCCGCAGGTCGTCGATGCCTTCGCCGACGCCGACATAGCGGATCGGCAGGGCGCTCTGCTTGGCCAGGGCGAAGATCACCCCACCCTTGGCGGTACCATCGAGCTTGGTCAGCGCCAGGCCGGTCAGGGGCACCGCATTGTGGAACTGCTTGGCCTGGTTGAGGGCGTTCTGGCCGGTACCGGCGTCCAGCACCAGCAGGGTCTCGTGGGGCGCCGCCGCGTCCAGCTTGCCGATCACCCGGCGCACCTTGCGCAGCTCTTCCATGAGGTTGTCCTTGGTGTGCAGGCGGCCGGCGGTGTCGGCGATCAGCACGTCGATGCCGCGGGCCTTGGCGGCCTGGACGGCATCGAAGATCACCGAGGCGGAATCGGCGCCGGTGTGCTGGGCGATCACCGGGATGCGGTTGCGCTCGCCCCAGACCTGCAACTGCTCGACCGCCGCGGCGCGGAAGGTATCGCCGGCCGCCAGCATGACCTTCTTGCCGTCGCTCTGCAGCCGCTTGGCCAGCTTGCCGATGGTGGTGGTCTTGCCGGCGCCGTTCACGCCGACCACCAGGATGACGTAGGGCTTGTGCGAGGTATCGATCACCAGCGGCTGTTCCACCGGCAGCAGCATCTCGGTGAGCTCCTGCTGCAGCGCCTGGTAGAGCGCCTCGCTGTCGGCCAGCTGCTTGCGTGCCACCTTCTGGGTCAGGTTGCGCATGATGACGCCGGTGGCCTCGACGCCGACGTCGGCGGTCAGCAGGCGGGTCTCCAGCTCTTCGAGCAGGTCGTCGTCGATGACCTTCTTGCCGAGGAACAGGCTGGCCATGCCCTCGCCGAGACTGGCGCTGGTCTTGGACAGGCCCTGGCGCAGGCGGGCGAAGAAGCCCAGCTTGGCGGGTTCGGTCGGCGTGGCGGCGACGGCTGGCGGAGCAGGTTCGGGCTCGGGCGCCACCACCGCGGGCTCGGAACGGACCGGAGCAAGGGGCGCTACCGGTACGACCGGGGCGGGAGCAGGCTCAGGAGCGGGCGCCGGCACAACCGGAGGTAGCGGTGTGACCGGCACGGCCACCGGGTCGGGCTCCACCTCGGGCGCCATCACCGGCTCGACCTCGACCGGCGGCACGATGGGATCGGTCACCAGCGGCTCGACCAGCGCCGTGAGCGCCACCGGCGACGGCGCCTCCTCTTCGGCGACCGGGACCGGGGTCAGCGAGGGGATCGCCTCCGGCGGCTCGGGCACCGGCTCCGGGTGCTGCACCGGCTCGCTGGCCAGCGGCGCGGGCAGGCGCTCCTCGGCGTCGGGCGCGGGGGTTTCGGCAGGCGTCTCTACGGGTTCGGCAGTCTTCTTGCGGAACCAGCCGAACAGGCCTTTCTTCTCCGTGGGGGGAGACTTCTTGTCGTCGGATCCAAACATGCGGGGCTCTGTATCGAACGGACGAGCCGGCTGCGGGAGCTCCGCCAGGCGGGGCTCGACCGTCAGGCATGGCCGTCGGGAAAAGGGATGCGTATCCTAGCAGCCTGCCGGGCGGAAGACCTCCCCGTCGGCGAAAAACGCGCGACCGTCCCCAGGACGCAGCCGCTTCGTCCCCTACCGCGCTACAAGGCATGCTCTCGCGATGTCCGCCTCCCGCTCCCGTCGGACCGCCCTGGTCGTCCTGCTCAGCCTGCTCCCCACCCTCGCCCTGGCCGATGCCAGCCGGCAGAACACCGAGGAATTCACCCTCGACAACGGCCTCAAGCTGGTGGTCCGTGAAGATCACCGGGCGCCGGTCGCCGTGGTGCAACTCTGGTACCGCGTGGGTTCGAGCCTGGAGGCACCCGGTGCGACCGGCTTGTCCCATGCCCTGGAACACCTGATGTTCAAGGGTAGCCGCAAGCTTGACGCCGGCGAGGCCTCGCACCTGCTGCGCGACCTGGGCGCCGAGGAAAATGCCTTCACCACCGACGACTACACCGTCTATTACCAACTGCTCGCCCGTGATCGCCTGCCGGTGGCCCTGGAGCTGGAAGCCGATCGCATGCAGCATCTGCGGCTGGCGCCCGACGAAGTCAGTCGCGAGCTGGAGGTGATCAAGGAGGAACGCCGGCTGCGCACCGACGACCGCCCCGAGGCACTGTCCTTCGAACGCTTCAAGGCCGCCGCCTACCCGGCCAGCGGCTATCGCAATCCCACCATCGGCTGGCCCCAGGACCTGCAGCGCCTCGGCGTGGACGACCTGCGCCGCTGGTACCAGACCTGGTACGCGCCCAACAACGCCACCCTGGTGGTGGTGGGCGACGTCGAGCCCCAGGCGATCCGCGCCGAGGTGCAGCGCTGGTTCGGCACCCTCCCGCGCAGCGACCTGCCCGCGCCGCGCCGCCCGCTGGAACTGCCGGCGCCGGGCGAGCGCCGCCTGGACCTGCAAGCCCGCGAACTGCCCAGCCTGCTAATGGGCTTCAACGTGCCCAGCCTGGCCACCGCCGCCCAGCCGCGCGATGCCTACGCGCTGCAACTGCTGGCCGCCCTGCTCGGCGGCGGTTCGGGGGCGCGCCTGCCCAGCCGTCTCGAACGCGGCGCGGAAGTGGCCAGCAGCGTGCGCGCCGCCTATGGTGCCTACACCCGTGGCGACAGCCTCTTCCTGCTCAGTGGCACCCCCAACACCCAGCGCGGCAAGACCCTCGACCAGCTGGAAGCGGCCTTCTGGGCGCAACTGGACCTGCTCAAGCGCGAGCCGCCCAGCACCGAGGAGCTGGCCCGGGTCCGCGCCCTGCTGGTGGCCGGGCTGGTCTATGGCCGCGACTCCATCACCGCCCAGGCCAGCAGCATCGGTCAGCTGGAAAGCGTCGGCCTCGGCTGGCGTCAGGGCGATCGGCTGCTTGACGAACTGGGCCGGGTCACCCCCGACGACCTGCGCCGGGTGGCGCGCACCTACTTCACCCGCGAGCGCCTGACCCTGGCCCAGCTCAAGCCCGCAGTCACCGCGGAGAATCGTCCATGAAGCCGCTGTTCTGGCTGTCGCTGTGCCTGCTCGCCGGTTGCCAGTCCCCTACCCCGGTCGGCGACCTGGCGCGCGCCTATCCCGCCGTGGACAGCCTCAGGACGCTCAAGGACGCACCGCCCCTGGGTCGCCAGCTGGATATCCAGCGCTGGCGCACCGCCGAGGGCGCCCAGGTGCTGTTCGTGCCGGCGCCGGAATTGCCGATGTTCGACGTGCGCCTGATCTTCGCCGCCGGCAGCAGCCAGGACGGCGCCACCCCGGGCCTGGCCATGCTGACCAACGGCCTGCTCAACGAAGGCACCCCGGGACGCGATGCCGGCGCCATCGCCGACGGCTTCGAGCGCCTGGGCGCCGATTTCAGCAATGGCGCCTATCGTGATCAGGCGGTGGTCGGACTGCGCACCCTCGCCGATCCGGCCCATAGCGAACCGGCCCTGGCGCTGCTGGCCGAGGTGGTCGGTCGCCCGGCCTTTCCCACCGAAGCCATCCAGCGCATCCGTGACCAGTTGCTGACGCTGATCGCCGCCAGCCGCCGCGAACCGGCCAGCCTGGCCGGCGAAGCGCTGCAGGAGCGCCTCTACGGCAATCATCCCTATGCCCATTCGCCACGGGGCACCGCAGCCGGAGTGACCCCTCTCGATGCGGCCAGCCTCAGGGCCTTCCATGCCCGTGCCTATGCCGCCGGCAATGCGGTGATCGCCCTCACTGGCGACCTGGATCGAACGCGCGCCGAACAGATCGCCGCCCGGCTGTCGCGCGCCCTGCCCCGCGGTCCGGCCCTGCCGCCACTGCCGGTGCCAGCGCCTGCCGCACCGGCAGTGGTGCAGCTGGAGGTCCCGGCCCAGCAGACGCGTCTGCTGCTCGGCCAACTCGGCATCACCCGCCGCGATCCCGACTACGCCGCCCTCTTCGTCGGCAACCAGATCCTCGGTGGCGGCGGCTTCGGCAGTCGGCTGATGACCGAGTTGCGCGAACGCCGTGGTCTCGCCTACGGCGTCAGCTCGGGCTTCACCCCCATGCGTCAGCCCGGTCCCTTCACCATCGGCCTGCAGACCCGCGCCGAACTGGGCGATGCCACCCTGGCGCTGGTCCGCGAACTGCTGCGCGACTACCTGGCCCAGGGCCCCACCCAGGCCGAACTGGACCGCGCCAAGCGGCAGATCGAAGGCAGCTTCCCGCTGGCCAACGCCAGCAACGGCGCCATCGTCGCGCAATTGGGCAACATCGGCTTCTACGACCTGCCCAGCAGCTACCTGGACGACTTCCTCCAGCAGGTCTGCCGCCTCACGGTGGAACAGGTGCATGCCGCCCTGCAGCGCCATCTGGACCCGGAAAGGTTCGTCGTGGTCAGCGCCGGTCCACGGGTCGCCCAGCAGCCGCTGCCGCCACCCCGCCCTCTTCCCAACCTGCCGCCCAGCGGCGTTCCGGAGCACTAGCATGGCCCAGAAGACCGCCAACCAACTGCGCATCATCGGTGGCGACTGGCGCAGCCGGCGCTTCGTCTTTCCCGATGCCCTGGGCCTGAGACCCACCCCGGACCGGGTCCGCGAGACCCTGTTCAACTGGCTGGCCGCCGTCACCCCGGGCGCACGGGTGCTGGATCCCTTCGCCGGCAGCGGCGCCCTGCTGCTGGAAGCCCTGTCCCGCGGCGCCGGCCCGGCGCTGGCCTTCGACCTCAATGCCCAGGCCGCCAATGCCCTGCGCGGCCATCTGCAGGCCCTCGGCTGCGCCCACGCCGAGGTGCGCCAGACCGACGCCCTGCAGGCGCTGGCCAAGCCAGCGGCGACGCTCTTCGACCTGGTGTTTCTCGATCCGCCCTTTGCCAAGGACCTGCTGGAGCCGGCCTGCGCGGCTCTGGAAACCCAGGGCTGGCTGGCCGCGGACGCCTGGATCTACACCGAGAGCGAGACCCAGCCCTCGCGCCTGGCCCTGCCCGCGACCTGGCAGCTGCACCGCGAGAAGAAGACCGGCAACGTCCACTACGCCCTCTGGCGCCGCCAGGTGTGAACAGCGCACTCTTTCGCCCGGCGCGCTGGCTGCCCGGCCCGCACCTGCAGACCCTCTGGGGCTCGCTGTGGCGCCGCCTGCCACCCATCACCCGGCCGCGGGAGCGGCTGTGGCTGGAGGATGGCGACTTCCTCGATCTGGACTGGTACCACGCCGAGGATCCGCGTGCGCCGCTGGTGCTGATCGCCCACGGCCTGACCGGCAGCTCCGGCTCCCACTACGTACTCGGCCTGCAATTCGCCCTCGCCGCCCGCGGCTGGGCCAGCGTCGGCCTCAACTGGCGCGGCTGCTCCGGCGAACCCAACCGCCTGCCGCGCGGCTATCACTCCGGCGTCAGCGAAGACCTGGCGGCAGTGGTGCGCCATCTGCAGGCCAGTCGTCCGCACGCGCCGCTGTATGCGGTGGGCTTTTCCCTGGGTGGCAATGTGCTGCTCAAGTATCTCGGTGAGCGCGGCGCGGACAGTGGTCTCACCGCCGCAGCCGCGGTCTCGGTGCCCTTTCGTCTGGACCTTTGCGCCGATCGCATCGGCCTCGGCTTCTCGCGCATCTACCAGCGGCACTTCATCCGTGAACTGGCGCGCTACGTGCGCGACAAGCAGGCGCTGTTCGACCGCGAGCGCCACCCCGAGCAGCACGAGATCCTCGCACGCCTGGGGCCGCCCGAGGGGCTCAAGACCTTCTGGGACTTCGACGACCGCTACACCGCGCCCCTGCACGGCTTTCGCGATGCCCGGGACTATTACCGCCAGGCCTCCAGTCGCTACTACCTGGGGGGAATCCGCATCCCCACCCTGCTGATCCAGGCCGAGGACGATCCCTTCATCGGCACCGACGCCCTGCCCGCCCGCGCCGAACTGGCGCCCGATACCCTGTTCGAGCGCCTGCCCCACGGCGGCCACGTGGGTTTCGTCGGCGGCGCCTTCCGCGATCCGGACTACTATCTGGAAAGACGCATCCCCGACTGGCTGGTCAGCCAGCGGGCAGCGCCATCCGGCCGATAAACGCCCACGGGTCGGCGATCCCGGCGGCTGTCGCCTTGGCCTCACTCCGCCCCTGAGCTACCATCCAAGCCCCAACAGCTTCGCCCCCAGGACAGCGTCATGAACCGAGTGCTATACCCCGGCACCTTCGACCCCATCACCAAGGGCCATGGCGATCTGGTGGAGCGCGCCTCGCGGCTGTTCGACGAAGTCGTGGTGGCGGTGGCGGCCAGCCCCAAGAAGAATCCGCTGTTTCCGCTGGAGCGCCGGGTCGAGCTGGCCAAGGCGGTGACCGCGCACCTGCCCAACGTCGAGGTGATCGGCTTCAGCTGCCTGCTGGCCACCCTGGTGGAGCAGCAGCAGGCGACCATCATCCTGCGCGGCCTGCGCGCCGTGTCGGATTTCGAATTCGAATTCCAGCTGGCCAACATGAACCGGGTGCTCGCGCCCCAGGCGGAAAGCATGTTCCTGACCCCGTCGGAGCACTATTCCTACCTGTCCTCCACCCTGGTGCGGGAGATCGCGGCGCTCGGTGGCGACGTGACCAAGTTCGTCCATCCCACCGTGCATCAGGCGCTGCTGGAGCGTTTTGCCCCGGGCAGCTGATTAACCCCAAGGACTGTCGGGTGCAGCCGGCGCGCGGATGGGGCAAAATGCGCGCCTGACTTTTGGATCGCTGCGCGTTCGCGCGGCGTGGAGCCGACGATGTCCCTCATCATTACCGACGATTGCATCAACTGCGACGTGTGCGAGCCCGAGTGCCCGAACGGCGCCATCTCCCAGGGTGCGGAGATCTATGTGATCGATCCGAACCTGTGCACCGAGTGCGTAGGCCACTACGACGAACCCCAGTGCCAGCAGGTCTGCCCGGTGGACTGCATCCCCCTCGACGAGAACCATGTCGAGACCAAGGAGCAGCTGCACGACAAGTATCTGAAGATCAGCGGCCAGGCCTAAGCGACCTGGCCTGGCGCCAGGGCCTATTCGGTACGCCCGTATCCGCTCTGGGTGCAGCCCAGGCAGCGCACGAAGGCCGCCTTGCCCGGCTCGACCACCAGCGCCTTGCCGGCCTTGCCGATGTTACCGCCGGCGGCGGTGAACGGCAGACTGACCACGAAGGCGCCCGCGCCGATCACGGTGGCGGCGATCAGCAGCGGTCGCGCGATCAGCAGATCGCCGATCATCGAAAAGGCGGCGGGAGCCTGGGCTTCACCGAACGCCTGGTCGGCGGTCTGATATTCGGTGACGTCACCCTGGGCCTGCTGTGCCTGAGCCGGCAGGACCTGCATCGTCAGGGCCAGCGCCAGCACGGCGGCCAGGCTACGGAACGGATTCATACGGCTGATCCCTTGCGCGGTTGTAATGGTGGTCCCTGAACTATAACAGGCCGCCCGCACTTGTCATGCGGGCGGCCCCCAGACGTCATTCGGCGCGGACGACCGGCTGCGGCGCACGGCGGTAGGCATAGACCATCAGCGCGACACCGCCGAGCACCATGGGTACGCAGAGTACCTGCCCCATGGTCAGCCAGCCCCAGGCCAGATAGCCGAGCTGGGCGTCGGGCACCCGGACGAATTCGACGATGAAGCGGAAGATGCCGTAGCAGAGCACGAACAGGCCGGACACGGCCATGGTCGGCCGCGGCTTGCGCGAGTACAGCCAGAGAATGACGAACAGCGCCACGCCTTCCAGGGCGAACTGATAGAGCTGCGACGGATGGCGCGGCAGCTGGGCCGGATCGCTGTAGGGCGGGAAGATCATCGCCCAAGGGACATCGGTGGGCTTGCCCCAGAGCTCGGCGTTGATGAAGTTGCCGATGCGACCGGCACCGAGGCCGATGGGTACCAGCGGCGCGATGAAGTCCATCAGCTCGAAGAAGCCCTTGTTGTGGCGCTTGCCGAACCACCAGACCGCCAGGATCACGCCGAGCAGGCCGCCGTGGAAGGACATGCCGCCCTTCCAGACCTCGAAGATCAGCGTCGGATTGGCGATGTACTCCGCCAGGTTGTAGAACAGCACGTAGCCGAGTCGCCCCCCAGCGATGACCCCCAGCGCCACCCAGAACACCAGATCCGACAGCGTCTCGCTGGTCCAGCGCGGATCGAAGCGATTGAGCCGACGCTTGGCCAGCCACCAGGCGCCGCCGATCCCCACCAGGTACATTAGGCCGTACCAGTGGATCTTCAGCGGCCCCAGCGACAGGGCCACCGGGTCTATTTGCGGATACGGCAGCATGGTGCCTCCTTGAAAGGGATCAGAGTAGGAAGTTGAGACCGACGCCGAACAGCAGCAGGGCGAACAGGCGCTTGAGCAGCCGGGGCGAGAGGCGATGGGCCAGTCGCGCACCGAAACGGGCCGAGAACATGCTGGCCAGGGCGATGCCCAGCAAGGCCGGCAGATAGACATAGCCCAGACTCCAGGCGGGCAGACCCGGCTGCTGCCAGCCGACCAGGATGAAGGACAGCGCCCCGGACAGGGCGATGGGCAGGCCACAGGCCGCCGAGGTGGCCACCGCCTGCTGCATCGACAGGCTACGCCAGACCAGAAAGGGCACGGTAAGCGAGCCGCCGCCGATGCCGAAGATCGCCGAGGCCCAGCCGATCACCGCCCCCGCCACCGTCAGCGTCGGCTTGCCGGGCTCGCCGGCCTGGCGCCTGGGGCGCAGGTCCAGCGCCAGCTGGAGGGCAATGAGAATGGCGAAGGTGCCGATGATCTTCTGCAGCAGCGGGCCATGGATGGCAGCGGCGGTCAGGGCGCCCAGGGCGCTGCCGAAGACGATGCCCAGGGCCATCCAGGCGAACAGCCGCCAGCGCACGGCGCCGAGTCGATGGTGGGCCCAGACGGAATTCAGCGAGGTGAAGACAATGGTGGCCAGCGAGGTGCCCACCGCCAAGTGGGTAAGGATGTCCGGATCGAGGCCCTTGGCGGTAAAGCTGTAGACCAGCACCGGCACGATGATCAGGCCACCGCCAACCCCGAACAGACCGGCCAGCAGCCCGGCGCAGGCGCCGAGCACCAGGAAGAGCAAGAGATCCATCATCACCTCGGGCGCAAGAGGCGGCATGGTACGCCGCTACCTGTCAGGCGGGAAGCAGCCTTCCCGCCTGACACGCTCAGCTCTGGACGCTGGCTGCCGGGTTGATCACCCGGCCCAGTCCGAGATTGCGCAAGGCCAGGTGCAGGGCGCTGTGGATGACCTGGGGATTGTCGATCTGGCGCATCTGCTGCACCAGCTCGCGGGCCTTTTCCAGGGTGACCTGGCGCAGCAGCCACTTCACCTTGGGCAGGTTGGTGGCGTTCATCGACAGGGTATCGAAGCCCATGCCCATGAGCAGCACCGCCGCCGCCGGATCGCCGGCCATCTCGCCGCAGATGCTGACCGGCACCCCTTCGGCATGGGCGCCATCGACCACCTGTTGCAGCGCCTGCAGCACCGCCGGGTGGAAGTAGTCGTAGAGGTCAGCCACCCGCGGGTTGTTGCGATCCACCGCCAGCAGGTACTGGGTCAGGTCGTTGGAACCCACCGAGATGAAGTCCACCTGGCGCGCCAGATCACGAGCCTGGTAGACCGCCGAGGGGACCTCGACCATGACACCCACAGGCGGCATAGGGATATCGACGCCTTCGTCACGCACCTCGCACCAGGCACGGTGCAGCAGATGCTGGGACTCCTCCACCTCGTGCACACCGGAAATCATCGGCAGCATGATGCGCAGGTTGTTCAGGCCTTCGCTGGCCTTGAGCATGGCGCGGGTCTGCACCAGGAAGATTTCCGGATGGTCCAGGGTGACGCGGATCCCGCGCCAGCCGAGGAAGGGATTGTCTTCCTTGATCGGGAAATAGGACAGCGCCTTGTCGCCGCCGACGTCCAGGGTACGCATGGTCACCGGCGCCGGATGGAAGGCGGCCAGTTGCTCGCGATAGATGGAGAGCTGTTCCTTCTCGCTGGGAAAGCGCTCGTTGACCATGAAGGGTACTTCGGTGCGATACAGCCCGACCCCTTCGGCGCCGCGCTGCTGGGCACGGGCCACGTCGGCCATCAGGCCGGTGTTGACCCACAGCGGCATGCGGTGACCGTCGAGGGTCTCGCAGGGCAGGCTGCGCAGGGCGTCGAGGCCCTGGGTCAGCTGGCGCTCCTCTTCCACCACGTCGCCATACTGCTTGATCAGCGTCGGCGAAGGATTGGTGAAGATCTCGCCGTGGTAGCCATCGACGATGAGGTCGATGCCGTCCACCTTGGAATACGGCAGATCCACCGCGCCCATGACGGTGGGCACGCCCATGGCACGCGCCAGGATGGCCACGTGGGAATTGCCCGAGCCAAGCACCGAGATCAGGCCGACCAGGCGCCCTTCGGGCACCTCGCCGAGCATGGCCGGCGAGAGTTCCTCGCTGACCAGGATGGTGTTTTCCGGATAGATCAGGCAGGCCTGGTGGGCCTGCTGCAGATAGGCCAGCAACCGGCGACCGAGGTCGCGCACGTCGGCGGCGCGTTCGCGCAGATAGGCGTCGTCCATCAGTTCGAAGCGCTGGACGTGCTCCATCACCACCTGGCGCAAGGCACCCTGGGCCCACTGGCCGCTCTTGATGATGGTGGTCACCTCGTTACCGAGGGCGGCGTCGTCGAGCATCATCAGATAGACGTCGAACAGCGCCTGCTCTTCCTTGCGCAACTGGGTGGACAGGCGCTTGGACAACGCCTTCATGTCCGCCCGTACGCCTTCGATGGCGGTGCGGAACAGCTGCAACTCGGCGTCGATGTCGGTCACGGTCTTGTCCGGGACCACTTCCAGGTCGGCCGGTGGCAGGACCACCACCGCCTTGCCGACGCCGACCCCGGGCGAACCGGGGATGCCGACGAAACGGGCCTCCTGGATACCCCGGCCCTGCCGGTCCAGCCCGCGGATGGTCCCGGTAGCCTCGGCATGGGCGATCACCCCGGCGAGCTGGGCGCTCATGGTCACCAGGAAGGCCTCCTCACCCTCGTCGAACTGGCGACGCTCCTTCTGCTGCACCACCAGCACGCCCATGACGCGCCGGTGGTGGATGATGGGCGCGCCGAGAAAGGAGGCATAGCGTTCTTCGCCGGTCTCGGCAAAGTAGCGAAAGCGCGGGTGACTGGCGGCGTCTTCGAGATTGAGCGGCTCTTCGCGGGTCCCGACCAGACCGACCAGGCCCTCGTTGGGGGCCATGCTGACGCGACCGATGGACTTCTTGTTGAGGCCTTCGGTGGCCATCAGCACGAAACGGTTGGTGTCCGGATCCAGCAGATAGACGGAGCAGACCTGCGACTGCATGGCCGCGCGGACGCGCTGCACGATGATGGACAGTGCCGACCCCAGATCCTTGGCGGCATTGACCTCCTGGACGATCTTGCGCAGAACTGCAAGCATCTAGCGCCTCCGCAGCCGACGCCCGGCGGAGCCGCCGGCGTGCATCACGTGTCGTTCATCCTGCATGACCACAGCTTCTCCTCACCTCTTTCGCACCGGCCGTACCGGTAATCAGGCCAGCAAGCGGGGTGCCAACTCCTTGAGCGCCCGCCGATAGACCTCTCGCTTGAAGGTCACCACCTGGCCCAGTGGGTACCAGTAGCTTACCCAGCGCCAGCCATCGAATTCCGGCTTGCCCGTCACATCCATCCGCACCCGCTGCTCTTCCGCGGTCAGCCGCAGCAGAAACCACTTCTGCTTCTGGCCGATGCACAGCGGACGGCTGTGGGTGCGCACCATGCGCTGCGGCAGACGATAGCGCAACCAGCCCCGGGTACAGGCCAGGATGCGGACGTCATCGGGGCTCAGCCCCACCTCTTCGTTCAGCTCCCGGTACAGCGCCTCTTCGGGCGTTTCCCGATCATCTATCCCACCCTGGGGGAACTGCCAGGCATCCTGATTGATGCGGCGGGCCCACAGTACTTGGCCGGCATCGTTGGCGAGAATGATGCCGACATTGGGGCGAAAACCATCAGCGTCGATCACGGCTGCCACCCTTGAAAAATGTCGTTGCCCGCATTGTTCCACAAAGCCCGACAGCCCAGCAATGCAAGCTCCGGACCGACTGGGGCGCGGCCGACCGGCGCAGGCGCCCGACAGCTGCCGCGACCTGCAAAAGCCCGCATTATGGTGGTCGCTAGCTGAACGTCGGCTTAAGGGCCGGCAAACGTCGCGCCTCAGCGAAAATGCCGTTGCACGGCCATGTAGAGGGCCAGTGCCAGACCGATCCAGCCGACCAGCCAGAAATAGTCGAGATAGCCCAGCACCTGGCTCTGGCGGGTGACCAGACTGGAGATCTGCGCCAGGGCGTTGTCGGCGCCGGTGGCTTGCCGATAGCGTTCGCCATAGGCCTGGTAGTTCTGCGCATAGGGATTGACCGCGGCGCTGAGCACCGCGGCGTGAAAGGCGTCGCGCCACTGCAGGAAGACGTTGGAGAGCACGATGCCCATGGGCATGACCAGTTGCTGGGTCATGTTCTTGATCTGGTAGGCCTGGCTGAAATAGGCCGGCTCGACGCGCATGAAGGTGTACATGATGATCACCGCGAAGGTGCCGATCAGGTAGGTGCCATGCATCATCAGCCCCGGGACCAGCTGCTGGTAGAGGGGCACGTCGGCGTGCTGGCGCACCATCCAGAAGCCGTAGCCGGCCAGCAGCAGATAGCCCGCCACCAGGTACTTGCGAAAGCCGCCCCAGGGAAAGCGCTCGCGCAGCCGCACCGAGGTGATCATCAGCAGCGGTGCCAGACCGCACAGCCAGCCCAGCGCCATGACGCCCCCGGCGGTATAGACCGGCAGTTGCAGGCCGTTGACCACGTACTGGGGGATGATGAAGTTGTAGGCGCCGAGCAGGAAGTAGTTGAGCATCATGAACAGCATGCCGGCGAGAAAGCCCGGGGTGATGGCGTGCTTGAAGTCCAGCGTCGGCCGCGCCAGGCCGCGCTCGTAGTAGACATAGAGTCCGAGGATGGCCGTTCCCAGCAGCAGCTCCAGGGCCAGCCACAGCCCGTCGCTGAAGAAGTCGAAGGCCAGGCGCTGGGTGGTGGTGGTCAGCAGCAGGCTGCCCACCGCCAGCAACACCATGGACAGCAGCGAAGGCGCTCCGGAATTCTGCAGCGGATGGGAGCGTCGCGGCAGCGACAGCCAGACGCACACCGCCACCAGCGCGCAGGCCAGCGCCGGCACCATGAAGATGGCGCGCCACTGATGACCTTCCAGCAATTCCGCGGTGGTGAAGGACGCGAGCGCACCACCCAGGGGCACGCCGGAGGCGAAGGCGCGGATCCCGGTCGGCAACTGCGGACCGGAGAAATACATCTGCACCAGTACCCGCGCCCCGGCAAAGAAGGTGGCGGCACCGGCGCCCATCAGTACTCGCCCGACGATGAAGGTCGGTAGATCGGTGGCCACCAGGCAGCACACCTGGCCGACCAGGTGGATGCCGACGGCGGTGAAGATCAGGTTGCGATAGCCCAGGCGCTGGGCGAACCACTGGTGCGGGGCGCTGGTGACGATGACCGCGGCGCTGTAGCAGGCCGTGGCCAGGGTGTAGCTGCGCGGGTCGATACCCAGGCCGCCGTAGACATAGCGGTTGGCCAGGGCGATTGACAGGTTGTCGAGAAAGTACACCAGCACCATCAGGGTGATGCTCAGCAGCAACAGGCCGCGGTGGTGAGGGCGATCGGTGTCGTCGGCGTACATGAAGACCCATGCTGGCACTAAGGGGGCCAGTCGTGGACCCTGCGTCCGGGGCGGGGTTCAGAGACCGCGTTGTCGCAGCCTCCTTCAGGTGATACGGATCGCGTCCCGACTCAGCCGGGCAGCAGGGCCCGGACGTCGGCCAGGAGTTCGTCCGGCACCTCCACCCAGCCACGGGTGGTGTTACGAGTCCGTGCCTGATAGCGGCGCTGCGACGGCAGGCGGGCGCCCTGGGCCTCGATGCCGGCGAACAGCTGCTCGGCGCGCTGCTGATAGTCGGCTACCGCGGCGCCGAGAAAGCGCTGGGGATCGAAGGCCAGGATGAGTTCGCCGTGATAGGGCAACCCGCCCGCGCCGGCGTCGACCACGGAGGACTCCGGACTGGTGAGATCGCCGATCAGGGGACCGGCGAGCAATTCGATCATGGCCGACAGCGCCGAGCCCTTGTGGCCACCAAAGGTGAGCATGGCGCCCTCCTCCAGCACGGTGCGGGCATCGCTGCTGGGAGCACCCTCGGCATCCACCCCCCAGCCCTCGGGCAGGGCCTTGCCGGCGCGTCGATGCAATTCGATTTCGCCGCGGGCAACGGCGCTGGTGGCGAAGTCGAAGACGAAGGGCTGCCCTTCCGGCCGTGGCCAGCCGAAGGCGATGGGATTGGTACCGAACAGGGGACGACGCCCACCGGCCGGGGCGACATAGGCCTGGGTCGGATTGCAGGCCAAGGCCACCAGGCCCCTGGCGGTGAGGGCTTCCATCTCCACCCAGAGCGCCGAGAAGTGCACGCAGTTGTTGATCGCCAGGGCTGCCAGACCGCACTTGCGCGCCTTGGCTTCCAGCAGCGGCAGACCCGTATGAAAGGCCAGCGGCGAGAAGCCGCCCCCGGCATCGACCCGGACAATGGCCGGTGCCACCTCTTCGACGCGAGGCTCGGCATCTGCCACCACCTTGCCGGCCTTGAGCGTCTTGACGATGCCCAGGAGCCGATAGATGCCATGGGAGGCGCAGTCGTCACGCTGGCCGGCCACCATCATGGCGGCGATGGCCGCGCCCTGCGGCTGACTGAAGCCATGGGCCGCGAGCACCTCTTCGGCCAGGTGCTGCAGTTCTTCCGGGGTCATCTGGGCCATGGCGGCGCTCCGTCGGGAAAACCCCGACTATGCCGTAACCGGCCACGCCCCGCTCGCTCGACTTGGGACCGGTCGTGCCGATCCCGGCACAGTCAGCCTTGGTGGTAGCGCCCCGACAACTCGTGGACGGCTTCGATGAAGGCACCGGCATGGGCCGGATCCACCTCGGGGGTGATGCCATGGCCCAGGTTGAAGACGTGGCCGCTGCCCTGGCCGTAGCTTTCCAGGATGCGCCCAACCTCGGCGCGGATGGCCGACGGCTTGGCGTAGAGCACGCTGGGGTCCATGTTGCCTTGCAGGGCAACCTTGGCACCCACACGGCGGCGCGCTTCGCCGATGTCGCAGGTCCAGTCCAGGCCCAGGGCCTCGGCCCCGCTGTCGGCCAGGCTTTCCAGCCAGAGACCGCCATTCTTGGTGAAGAGGATCACCGGTACCTGGCGCCCTTCATGCTCGCGGATTAGCCCGGCGACGATCTTGCGCATGTAGGCCAGGGAAAATTCCTGGTAGGCCGCGGCGGACAGGTTGCCGCCCCAGGTATCGAAGATCTGCACCGCCTGGGCGCCGGCGCGGATCTGGCCGTTGAGGTAGGCGGTGACCGCCTGGGCCAGCTTGTCCAGCAGCAGGTGCAGGGCCTCGGGGGTGTCGTAGAGCATGGCCTTGGCCTTGCGGAAATCCTTGCTGGAGCCGCCTTCGATCATGTAGGTGGCGAGGGTCCAGGGGCTGCCGGAAAAGCCGATCAGGGGTACCCGGCCGTCCAGCGCCGTGCGGATGGTGCGCACGGCGTCCATCACATAGCCCAGGTCGGATTCGGCATCGGGGATCGGCAGCGCCTCGATGTCGGCAGGCGTGTCGATCACCTTGCGAAAGCGCGGCCCCTCGCCGGTCTCGAAATAGAGGCCCTGACCCATGGCGTCGGGGATGGTGAGGATGTCGGAAAAGAGGATGGCGGCATCCAGCGGATAGCGCTCCAGCGGCTGCAGGGTCACCTCGCAGGCGAATTGTGGGTTCTTGCACAGACTCATGAAGTCCCCGGCGCGGGCCCGGCTGGCGCGGTACTCGGGCAGATAGCGCCCGGCCTGGCGCATCATCCACACCGGGGTGACGTCCACCGGCTGCTTGAGCAGGGCACGCAGGAAACGGTCGTTCTTCAGGGCAGTCATGGCGACATCCGGCAGCAAAAGTGCCGGCATTGTCGCAAAGCGGCTGGCAAAAGGCACGGCAGCGGGTCGTGCCTTTTGTCTATCGGGGCGATGGGGTGGCGGTTGTGACTGGCAAGGGATAGCCGCGTGGAAAACGCTGTGCGGTTTTCCACCCTACGCATCGGTGGCGGCGTGAAGCCGTAGGGTGGGTAACGGCGCGGCCTTACCCACCGTCGAGCCCAGCACATTACAGCCACCCTCGAGAGGACGGATTCAACGAGCTAATCGCGGCCATGCCGGTGCGCCGTAGCGACCGCTCCTACAAGAGCGTCATGCCAGGCAGGAGCGGTCGCATCGGCGAACCGCCATGGCCTCGATAATCTTTCAGCAACAAAAAAGCCGACCGGCTTCCACCGGTCGGCTCCTGTCCAGCGGCCTGGGCTCAGACGCCCAGGTAGTCGAGGATGCCCTCGGCGGCGTTGCGGCCTTCGAAGATGGCGGTCACCACCAGGTCGGAGCCACGCACCATGTCGCCACCGGCAAAGATCTTCGGATTGCTGGTCTGGTGCTTGAATTCGTGCAGCCCTGGCGCGACCACGCGCCCCTGGCTGTCGAGATCGATGCCGAACTGCTCGAACCAGGGCGCGGGACTCGGGCGGAAACCAAAGGCGATGACCACCGCATCGGCCGGCAGGATTTCCTCGGAACCGGGAATCGGCTCGGGACTGCGGCGACCACGGGCATCGGGCTCGCCCAGACGGGTCTCCACCACCTTGACGCCTTCCACCTTGTCTTCGCCGATGATGGCGATGGGCTGGCGGTTGAAGAGGAACTTCACGCCCTCTTCCTTGGCGTTCTTCACTTCCTTGCGCGAGCCCGGCATGTTGGCGGCGTCGCGGCGGTAGGCGCAGGTCACGCTCTTGGCGCCCTGGCGGATGGAGGTGCGGTTGCAGTCCATGGCGGTGTCACCACCGCCCAGGACCACCACGCGCTTGCCCTTCATGTCGACGAAGTCGGCCGCATCCTTTTCGAAACCCAGGTTGCGATTGACGTTGGCCACCAGGAAATCCAGGGCGTCGTGCACGCCGGGCAGATCTTCGCCGGGGAAGCCGCCCTTCATGTAGGTGTAGGTGCCCATGCCCAGGAAGACCGCATCGAATTCCTCGAGCAACTGGTCCATGGTCACGTCCTTGCCCACCTCGGTGTTGAGGCGGAATTCCACACCCATCCCGCCGAAGACCTCGCGGCGGCGGCTGAGCACGGTCTTTTCCAGCTTGAATTCGGGGATGCCGAAGGTCAGCAGGCCACCGATCTCGGGATGCTTGTCGAACACCACCGGGGTCACGCCGTTGCGTACCAGGATGTCGGCACAGCCCAGGCCGGCCGGACCGGCACCGATCACGGCGACGCGCTTGCCGGTCGGCTTGACCTTGGACATGTCCGGGCGCCAGCCCATGGCGAAGGCGGTGTCGGTGATGTATTTCTCCACCGAACCGATGGTCACCGCGCCGAAACCGTCATTGAGGGTACAGGCGCCCTCGCAGAGCCGATCCTGCGGGCAGACCCGGCCACAGACCTCGGGCAGGGTGTTGGTCTGGTGCGCCAGCTCCGCCGCCGCCAGGATGTTGCCTTCGGAGACCAGCTTGAGCCAGTTGGGAATGAAGTTGTGCACCGGGCACTTCCATTCGCAATAGGGGTTGCCGCAACCCAGGCAGCGGTGCGCCTGCTCGGCGGCCTGCTGGGGCTTGAAGGGATCGTGGATCTCGACGAATTCCTTCTTGCGCTGGCGCAGCAGCTTCTTCTTCGGATCCTTGCGACCGACCTCGATGAACTGGAAGTCGTTGTTCAGACGTTCAGCCATTTCCAAACCTCTTGAAGCGGCGCCCCTTCAGCAGGGCGCCACGAGCTATCACGGTGAAACCGGCGCCTTGCGGCGCCGGCATCGAAGTCGTTATTCCGGACGGGCGCGGGTGCTGACCAGCAGCGACGCCAGGCTGGCCGCCTTGGGCTTCACCAGCCAGAACTTGCGCAGGTAGTCGTCCAGATTCTCATGGAGATGGCTGCCCCAGGCACTGCCGGTCTCGCGCACGTATTCGGCCAGCACCCCTTCCAGGTGGCTGCGATAGGCTTCCATGGCCTCGCTGTTGATGCGCTGGATCTCCACCAGTTCGTGGTTGACCCGGTCATAGAAACCGTTGTCCAAGTCCAGCACATAGGCGAAGCCGCCGGTCATGCCCGAGCCGAAGTTGTAGCCGGTCTTGCCCAGCACGCAGACGAAGCCGCCGGTCATGTACTCGCAGCAGTGGTCGCCGGTGCCTTCCACCACCGTGTGGGCCCCGGAGTTGCGCACCCCGAAGCGCTCACCGGCGGTGCCGGCGGCGAACAGCTTGCCACCGGTGGCGCCATAGAGGCAGGTGTTGCCGATGATGGCCGATTCCTGGCTCTTGAAGCCCGCGCCCTGGGGCGGGGTGATGACCAGCTTGCCGCCGGTCATGCCCTTGCCCACATAGTCGTTGGCATCGCCTTCCAGATACATATGCAGGCCGCCGGCGTTCCAGACGCCGAAGCTCTGGCCAGCAGTGCCCTTGAAGCGGAAGGTCAGCGGCGCCTTGACCATGCCCTGGTTGCCGTGACGCCGGGCGATTTCACCGGAGACACGGGCACCGATGGAGCGGTCGCAGTTGCCGATGCTCAGGCTGAAGTCACCGCCTTCGAGCTTTTCGATCCCGGGCAGCGACAGGCGTACCATTTCCTCGGCCAGCAGGCCCTGGTCGAACGGCGGGTTCTTTTCCACCTGACAGTACTGCGGCTTCTCGGCCGGAATATGATCGCTACCCAACAGCGGGGTGAGATCCAGGTGCTGTTGCTTGGCGGTCTCGCCCGGCAGGATTTCCAGCAGATCGGTACGACCGATCAGCTCGCCCAGGCTGCGCACGCCCAGCCTGGCCAGCCACTCGCGGGTTTCCTCGGCGATAAAGGTGAAGAAATTCATCACCATCTCTACCGTACCGATGAAGTGTTCCTTGCGCAGGCGGTCGTTCTGGGTGGCGACGCCGGTGGCGCAGTTGTTCAGGTGGCAGATGCGCAGGTACTTGCAGCCCAGGGCGATCATCGGCGCAGTACCGAAGCCGAAGCTCTCGGCGCCGAGGATGGCCGCCTTGATCACGTCCAGGCCGGTCTTCAGACCGCCGTCGGTCTGCACCCGCACCTTGCCGCGCAGGTCGTTACCGCGCAGGGTCTGGTGCGCCTCGGCCAGGCCCAGTTCCCAGGGCGAACCGGCGTACTTGATGGAGGTCACCGGCGAAGCACCGGTGCCGCCGTCGTAGCCGGAGATGGTGATGAGGTCGGCATAGGCCTTGGCCACACCAGCCGCTACCGTCCCCACGCCGGGCTCGGACACCAGCTTGACCGATACCAGCGCCTTGGGGTTGACCTGCTTGAGGTCAAAGATCAGCTGCGACAGGTCTTCGATGGAATAGATGTCGTGGTGCGGCGGCGGCGAGATCAGGGTCACGCCGGGTACCGCATAGCGCAGCTTGGCGATCAGGCCGTTGACCTTGCCACCGGGCAGCTGGCCGCCCTCGCCCGGCTTGGCGCCCTGGGCCACCTTGATCTGCAGGACCTCGGCATTGACCAGGTACTCGGGGGTGACGCCAAAGCGGCCGGTGGCCACCTGCTTGATCTTGGAGCTCTTGATGGTGCCGTAGCGCGCCGGGTCCTCGCCGCCCTCACCGGAGTTGGAGCGCCCACCCAGGCGGTTCATGGCCTCGGCCAGGGCCTCGTGGGCCTCCGGCGAGAGAGCGCCCAGGGAGATGCCGGCCGCGTCGAAGCGGGTGAAGATGTTGGCCAGCGGCTCGATCTCGTCCAGCGCCAGGGGCTGGTCGCTGGTCTTGACCTTGAGCAGGTCGCGGATCATGGCCACCGGACGCTGGTCCACCAGCGCGGTGTATTCGCGGAACTTGGCGTAGTCGCCCTGTTGCACGGCGGCCTGCAGCAGATTGACCACGTCCGGGTTGTAGGCGTGGTACTCGCCGCCATAGACGAACTTGAGCAGGCCACCCGGCTGGATCGGCTTGCGGTTGTTCCAGGCCTCGCCGGCCAGCAGCTTCTGCTCGGCTTCCAGGTCGACGAAGCGCGCACCCTTGATGCGGCTGGTGACCCCGGGGAAGCAGAGGTTGGTGACCTCGTCCGCCAGGCCCACGGCCTCGAACAGCTGGGCGCCGCGATAGGAGGCGACGGTGGAGATGCCCATCTTGGAGATCACCTTGAGCAGGCCCTTGGTGATGCCCTTGCGGTAGTACTTGAACACCTCGTAGAGGTCGCCCAGCACCTCGCCGGTGCGGATCAGATCGCCCAGCACCTCGTAGGCCAGGAACGGATAGACCGCGGTGGCGCCGAAGCCCAGCAGCACGGCGAAGTGGTGCGGATCACGGGCGGTGGCGGTCTCCACCAGGATATTGCTGCTGGTGCGCAGCCCCAGGTTGACCAGGTGATGGTGCACGGCGCCGGTGGCCAGCACCGCGTGTACCGGCAGCTTGCCCGGCTCGATGTGGCGGTCGGTCAGCACCAGCAGCACCTTGCCGGCGCGCACGGCCTCCTCGGCCTGCTCGACGATGTTGCGCAAGGCCGCCTCGAGGCCCATGGACTCGGGGTAGTTGAGGTCGATCTTGACATGCTCGAAGCCGGGCTTGGGCATGTTGAGAATGGTCCGCCACTTGGCCGGCGAGACCACCGGACTGCTCAGGATGGCGCGATCGGCGTGCTCGGCGGTTTCCTCGAAGACATTGCGCTCGGCGCCCAGGCAGGTCTCCAGGGACATGACGATGGACTCGCGCAGCGGGTCGATCGGCGGGTTGGTGACCTGGGCGAATTGCTGGCGGAAATAGTCGTAGGGGGAACGGATGCGCCGCGACAGCACCGCCATCGGGGTGTCGTCACCCATGGAGCCCACGGCTTCCTGGCCCTGCTCGCCCAGCGGGCGCAGCACCTGATCACGCTCCTCGAAGGTGACCTGGAACATCTTCATGTACTGGCGCAGCTGATCCTGGTCGTAGAAGGCCGAACCGTGATCGTTGTCGTCCAGGGTCGCCTGGATGCGCATGGCGTTCTTGCGCAGCCACTGCTTGTAGGGATGGCGCGCCTTGAGGCGATTGTCGATGTCGTCGGTCTGCAGCACCTCGCCGGTCTCGGTGTCCACGGCGAGGATCTGGCCCGGGCCGACCCGGCCCTTGGCGATGACGTCGTCGGGCTGGTAGTTCCAGACGCCGACTTCCGAAGCCAGGGTGATGTAACCGTTCTTGGTGGTCACCCAGCGCGCCGGGCGCAGGCCGTTGCGGTCGAGCAGGCAGACCGCGTAGCGGCCTTCGGTCAGCACCACGCCGGCCGGACCGTCCCAGGGCTCCATGTGCATGGAGTTGAATTCGTAGAAGGCGCGCAGATCGGCGTCCATGGTCTCGACGTTCTGCCAGGCCGGCGGAATGATCATGCGCACGGCGCGGAACAGATCCATGCCGCCGGTCACCAGCAGTTCCAGCATGTTGTCCATGCTGGAGGAGTCGGAACCGACGCGGTTGACCAGCGGACCGAGCTGATCGAGATCCGGGATCAGTTCGTTGACGAACTTGGTCCGCCGCGCCTGGGCCCAGTTGCGGTTGCCGGTGATGGTATTGATCTCGCCATTGTGGGCGAGATAGCGGAAGGGCTGCGCCAGCGGCCACTTCGGCAGGGTGTTGGTGGAGAAGCGCTGGTGGAAGACGCAGATGGCGGTGGCCAGACGCGGATCGCCGAGGTCCGGATAGAAGGCGGCGAGATCCGCCGGCATCATCAGGCCCTTGTAGACGATGACCCGGGACGACAGGCTGCAGATGTAGTGCTCGGCGTCCTCGGCGTTGCGCACCGAGGAACGGCGGCGGGCGGAGAACAGCTTGACGCCGAACTGCTGGTCGTCGAGACCCGGACCGGCGACGAACACCTGCTCGATGCGCGGCAGGCGGGCCAGGGCCAATTCACCCAGCACCGAGGTGTCGATGGGCACCTTGCGCCAGCCGACCAGGGTCAGGCCGGCGGCCTCGATCTCCAGGTTCATGTTGGCACGGGCCCGTTCGGCACGGGCCTCGTCCTGGTTGAAGAACACCACGCCGGCAGCGTACTGCTCGGGCAATTCGGCACCGAACTGCTCCTGGGCGATGGCGCGCAGGAAGGCGTCCGGCTTCTGCATGAGCAGACCGCAACCGTCACCGGTCTTGCCGTCCGCGTTGATACCGCCCCGGTGGGTCATGCAGGTCAGGGCTTCAATGGCCGTTTCCAGCAGGTCGTGGCTGGGCTCGCCCTGCATATGGGCGATCAGGCCGAAGCCGCAGTTGTCCTTGAAGCTATCGGGATTGAACAGGCCTGCTTTCATAGCGCTCTCACCGGCAATCAGGTTATTGCGAAGGCATCACAAAACGGTCCGCTTATTTGAACTTTTTTCGGACAGTCAAAGGCCGACCAGTGTAGCGAAAAAATCGCTTACGACAAACACTGATGACACCTGATGAAAATTTGGTGACGCAAAAAAGAAAGCCCCGGCATCACGCTCGTGATAGCACCGGGGCTTTATTTGCATTTCAGGCAAGAATCAGCGACTGGTGGCGATGTCCTGCTGGATGCTGGCGAAGGTCCGCGGCCAGGGTTTGCTGGCCTGCACCTTGGCCGGCAGCTGCTTGACCGCCGCTTCCGCCGCCGCCCGATTGGCGAAGTTGCCGTAGGTCACCACATAGAGCGCCTTGCCCTGGTAGCTCTTCTTGAAATAGCGGAAGTTGCCACTGTCGGACTGGCCGGCGATGAAGTCCTGCGCGGCCTTTTCGGTGCTGGTGCCCACCACCTGCAAGGCGTATTTGCTACCGGACTGGCTGCCGTACCAGCCCGCCGCGGCACTGCCGGCGTGGGCAGGCGCCGCCGTCGGGGCCGGCTTGGCCGGTGCCGGCGCGGCGGTAGGCGCAGGCGCGGTATGCCGGGGCGCCGGGGCAGCCACTGCCGGCGCACTGGGCGCTGGCGTGCGTGCCGGTGTCCGGCTGGGCAGTTCGTCTTCGTCACTGACCGGCGGGGCCTCGGTGGTCACGGTCGGCGGCACGCCGCCAGCGCCCATGTCGTTACCGGCCGCGGTACCCGCCTGCCGGCCACCAGCCGCTTCCGCCAGGGGTTCACGGATGACCGGCTGCGACTCACCCACCAGCGGCAGGGGCAGCGGCTTGGAAGAGCCGTCGAACTGGATGGGCGCCCCTTGGGCGTCCTTGCCGGCAGAGGCGGTGTTCTGGCCACCCATGGGCAGGTCCTGTCCGGCCGTGCCGGTGGCCGGGGCCTCGCTCTTGCCGCCCTTCAGCGACAGCGCCGCGGCGCCGACTGCCAGCACCACCACCCCGAGAATGACCAGGTGCTTGCGCGGCAGCGCCGCCAGCAGATTGCGCGAGCCCTTCGCCGGTGCGGCGGCCTTCTTGCGCCGGGCGCTCATGCCCGCCACCAGGACATCCCGGGCTTCTTCGTTGAGCCGACCGGGCCAGCCGCCGGAGCGCTGGTGGATGGTCGCGAGTTGCTCGTCGGTAAAGATCTCCAGGCCCTGGCCGGCACCCTCCAGGCGCTGGGCCAGATATTCCTCGGCCTCGCTCTCGCTGTAGGGCAGCAACTCGATGGCGTGATAGCGCTCTTCGCCCTGGGCGATGTCTTCCAGGCGCATCACCACTTCCGCTTCGCCGAACAGGAAGACGTGCAGGCGCTCCTTTTCGCCGCCACCGGCCAGTTCCAGCAGGGCTTCCAGCGCGGGGGTGGCCAGCGCCTCGGCGTCATCCACCAGGATGTAGACCTCCTGCCCCGCCAGGCGCACTTCCGCCGCCTGCGCGAGAATGGCCGCCGGCGTCTGGCTGTCGGCTCCCACGCCCTTGGCGACCTGGGCCAGCACGGTACGGGCGTCGCCGCCGTTCTGCGCGGAAATCACCACGCAGTGCACGGCCTCCTTTTTGGTACTGGCCGCCAGCGCCTGGCGCAGCAGCGTCTTGCCACTGCCCTCGGGGCCGCTGACTACCAGCAGCAGCTGGCTGTAGCGGGCCAGATGATGCAACTGGCCCAGCACCGGCTTGCGCTGCGCCGGAAAGAATTTGAAACCGGGAACGCGGGCGGCGAACGGGTCGTGAGTGAACTGATAGTGACCGAGGAAAGCTTCGTCGGCGTGCAGATTGGACATGGGACTCTCTTGTTCTCCTTACTGGGCGGTCAGCGCTTGGTAATCGGTACGCAGCGTCTGCTCGAGAATGTCGCGGGCGAAGTCGGCGGTCACCACGGCCTGGCCCAGGTCACTGAGCAGTACCAGCCGGAGTTGTCCATCCAGGACCTTCTTGTCCACCGCCATGAGGCGTTCGAAATCGGCCGGCTGCATGTCCGCCGGCGGTACCACGGGAAGTCCTGCCCGGACCAGCAGGCGCAGGGCGCGGTCGCGCTGGGCAGCCGTGAGCCAGCCCAGCAGCAGGGACATCTGCAACGCCATGACCATGCCGGCGGAAACCGCCTCGCCATGCAGCCAGACGCCATAGCCCTGGTGGGTCTCGATGGCGTGACCGAAGGTATGGCCGAGATTGAGGATGGCACGCAGGCCCGACTCGCGCTCGTCGCTGCCGACCACCTGGGCCTTGGCCGCGCAGGAACGCTCGATGGCTTGGGTGAGGGCCTGCTGGTCCAGCGCCAGCAGCGCCTCGACATGCTCTTCGAGCCAGCCGAGGAAGGGTTCGTCGCAGATCAGGCCGTACTTGATGACCTCGGCCAGACCCGCCGACAGTTCGCGCGCCGGCAGGGTCGCCAGGCTGTCGGTATCGATGACCACGGCCTTGGGCTGGTAGAAGGCGCCGATCATGTTCTTGCCCAGCGGGTGGTTGATGCCGGTCTTGCCACCCACCGAGGAATCGACCTGGGACAGCAGCGTGGTCGGCACCTGGATGAAGTCCACCCCGCGCTGATAGCAGGCCGCGGCGAATCCGCCCATGTCGCCGATCACCCCGCCACCGAGGGCGATGAGGGTGGTCTTGCGATCATGGCGATCCTGCAGCAGGCCGTCGAAGATCAGCTGCAGGGTTTCCCAGTTCTTGTGCGCCTCGCCATCGGGCAGCACGATCGAGCTGACCTGGCGGTCGCCCAGGGTGCGCAGCAGGCGCTCCAGATAGAGCGGCGCGATGGTTTCATTGGTGACGATCGCCACCTTGCGCCCGGCGAGATGGGGCAGGAAGCAGTCCGGCCGATCCAGGAGGCCCTGGCCGATGTAGATCGGGTAGCTGCGCTCACCGAGCTCGACGTGAAGAGTCCGCATGCCGTCACCTTGATTCAAAGGGCGCCTAGCATAGCGCAGAACGCACGCGGCTTTAATGCGGCGCCAGGGCTTTCAGACGGTCGAGTATCTGCAGCACGACCAGCCGGGGTGGCCGCTCGTCGGTCTCGATGATGATATCGGCGATCTCGCGGTACAGCGGGTCGCGCATGGCCATGAGATTGCGCAGCACCGCCGCGGGATCGGCGGTCTGCAGGAGGGGACGGTTGCGATCGCGGGAGGTGCGTTCGATCTGCTGCTCGATGGAGGCATGCAGATAGATGACCCGTCCGCCGTGCTTGAGCGCCTGGCGATTGTCCTCGCGCAGCACGGCGCCCCCGCCGGTGGCCATTACCAGGCCGTTTTCCGCGCACAGCTCGGCGATCGCGGCGCGTTCGCGCTCGCGAAAGCCCTGCTCGCCTTCCACATCGAAGATCCAGGGGATGTCGGCACCGGTACGTTCTTCGATTACCTTGTCGGAATCCTTGAACGGCAGCCGCAATTCCTTCGCCAGGAGCCGGCCGATGGTGCTCTTGCCCGAGCCCATCGGTCCTACGAGAAACAGATTACGCACTTATGTCATCGACCAACCGCTATCGCCTGGTTGTTCATGATACGCGGCGTGAGGAAGATCAGCAGCTCGACTTTGCTGTCGGTGACCGAATCCCGGCGGAACAGTCGGCCGACATAGGGAATATCCCCCAGCATCGGCACCTTGGTGGTGGACTTGGTCTGGGTATTGGAGAACACCCCGCCCAGCACGATGGTCTCGCCATCGCTCACCAGCACCTTGGCATTGACCTCGTTCTTGCTGATCGGCGGCACGCCGTTGAGGGCATTCTGGTAGTCAGGGGCATCCTTGTTGACCTTGACCTCCATGATGATGCGGTTGTCCGGGGTGATCTGCGGTGTGACCTCCAGCGACAGGGCAGCCTGCTTGAAGCTGGTGCTGGTGGCACCGCTGGAGCTGGCTTCCTGGTAGGGGATCTCGGTACCGCGCAGGATCTTGGCGGTCTCCTTGTCCGAGGTCACCACCTTGGGCTGGGAGATGATTTCACCATTGCCGCTGGATTGCAGCGCGGACAGCTGCAGGTCGAGCATCTTGCCACCGACCATGAAGCCGACGCCGATGCCCGAGGTGCTGCCGGAAACGCCCATGTCGACGAAGGGCGTGGGCGCGACGCCGTTGGTAGAAGTGAAATTACCCACGGTACTGGTGCCCGGCAGGAAGGCCTGACCGGTAGTAGGATCGACCGTGGTGGCGCCGTCCTTGCCATAGACCGCGAAGTTGCCCGAACTGGCGTTACCGCCCCAGCGCACGCCCAGCTGCTTGCTGTAGTCGACGTTGGCCTCCACCAGCCGCGCCTCGATCATCACCTGGCGCACCGGGATGTCCAGTTGCGAGACGATGCGCCGGAGTTCGTCCAGGCGATTCTGGGTCTGGTAGGCAATGATGCTGTTGGTGCGCTCGTCCACCGAGATGGAGCCGCGCTCGTCGGCGGTCTTGTCGGCGCTGGTCACCGACTGGAACAGCTTGGCGATATCGGCGGCCTTGGCGTAGTTGACCTGGATCAGGTCGCGACGCAGCGGGGCCAGTTGCTGGATCTGCTTCTGGGATTCCAGCTCCTGACGCTCGCGCGCGGCGATCTCGTCGGCCGGCGCCACCAGCAGCACGTTGCCGATCTGGCGCTTGTCGAGACCCTTGGTCTTGAGGATCAGATCCAGCGCCTGGTCCCAGGGCACGTTCTGCAGGCGCAGGGTGATGTTACCCTGCACGGTGTCGCTCGCCACCAGGTTGAGATTGGTGAAATCGGCGATCAGCTGCAGCACCGAGCGGACGTCGATGTCCTGGAAATTCAGCGACAGTTTTTCACCGGTATAGGTGAAGCGATCGGCTGCGCGCTTTTCCTTTTCCTCGGTGGTGAGCGGCTTGACGCTCAGGGTCAGACGATTGTTGGTCTGGTAGGCCAGGTAGTCGTAGGTCCCGGTCGGCTCGATGACGATGGACGCCCCGCCGCTGTCAGCGGAGGCGTTGACGAACTGCACCGGGGTGGCGAAGTCCTTGACGTCCAGGCGCACGCGCAGCTCTTCGGGCAGCTGGGTACCGGCGAAGGTCAGGCGGATCTTGCCGCCCTGCTCCTGGATGTCCGGGTTGATGCCGGTCTCGCTCAGGTCGATGACCACGTTGCCCTCGCCCTGGGGACCCCGCTGGAAATCGATATGGCGGATCGCCTTGCCGCGCAGTTGCGGCCGCGGCGCGGTCATGGCCGCTACGGTGGAAGTGGCCTGGGTCGGCGGCAGCGGCGTGCGGGCGACCGCACCGGGCAGGGGGGCGGACGAGGGTGCGGTCACGGTGGCCGGCGCGGCGGCGCGCGGCAGGTTGGGCGTCAGATTGGCCTGGGCGCTGGCAGTCTGGCGACCGGCGGTGCCGCCGATGGTGACGAACAGGTTGCGGCCGTCGGCCCGGGTGTCGTAGCTGGCCAGGTTGGTGAGGTTGATGATCAGGCGGGTGCGATTTCCCGCCTCGACCACCGTCACGCTGCGAGCATTGCCATTGCCCAGCTCGCGGCTCTTGGTACCCAGCTTGTTGGCCACGCCGGGCAGATCCAGGGCAATCCGCGCCGGCTGCTCGATGGTGTAGCCCTTGGGCACCGGCACCGGCTGATCGAAGGTCAGCTTGAGTTCGATACGATCCCCGGGCAGGGAGGCGACGTTCAAGGCCTGCAGATCGGCTGCCAGGGCCTGACCGGCCAGGCTGCTCAGCAGCAGGGCCAGTCCCAGTCGTCCCGCGATAGTAGTGTTCACAGTGCTCGCCCTGCCCATTTAAGTCTTTTCCTTCAAGGTGATGGTGCGCGGCCGTTCCAGCCAGCCACCCTCGCCATCCGGGACGATTTCGATCACGTCGATCTCGCCATCGGTAATCTTGGTGATGCGCCCATCGTTGCGCCCCAGGTAGTCCCCCACCTTGACGCGATGCACGCCCCCGGCACCGTTGACCAAAGCATAGCGGCCGCTGGCATTGGCCAGGATGCCGACCATGCTGAAGGTCTCGATGTTGAAGCCTTCGAGAAACTGCTTGGGCCGATTCGCGTCCGGCTTGATGTTGCCGGTTCCGCGCTGGCGCACCGTGGGATCGATGCGCACCGGCGCCTGGAAGGGGCTGCGCAGGGCCGCGGCGGCGTAGGTGAAGGGTTCGTAGGCGCGAAACTGCGGCAGCGGCTCGATGGAACCGCGCGGCTTGGCCCGGGTTTCGTCCATGAAGGCCTGCAGATCGCTGGTATCGCTGGAACCACAGCCGACCAGCACGCCGGTCAGCAGGCAAAGCAACAGGGGCGTCCTCATTTGCCGAGCCCCTTGTCGTTGTACCTGTAGGTCTTGGCCAGGACGTTCATGCGCAACTTGCCGCCGCCTCCGGAGACCGTACCGCCACCATTGGCATTCTTGTCGTCCACCGGCTTGAGATCGAAGTCGTGCAGGGTGACGATGCGCGGCAGGCTGGAGACGCTGCTGACGAAGGTCGCCAGGTCGTGATAGTTGCCCACCACGGTGATCTGGATCGGCAACTCGACGTAGAACTGCTGGGTGACTTCGGGCAGCAGCTTGATCTGCTCGAATTCCAGACCGCTGCCGAGACCGGTGCGGGTGATGTCTTCCAGCAGCGCCGGCACCTCGGTATCGCCGGGCAGTTGCCGCAGCAGGGCACCGAAGGACTCCTCCATCTCCACCATCTGCTGCTTGTAGGCATCCAGATTGGCGGCCTGGAAGGCCTTGCTGGCGTATTGCTGCTTGAGCGTCTCTTCCTGATTGCGCTGACTGTCCAGCTGGGCCTGCATGTCGCTGAGATGGAACTGATAGCCGAGCAGCAGCACCACCAGCATGATCAGCAGGCAGGCGATGACCTTGACCGGCTTGGGCCAGGAACCGAGGTTCTCCAGGCTGAGTTCGTTGATGTCAACCTTGCGCAGGCTGGCCAGGGAATCGGCGAGACTCATGGTTTGCCTCCCTTGGCGAGCGGGGCCGGGGCAACGGGGGCGCCGGGCTGGGTCTGCTTGACAGTGAGCTGGAAGGTGTTGGCCTGGTCCACCGCTCCGGCAGTGGTCGCCTTGACCTCGATCAGCGTAGGCGACGCGAACCAGTCGGAGGCATCCAGGTTACGCATCAGGTTGGAGACGCGGTTGTTGGATTCCGCCTCGCCGCTGATCGACAGGGTGTCGCCCTGCATCTTCAGCTCGCGGAAGTAGACGCCGTCCGGCAGGGTACGCACCAACTGGTCGAAGACGTGGCCGATGACCGGGCGGTTGCCTTGCAGGTCCTGGATGATCTTCATCCGCGCCAGCAGTTGCTGACGACGGGTCTTGAGTTCGCTGATCTCCTTGATGCGCACGTCCAGCTGGGCGATGTTCTGCTGGATGAAGGCGTTGCGCGCCTCCTGCCGGGCAATCTCGCCGGACAGGTACTGATCCCCGAGAAACACGGCGCCGCACGAGAGCACGAAGATACCGCCCAGGATCACCAGGAACTGCTTGCGCCTTTCTTCGCGCAGCTGCTCCCGCCAGGGCAAGAGGTTGATGCGGGCCATCTAGTCGAAACTCCTCATGGCCAGGCCGCAGGCGATCATCAGCGCCGGGGCGTCACCCGCCAGGGCTGCCGCATTGACCTTGTTGCTGACGGTCATGTCGGCGAAGGGATTGGCCAGGACCGTGGGGGTGCCGATTTTCTGCTGGATCAAGCGGTCGAGTCCGGAAATTGACGCGGTTCCTCCAGCAAGCAAGATGTAGTCCACATCATTGTATTGCCCGGCGGCGAAAAAGAACTGCAGCGAACGCGCCACCTGCTGCACCACGGCCTCGCGGAAGGGCGTCAGCACCTCGCTCTGGTAGTCGTCCGGCAATCCACCCTGCTTCTTGGCCAGACCGGCCTCCTCCACCGAGAGGCCGTAGCGGCGCTGGATTTCCTCGGTGAGCTGACGACCGCCGAACAACTGCTCGCGGGTATAGATGGTCTTGCCGTTGTGCAGCACGCTCAGGGTGGTCATGGTGGCGCCGATGTCGACCACCGCCACGGTCAGGTCGTCGACATGGCCGCCGAGCTGGTTGGCCAGCAACTGGTAGGCGCGCTCCAAGGCATAGGCCTCGACGTCGACCACCTTGGCCGCGACACCGGCCAGCGCCAGGGCCGCCTCGCGAACCTCGACGTTTTCCTTCCGGCAGGCGGCCAGCAGCACCTCGACGCGCTCGGCGTTGCGCGGCGACGGCCCCTGCACCTCGAAGTCGATGGCGACCTCGTCCAGCGGATAGGGAATGTACTGGTCGGCTTCCAGCTTGATCTGGTTTTCCAGCTCGTCGTCGGTCAGGCCGGCATCCATCTCGATGGTCTTGGCGATCACCGCCGAGCCGGAGACGGCCACCGCAGCGCTGCGCGCGGAGCTGCGCGCCTTGACCAGCACCCGGCCGATGGCCAGGCCCACGCCTTCGAGTTCGGCGATGTTCTTTTCCACCACGGCATTGGCCGGCAGGGGCTCGACCGCATAGGCCTCCACCCGGTAGCGTCCGCCTGAACGGCTCAACTCGATGAGTTTCACGGATGTCGAACTGACGTCGATACCCAGCAGCGTATTCGCCTTCTTTCTGAATAGCCCTAGCACATCAGTTCCCTATGAGCGACGGTGGTCTTCCGCGGACGGGCATTAGATAACAGACTTGACACCCGAGCAAATAGCGGCCAACCGCCAAACGCGCCTATAATGGCGACGCCGTGTAGGCTGACCCTCACCTGTCGCCCTTTCCTTCTTTCCATTCGAAAAGTCTCTTGATGCGTGTTCTGAAATTTTTCTGGTGGTCGTTGGTCGCCCTGGTCTGCAGCCTTTTGCTGGGTCTCAGCGGTGCCTTCCTCTACCTCAGCCCCAGCCTGCCCTCCATCGACGCCCTGCGAAACGTGCAACTGCAGATCCCTCTGCGGGTGTACAGCGCGGACGGCAAACTCATCGCCGAATTCGGCGAAATGCGCCGCTCGCCGCTGCGGTTCAACGAGATACCGCCCAACTTCATCCATGCCCTGCTCTCCGCCGAGGATGACAACTTCGCCAATCACTATGGCGTGGATGTGAAAAGCCTGGCGCGCGCAGTGAGCCAGCTGGTCAAGACCGGACATATCCAGACCGGCGGCAGCACCATCACCATGCAGGTCGCCAAGAACTACTTCCTGACCAGCGAACGCAGCTTCTCGCGCAAATTCACCGAGATCCTCCTGGCGCTGCAAATCGAGCGCCAACTGAGCAAGGACGAGATCCTCGAGCTCTACGTCAACAAGATCTACCTGGGCAACCGCGCCTACGGTATCGAGGCCGCCGCCCAGGTCTACTACGGCAAGTCCATCAAGGACCTGACCGTCGCCCAGATGGCGATGATCGCCGGTCTGCCCAAGGCGCCGTCGCGCTACAACCCGGTCGCTAATCCTGAGCGTAGCCTGGAAAGACGCAACTGGATCCTCGAACGCATGTTCAAGCTCGGTTATATCGATCAGGCGGCCTACCAGGCCGGCATCGCCGAGCCGCTCGAGGCCTACCACCACGTCGCCGTGCCTGAACTCAACGCTCCCTACATCGCCGAAATGGCGCGGGCGGAAATGGTCGGGCGCTACGGCGGCGACGCCTATACCGACGGTTATCAGGTCTATACCACCATCGACAGCCGGCTGCAGACGGACGCCTTCAACGCCGTGCGCGACGGCCTGACCGACTATGACCGCCGCCATGGCTATCGCGGCCCCGAGGCCCAGTGGCCCAACCGCAGCCGCCCCGAGTGGACCGCGCTGATCCAGAAGCAGCGCATTGTCGGCGGCCAGGATCCGGCCATCGTCACCCAGGTGGAGAAGAGCGGCATCCTGGTCCTGACCCGCGAGGGCAAGGAAGAGGCGGTCTCCTGGGACTCGATGAAGTGGGCACGCCCCTACCTCAGCGCCAACAGCCTGGGGCCGCGCCCGAACGGTCCGGCCGACGTGGTCAAGGTCGGCGACCTGATCCGGGTGCAGCGCCAGGACGATGGCAGCCTGAAGTTCTCGCAGATCCCCAAGGCGCAGAGCGCCCTGGTGTCGCTTGATCCCCAGGATGGCGCCATCCGCGCCCTGATCGGTGGTTTCTCCTTCGAGCAAAGCAACTACAACCGCGCGACCCAAGCCCGCCGCCAGCCCGGCTCCAGCTTCAAGCCGTTCATCTATAGCGCGGCCCTGGAGAAGGGCTTCACCGCCGCCAGCCTGGTCAACGATGCGCCCATCGTCTTCATGGACGAGAATCCCGACGAAGCCTGGCGACCGAAGAACGACAACAACACCTTCCTCGGCCCCATCCGCCTGCGCGAGGCGCTGTATCGCTCGCGCAACCTGGTGTCCATCCGGGTGCTGCAGGCCATCGGCATCGACTATGCGCTGGATTACGTCAGTCGCTTCGGCTTCGAGCGCGATCAGTTGCCGCGCAACCTGTCCCTCGCCCTCGGCACCCCGGGCCTGACGCCGCTGGAGGTGGCCACCGGCTGGTCGGTGTTCGCCAACGAAGGCTACAAGGTGACGCCCTACGTGGTCGATCACGTGACCGATCGCGACGGCAAGGTGGTCTATCGCACTGCCGCGCCGCGGGTGCCCCAGCAGGTGCAGGCCAAGGCCGCAGCCGGCGTCGAGGTCACACCGGTGGCCGATACCACCGCTGCCGATCCGGCCAATCCGCCGCCGGTGTTCGCGCCCCAGGTCATCGACCCGCGCAACGCCTTCATCATGAACAGCATGCTGCAGGACGTGATCAAGCGCGGTACCGGGCGCAAGGCGCTGGAACTGGGTCGCAACGACCTGGCCGGCAAGACCGGCACCACCAACGAATCCAAGGACACCTGGTTCTCCGGCTACAACGGCGACTACGTGACCACGGTCTGGGCCGGCTTCGATCAGCCCGAGACCCTGGGTCGCCAGGAATTCGGTGGCACCGTGGCCCTGCCGATCTGGATGAGCTACATGGGCGCGGCGCTCAAGGACAAGCCGCCGCATCAGCTCAAGGAACCGGACGGCATCGTTTCCATCCGCGTCGATCCCACCACGGGTCGCGCCGCGCCGCCCGGCACGCCCAACGCCTATTTCGAGCTGTTCAAGAGCGAGGACACCCCGCCGAGCCTGGACGAGCTGCCGCCCGGCGTCGCGCCCGGCACGCCACTGCCCTCCAGCGAAAACGTGCCCATGGACATCTTCTGATCCGCGCCCAATAAAAAACCCCGCCTTGGCGGGGTTTTTTTTGCTTCGGGCCTTACTTGGCGAAGACGTCATCCACCGACTTCAGCGGATAGTTCGCCGGATAGGGCAGCGTGGCCACGCCGGTCTCGATGGCGGCCTTGGCCACGGCATCGGATACCAGGGTGATCAGGCGCGCGTCCATCGGCTTGGGAATGATGTACTCGCGACCGAAGCTCAGGCTGTCGACGTTGTAGGCGGCGCAGACTTCCTTGGGCACCGGCAGCTTGGCCAG
Organism: Pseudomonas flavocrustae; assembly: GCF_029872515.1. Taxonomy (NCBI): domain Bacteria; kingdom Pseudomonadati; phylum Pseudomonadota; class Gammaproteobacteria; order Pseudomonadales; family Pseudomonadaceae; genus Pseudomonas; species Pseudomonas flavocrustae. The sequence continues at coordinate 99,908 of NZ_JAPDIQ010000005.1, read as the reverse complement.
ATCACGCAGGGCCAGGGCCGCGGCGATCTTCATCTCTTCGTTGATCACCCGGGCGCGAACGTCCAGGGCACCGCGGAAGATGAAGGGGAAGCCCAGCACGTTGTTGACCTGGTTCGGATAGTCGGAGCGACCGGTGGCCATGATCACGTCGTCGCGGGTGGCGTGGGCCAGCTCGGGGGTGATTTCCGGATCCGGGTTGGAGCAGGCGAAGACGATGGGGTTGGCCGCCATGCGCTTGAGGCCTTCCGCCGACAACAGGTTCGGACCGGACAGACCGACGAAGACATCGGCGCCTTCGAGGGCGTCGTCCAGGGTGCGCTTGCTGGTCTCGGTGGCGAAGGCCGCCTTGTACTGGTTCAGGTCGCTGCGACCGCTGTGGACCACGCCCTGACGGTCGATCATGTAGATGTTCTCGACCTTGGCGCCCATGCTGGCCAGGAGGCGCATGCAGGAGATGGCGGCAGCGCCGGCACCCAGGCAGACGATCTTGGCGTCTTCCAGACGCTTGCCGGCGATTTCCAGGGCGTTGAGCATGCCGGCGGCGGTGACGATGGCGGTGCCATGCTGGTCATCGTGGAAGACCGGGATGTCGCACTGCTCGATCAGGGCGCGCTCGATCTCGAAGCACTCGGGCGCCTTGATGTCTTCGAGGTTGATGCCGCCGAAGGTGATGGAGATGCGCTTGACGGTGTCGATGAAGGCCTGGGGGCTCTCGGCGTCCACCTCGATGTCGAAGACGTCCACACCGGCGAAGCGCTTGAACAGCACGCCCTTGCCTTCCATCACCGGCTTGGAGGCCAGCGGGCCGAGGTTGCCCAGGCCGAGGATGGCGGTACCGTCGGAGATCACGGCGACCAGGTTGCCCTTGCCGGTGTAACGGTAGGCCAGTTCGGGATCGCGACCGATCTCGCGGACCGGTTCGGCGACGCCGGGACTGTAGGCCAGGGACAGGTCACGGGCGGTCGCGGTGGGCTTGGTCAGCTCGACGCTGAGTTTGCCGGGGCGCGGTTGGGCGTGGTATTCGAGGGCGGCGGTTTTGAGATCAGACATTATTGGTATATCCGCGTGGTGTGGGTCTTGGGTCGGGCGAGAATACGCAAAGACTCAAGGTGCCACAAGCAATCGGCCATATGCCTGAAATCAATCGCAATACGACTTTCGGCTAAAACGATTCAACCCGCAAACCCAGCATGTGCGGGTCGCTCAGGGTCATCTGCCAGCGCCCGCGACCCGCTTCCTGGCGCCGACTGCGATCGACGATCCAGCCTCGGGCTTCGAGGTCGCGCCCTGTCCATTGGCGCAGCGGCACCTCGTCGAAGGCCGCGACGAAGCGCTCGGGGACATTGACCACCAGATCGCCTTCGAACTGCAGCCAGAGGCCGCCACGATTGCGCTCGACGTCCAGCAGACGCCCCCGCACCACGGCGAAACCACTCTCTTCCAAGCGGGTCGAGGCGATGGTCGGATCCTGCTTCCAGACGCCCCGTCGCGCCTTGCGCGCCTGGCTTTCCGCGGCGGCCTGACAGGCGGCCAGCCGGGTATTGGGCGCGATGGCGACGGCATAGCCGAAGCCCTCGGCTATCAGCCGGGCTTCCAGGTTGCCGCCCTGGCGATCATAGAGATGCGCCAGGGTGCGACCATAGTGGTCGGTCGCCTCGCTGCCCGGCACCAGCCGCAGGCGCTGGTCGCTGGCCGCGACCAGCTCAAGCAGCCGCCGACGCGCCGCCTCGGCATAGGGCTGGGCGGTACCGCCGGACGTGCCCAGCTCCGGAGCATTGACGCCGATCAGGCGCACCGAACGGCCGTCGACCAGGCGCAGGGTATCGCCGTCGACCACCTGGCGGACCACGACCTCCTGTCCGCCCGGCAGCAACGGACAGTCCGCCGCCTGGGCCACCGGGGCGCCAGCTAGGCCACAAACAAAAAAGGCGCCCCAGAGGGACGCCTTTTTCAGTGTCGAACCATGCAGAGATGGCCGACGGCAGCGCATTACTTGTTGCTGCCGAACACGCCGAAGCGCTGCTTGAAGCGATCGATACGGCCGCCAGCGTCCAGGACCTTCTGCTTGCCAGTGTAGAACGGGTGGCATTCGGAGCAGACGTCCAGGTGAATGTTCTTGCTCAGGGTCGAGCGGGTCTTGATGACGTTGCCGCAGCTGCAGGTGGCTTCGATGGCATCGTACTGCGGATGGATATCAGCTTTCATGGGACTATCCTCGGGGTCTAGCTGTGCCGCCACCCGGCGCCATTGCCGGATACCGCACAGATTTGGGCTGCAAATCATACCAGAGCAGATAGGAGGTGCAAGCAGCCCCCTCACCGCCCGTCTGCTACCATCGGGCTTTCCTCCTGCGAGCCCTGCCGTGCCCCTGATCCTGCGCCTGGCGCTGCCCTCCCCACTGCGCCGCCTGTTCGACTATCTGCCGCCCAAGGGAGTGGTCGAGGAGCAGTTGCGCCCGGGCGTGCGGCTGCGGGTACCCTTCGGTCGCCGCGAGGTGGTCGGGGTGCTGATCGAGGTGGCCCGGGAAACCGAGGTGCCGCCGGACAAGCTGCGCAAGGCACTGCAACTGCTCGACGAGCGTCCGCCGCTGCCCAGCGCGCTGTTCGAGCTCTGCCAGTGGTCTGCCCAGTACTATCAGCACAGCCTCGGCGACACCCTGAGCTGGGCACTTCCTGCCCTTTTGCGTCAGGGGGAGCCGGCCGAGCGACGACTGCAGCGCTTCTGGATCGCCCAGCCCGATGCGCGCCCGGAAGATCCACGCCTGGCCCGCGCGCCGCGCCAGCGCGAGGCACTCAAGACCCTGCGCCAGCACCCCCACGGGGTGCTGCACGAATTGCTCGGTCAGCTCGGCCTGGTCAAGGACAGTCTCGATCTGCTGCAGGCCAAGGGCCTGGTCACGGTGGAGACCCGCTATCACCAGCCGACGCGGCACCAGGGTTCCTGGCTGGCCCAGGCCGAGTTGCCACTCAACAGCGAGCAGCGCCTGGCCTACGAAGCGGTCCGCGCCGGCAGCGGCTTCCACTGCCATCTCCTGGAAGGGGTGACCGGCAGCGGCAAGACCGAGGTCTATCTGCAACTGATCCGCGCCACCCTGGAAGCGGGGCGCCAGGCGCTGCTACTGATCCCCGAGATCAACCTGGGCCCGCAGACCCTGGGGCGTTTCGAGCAGCGCTTCAATGCCCGCATCGCCCTGCTGCACTCGGCGCTGACCGATCGCGAGCGCATGGATATCTGGCTGGCCGCCCGCGATGGCGAACTGGACATCGTGGTCGGCACCCGCTCGGCGCTGTTCACCCCACTCAAACACCCTGGGCTGATCATCGTCGATGAGGAACACGACGCCTCCTATAAACAGCAGGAGGGCCTCAGGTACCACGCTCGCGACCTGGCGGTGGTTCGCGCGCGCTTCGAGAATCTGCCGGTGGTGCTGGGCTCGGCCACGCCCTCGCTGGAAAGCCTGCACAACGCCGACCAGGGGCGCTATGCCCACCTGCGCCTGTCGCTCCGTGCCGGTGGCGCCCAGCCGCCGCGCTTCGAGCGCCTGGACGTGCGCAGCCGTCCGCTGGACAGCGGCCTCTCCCAGCCACTGCTCAAGGCCATGGGCGCGACCCTGGAGCGCGGTCAGCAGGTGCTGGTGTTCCTCAATCGTCGCGGCTTCGCTCCCACCCTGCTCTGCCACGACTGCGGCTGGCTGGCCCAGTGCCCGCGCTGCGATGCGCGCATGACCTATCACCGCGGCTCCGGCGAATTGCGCTGCCACCACTGCGATCAGCGCCAGACGCCGCCGCGGCATTGCCCGTCCTGCGGCAAGCTCGACCTGCGCCCGGTGGGTGCCGGTACCGAACGCGCCGAGGAACGCCTGCAGCTGCTGTTTCCGGACGTCCCGGTGCTGCGCATCGACCGCGACACCACGGCACGCAAGGACGCCTTGGGCAAACTCCTGCGCACCATCCACAGTGGGGTGCCCTGCATCCTGGTCGGCACCCAGATGCTCGCCAAGGGGCACCACTTTCCAAAGGTGACCTTGGTGGCCGTGCTGGACGCCGACAGCGGGCTGTTTTCCGCCGACTTCCGCGCCAGCGAGCGCATGGCCCAGCAGATCGTCCAGGTGGCCGGTCGCGCCGGTCGCGCCGAGGAGCCGGGGCAGGTGCTGATCCAGACCCATCTGGCCGATCATCCGCTGATGGTGCAGCTGGCCGAGGAGGGTTATCCGGCCTTTGCCCGCCAGGCTCTGCAGGAGCGCCGCGCCGCCGGGCTGCCGCCCTTCGCCTATCTGGCGCTGCTGCGCGCCGATGCCCATCGCCAGGACCAGGTGGAGAATTTCCTGGAGGCGGCCTATCACGTCGCCGAGGGCCTGGCGGTCAATCTCGCCCTGCCTCAGGTGGAGTTGCTGGGGCCGGTACCGGCGCCGATGGAGCGCCGCGCCGGTCGCCACCGGGCCCAGTTGCTGCTGCAAAGCAGCAGCCGCGCGCCTCTGCATCGCCTGCTGGGCATCTGGGTCGTCCAGCTGGAAAGCCTGCCTGAAGCCCGTCAGGTGCGCTGGTCGCTGGACGTGGATCCCATCGATCTCTTCTAGTGGCATTGGCTTACCATTGGCAAGGCCGGGCTCGCCACGGATAATGCCGGGTTTTCATCGCAGTGCGCGCTCGGCGCACGCCGAAGGCCAATGACCATGAAAGACAGCATCCGCCAGCTCATCCAGCACGCCCTCGACCGCCTGATCGCCGACGGCACCCTGCCGGCCGACGTGGCTCCGGCCATCCAGGTCGAAAACACCAAGGACAAGAGCCACGGCGACTTCGCCAGCAACGTCGCCCTGCTGCTGGCCAAGCCGGCTCGCGCCAAGCCCCGCGACCTGGCCGAAAAGCTGCTCGCCGCCCTGCCCGCCGATCCGGCGGTCAGCAAGGTGGAAATCGCCGGCCCCGGCTTTCTCAACTTCTTCCAGAATCACGCGCAACTGGCCGCGCGCCTGGATGCCGCCTTTGCCGATCCGCATCTGGGGGTGCCCAGGCACGAGCCGCGTCAGCGCGTCGTGGTGGACCTTTCCTCGCCGAACCTGGCCAAGGAGATGCACGTCGGTCACCTGCGTTCGACCATCATCGGTGACGCCGCGGCGCGGGTGCTGGAATTCCTCGGCGACGAGGTGATCCGCCAGAACCACGTGGGTGACTGGGGCACCCAGTTCGGCATGCTGCTGGCCTACATGGAAGAGCAGCCGCAAGCCGCCGAAGGCGAGCTGGCCGATCTCGAGGTGTTCTATCGCGCCGCCAAGGGGCGCTTCGACGCCTCGCCGGAATTCGCCGCTCGCGCGCGCGAACTGGTGGTGGCGCTGCAGGCCGGCGATGCCCACTGCCTGCGACTCTGGGAACGCTTCAATGCCGTCTCCCTGTCCCACTGCCAGGAAGTCTACGACCGCCTCAACGTCCGCCTGACCCCGGCCGACGTCAAGGGCGAGAGCGCCTACAACGACGACCTGGCCCAGGTGGTGAGCGATCTGGACGCCGCCGGCCTGCTCACCGAGAGCGACGGCGCCCGCTGCGTCTTTCTCGACGAATTCAAGAACGCCGAGGGCAATCCCCTGCCGGTGATCGTGCAAAAGGCCGGTGGCGGCTATCTCTATTCCACCACCGACCTGGCCGCCATGCGCTACCGCAGCCGCCAGCTGCACGCCGATCGGGCGCTCTACTTCGTCGACCAGCGCCAGGCCCTGCACTTCCAGATGGTCTTCGAGGTGGCGCGCCGCGCCGGCTTCGTCGCACCGACCATGCAACTCGAGCACATGGGCTTCGGTACCATGAACGGTGCCGACGGTCGCCCGTTCAAGACCCGCGACGGCGGTACCGTCAAGCTGGTCGACCTGCTCGACGAAGCCGAGGAACGTGCCTACCAGCTGGTCAAGGAGCGCAATGCCGGTCGCGCCGAGCGTGGCGAGGCGCCCTTCAGCGAGGACGAACTGCGCCACATCGGCCGCGTGGTGGGCATCGCCTCGGTCAAGTACGCCGACCTGTCCAAGCACCGCACCAGCGACTACAGCTTCAACTTCGAGCAGATGCTCAGCTTCGAGGGCAATACCGCGCCCTATCTGCTGTACGCCTACACCCGCGTCGCCAGCGTGCTGCGCAAGGCCGAGCAGAGCGAACCCGCCGGCAGCATCCGCCTGGATGCCACGCAGGAGCAGGATCTGGGCGGTCGCCTGGCGCAATTCGGCGAAATCCTCGCCAGCGTTGCCGACAAGGGTACCCCGCACCTGCTGTGCAGCTACCTCTATGACCTGGCCGGCCTGTTCTCCAGCTTCTACGAGAATTGCCCGATCCTGACCGCCGAGGACCCCGCGCTGCGCCAGAGCCGCCTGCGGCTGGCGGCCCTCACCGGGCGCACCCTCAAGCAGGGTCTGGAATTGCTCGGCCTGCACACCCTGGAACGCATGTAAGAGACGGATCACCGCCTGATGGCTACCAAGAAAGCCCCACCCAAGCGCGGCGCCAGTCGCAACACCTCGACTCCCAAGAAACAGCCCCTGCCCGGCTGGGTCTGGCTTGCGTCGGGTCTGGCCATCGGGGCCTTCGTGGTGTTCCTGATGAAGCTCGAACCAGGCAACAAGGCGGTGCAGCGTGCCAAGCCGGAAGAAGGCCGCCCGGCCGCCACGGCGGGTAATGGCAAGTCGTCGACTGCTACCGGCAAGACCGAAGGCACGCCGCCCACGCCGATCAAGCCCAAGTACGACTTCTATACCCTGCTGCCCGAATCCGAGGTGATCGTGCCGCCGGACGCCGTGCCGCGCAATCCGGCCGCCAAGCCGACCACCCCGGCCAAACCGGATGCCGCCGCGACCCCGGCGCAACCCGGCCAGCCGGCGACCGCGACGTCGGCCACGCCCGCGACCACCCCGGGCCAGCCGGCCGCCACGCCGCCCAAGGAAGCCACCACCAAGGCCCAGCCGCCGGTAACCCTGTTCTTCCTCCAGGCCGGTTCCTTCCGCACCCAGGCCGATGCCGACCGGGTCCGCGCCCAGATCATCATGCTCGGCCAGGACGTGCGGGTGGAGTCGGGCAAGGTCAAGGACGACACCTGGTACCGGGTACTGGTCGGTCCCTACAGCGATCGCGACCAGCTGACCCAGGCGCAGAAACAGCTCGCCGGCAGCGGCTTCAAGAATCTGTTGCTGCAACAGCGACGCGGTCACTAAAGAGTCTGCCCATGGCCTGCTGCGAGTCAGCCAAAAGGCGTTGAAAACTCTCTCGGAATGCTCATTTACCACGCGTAAACTGCGCTTCCTCGAGAATTTTCGCCTGGTTTGGCTCCAGCTCGCGAGGCCGTGAACAGACTCTCACCTGCCGAATCCCCCCGCCGCGACGCTTGAAGGGCGCCGCGGCCATCCCCATATCTCCGCTTAACCGGGGCCGACGCCCCAAGCAACGCGGAGAGATTCCCTTGACCACCATCGTTTCTGTACGCCGCAACGGCAAGGTCGTGATCGGCGGCGACGGCCAGGTTTCCCTGGGCAACACCGTCATGAAAGGCAACGCCAAGAAAGTCCGGCGGCTGTACCGGGGCGAGGTGCTGGCCGGTTTCGCCGGCGGTACCGCCGACGCCTTCACCCTCTTCGAGCGCTTCGAGGCGCAACTCGAGAAGCACCAGGGCCACCTGGTCCGCGCCGCCGTCGAGCTGGCCAAGGACTGGCGCACCGACCGTGCCCTGCGCCGTCTGGAAGCCATGCTGGCGGTCGCCAACAAGGACGCCTCCCTGATCATCACCGGCAACGGCGACGTGGTGGAACCCGAAGAAGGGCTGATCGCCATGGGCTCCGGTGGCGCCTATGCCCAGGCCGCCGCTCGCGCCCTGCTCATGCACACCGACCTCAGTGCCCGCGAAATCGCCGAGACTTCCCTGAATATCGCCGGTGACATCTGCGTGTTCACCAATCGCAACCTGACCATCGAGGAGCTGGACGCGCCCCAGGCGTGATCCGGTTTAGAGACTGCCCATGTCCATGACCCCCCGCGAGATCGTCCACGAACTCAATCGCCACATCATCGGCCAGGACGACGCCAAGCGCGCCGTGGCCATCGCCCTGCGCAACCGCTGGCGGCGCATGCAGCTGCCCGTCGAGCTGCGTCCCGAGGTCACCCCCAAGAACATCCTGATGATAGGCCCCACGGGTGTGGGCAAGACCGAAATCGCCCGGCGCCTGGCCAAGCTGGCCAATGCGCCCTTCCTCAAGGTGGAAGCCACCAAGTTCACTGAGGTCGGCTATGTCGGCCGCGACGTCGAGTCCATCATCCGCGACCTGGCCGACGCCGCCGTGAAGATGCTGCGCGAACAGGAAATGGTGCGTAACCGCCATCGCGCCGAAGACGCCGCCGAAGAGCGCATCCTCGATGCCCTGCTGCCGCCGGCGCGGCCGTCGGTGGGCTTCAGCAACGAGCCCCAGCCGGCATCGACCGATAGCAACACCCGTCAGCTGTTCCGCAAGCGCCTGCGCGAAGGCCAGCTGGACGACAAGGAAATCGACATCGAGGTGGCCGATGCCCCCGCTGGCGTCGAGATCATGACCCCGCCCGGCATGGAGGAGATGACCAGCCAACTGCAGAATCTCTTCGCCGGCATGCACAAGGGCAAGACCAAGCAGCGCAAGCTCAAGGTCAAGGAAGCGCTCAAGCTGGTGCGCGACGAAGAAGCCGCGCGCCTGGTCAACGAGGAAGAACTCAAGGGCCGTGCCCTGGAAGCCGTCGAGCAGCACGGCATCGTCTTCATCGACGAGATCGACAAGGTCGCCAAGCGTGGCAACACCAGCGGTGCCGATGTCTCCCGCGAGGGTGTGCAGCGTGACCTGCTGCCGCTGATCGAAGGCTGCACCGTCAACACCAAGCTGGGCATGGTCAAGACCGACCATATCCTGTTCATCGCCTCGGGCGCCTTCCACCTGTCCAAGCCCAGCGATCTGGTGCCGGAGCTGCAGGGTCGTCTGCCGATTCGCGTCGAACTCAAGGCGCTGACCCCGCAGGACTTCGAGCGCATCCTCACCGAGCCGCATGCCTCCCTCACCGAGCAGTATCGCGAACTGCTCAAGACTGAGGGGCTGCTGGTGGAATTCGCCGCCGACGGCATCACCCGCATCGCCGAGATCGCCTGGCAGGTCAACGAGAAGACCGAGAACATCGGTGCCCGGCGCCTACACACCCTGCTGGAACGCCTGCTGGAAGAGGTGTCCTTCAGCGCCGCCGACCTCGCTGGCCAGCAGAATGGCGAGCCCATCGTCATCGACGCGGCCTATGTGAACGGCCACCTGGGCGAACTGGCGCAGGACGAAGACCTGTCGCGCTATATACTGTAACGGTAGGTTTGGTGCATTCGTAATCGCGGCCATGGGCCGCTCCTACAGGGTTCGATGTCTCCTGTAGGAGCGGCCCATGGCCGCGATGGCCTCAGGCAAAGACTGCAAAACCGCTCAGAGAACCTCACCATGCGTACTCCCACCGCCATCCAGCTCCACAAGGCTTCCAAGACCCTCAGCGTCAGCTATGGCGCGGAAACCTTCGAGCTGCCCGCCGAATTCCTGCGGGTGCACTCGCCTTCGGCCGAGGTCCAGGGACACGGCAATCCGGTATTGCAGTGGGGCAAGCAGCAGGTCGGCATCAGCGCCGTCGAACCGGCGGGGCGCTACGCCATCAAGCTGACCTTCGATGACGGCCACGACAGTGGTCTGTTCAGCTGGGACTATCTCTATGAACTGGGCAGTCGCCGCGACGAACTCTGGGCCGACTACCTGGAACAGCTGGCCCGCGCCGGCAAGACGCGGGACCCACACGTCAGCGCGGTCAAGCTGATGCTCTAGCCCTGGCTCAGGCCGCCAGGGCCTTGTCCAGCTTGCGCTCGATCTCTTTCTCGATCTGGCCACTGAGCATCGAGAACATCATGCCCAGGGTCGCCAGCACCCGCACCCGGTCTTCACCGACCTCGATCCGTCCATCCACGCCGCTGCGCGTGAATGTCAGGGTATCGCCTTCCCAGGCGCAGGCCACCCCATAGTCACGCGTGAGTTTTTCGGCCAGTTGATCGGCCTTCTGGCGAACGCCTTCCAAGCCAAGCGAATGGCTGCGTTCGATGGTGATCTGGGACATCGGGGAACTCCGGATAAGGGGCCCTGACTATAGCGAGGGCCCGCCACGTCGCCAATCGCGAGAACCGAGCGGTCAGCCCCGGTTTTAGCCGGGCATGCCGGGCGATCGGCCTGCTAGAATGCCCTCTTGTCCCTGTCCCAGGTGTAGCCCCATGAGCGATCCGCGCAAAGGCCCCGAGGCCGAATCCCAGACCCACTTCGGCTACCAGAGCGTTCCGGAGAGCCAGAAGGCTTACAAGGTCGCGGAGGTCTTCCATTCGGTGGCGGCCAAGTACGATGTGATGAACGACCTGATGTCGGCGGGCATCCACCGGCTGTGGAAGAGATTCACCATCGAGCTGTCCGGCGTGCGCCGTGGCAACCGCGTACTGGACATCGCTGGCGGCACCGGCGACCTGACCAAGCAGTTCGCCCGTCTGGTCGGCCCCACCGGCGAGGTGGTCCTGGCCGACATCAACGATTCCATGCTCCGGGTCGGCCGCGACCGCCTGCTCGACGAAGGCGTCGCCAGCAATGTGCGCTTCGTCCAGGCGGATGCCGAGAAGCTGCCCTTCCCCGACAACCATTTCGACTGCATCACCATCGCCTTCGGCCTGCGCAACGTCACCCACAAGGACCAGGCCCTGGCTTCGATGCTGCGCGTGCTCAAGCCGGGTGGCCGGCTGCTGGTGCTGGAGTTCTCCAAGCCCACCAATCCGCTGGTGTCCAAGGCCTATGACGCCTACTCCTTCGGTTTCCTGCCCCTGATGGGCAAGCTGGTGGCCGGTGACGCCGAAAGCTATCGCTACCTGGCCGAATCCATCCGCATGCACCCCGATCAGCAGACCCTCAAGGCCATGATGGAAGAGACCGGTTTCGCCCGGGTCACCTTCCACAACATGACCGGCGGCGTGGTCGCCCTGCATCGCGGCATCAAGCCCTGATGGCCCTCGTCACCCAGGCATTGCTGGCCGCGCTGGAGCGTGGCCTGAATCCACTACTGGCGCTCGACCCCGTGGCCTTGCCGCGGCTGGCCGGCCTGACCGGCCGGGTGATCGCGGTGCAGACCCGGCAACCGGCGCTGCGCCTGTACGTCCTGCCCGCGGGTGACGGCCTGCATTTCGCCGCCCATCACGAAGGCGATATCGACTGCACCCTGAGTGCCCCGGCGACACGTCTGGCCGAACTGGCCCTGGCCCGTGACAAGCAGCGGGTGCTGCACCAGCCGGACGTGCGTCTGGAAGGCGACAGCACCCTGCTGATCGAGCTGGCCAACATCCTGCAGAAGCTGGAGCTGGACTGGCAGCACGAGGTCAGTCGCTGGCTCGGCCCGCTGCCGGCGGCGCTGCTGGGCGATCTGGCCCGGCGCGGCCAGGCGCTCGGTGAACAGAGCCGTGACAGCCTGCAACTGACGCTGTCCAACTGGCTGAACGAGGAGAGCCGCCAGCTGGTGGGTCGTCTCGAAGGTGAGGCCCGCTTCGCCGAGATCGATGCCCTGCGCCTGGACGTGGATCGTCTCGACGCCCGTCTCGCCCGCCTGGGCACCGCCCGCAACACCAGGGATAACCCCGACGAATGAAGCTGTTCGCTGCCCTCAACCGCCTGTTGCGGATCTTCTTCGTGGTCATCCGCTATCGGCTTGACGACATCGTCTATGCCCTGCCGCTGCCCTGGTACCTGCGTGCCACCCGCTACGTGCTGCCCTGGCGCTGGTTGCCACGTCCGAGCAAGACCCTGCCGCGCGGCGCCCGTCTGCGCCTGGCGCTGGAAGGTCTGGGACCGGTGTTCGTCAAATTCGGGCAGATCCTTTCCACCCGGCGCGACCTCATGCCGGAGGATATCGCCGACGAACTGATGTTCCTGCAGGACAAGGTCCCGCCCTTTCCGCCGGAAAAGGCCGTGGCGCTCATCGAGTCCCAGCTCGGCGTACCCATCAAGCAGGCCTTCGCCCGCTTCGATCACCAGCCGCTGGCCTCGGCCTCGGTGGCCCAGGTCCATGCCGCCCAGCTGCGGACTGGCGAAGAGGTGGTGGTCAAGGTGGTGCGCCCGGGGCTTAAGAACATCATCAGCCAGGACATCGCCTGGCTGTTCCTGCTGGCGCGCCTGGCCGAACGGCTGTCCGCCGAAGCCCGCCGCCTGCACCCGATGGACGTGGTCAGCGACTACGAGAAGACCATCTACGACGAGCTGGACCTTTTGCGCGAAGCGGCCAACTCCAGCCAGCTCAGACGCAATTTCGACGGCTCCGAGCGCCTCTATGTGCCCCAGGTGTACTGGGACTGGTGCCGCGAGCGGGTGCTGGTCATGGAGCGCATCTACGGCATCCCGGTAACCGACCTGGCCGCCCTGCGCGACCAGGGCACCGACTTCAAGCTGCTGGCCGAGCGAGGGGTGGAGATCTTCTTCACCCAGGTCTTCCGCGACAGCTTCTTCCACGCCGACATGCACCCGGGCAACATCTTCGTCAGCACCGCCAAGCCCTGGGATCCGCTCTACATCGCGGTGGACTGCGGCATCATCGGCAGCCTGACCCCCGAGGACCAGGACTATCTGGCGCGCAACCTCTGGGCCTTCTTCCAGCGCGACTACCGCAAGGTCGCGCAGTTGCACATCGACTCCGGCTGGGTACCGGCCAACACCCAGGTCAACGAACTGGAAGCGGCCATCCGCACCGTCTGCGAACCCATCTTCGAGAAGCCGCTCAAGGACATTTCCTTCGGCCAGCTGCTGTTGCGGCTGTTCCAGGTGGCGCGCCGCTTCAACATGGAGATCCAGCCGCAACTGGTGCTCCTGCAGAAGACCCTGCTCAACATCGAAGGCCTGGGCCGCCAGCTCTATCCGGACCTGGATCTCTGGTCCACCGCCAAGCCCTACCTGGAAAAGTGGATGCGCAAGCGGCTGAGTCCGCCGCAGGTCGCCCGCAATATCCAGCAGCAACTGGAGCAGATCCCCCATCTGGCGCAGATGGCGCGCGATACCCTGGAACGCATCACCCAGCCGCATCGCAAGGATCCGCCCAATCCCTGGGGCAGACGCAACGACGACTGGATCGTGCGGGTGGTCGGCGCGGTCCTGCTGGTGGGTGCGGCACAACTGGGTCTCGAACCCCAGCCCCACGCCTGGCCGGCCTGGGCCATGCTGGTCGGCGGCCTGGTTCTGGTGATCAGGCGCTGAACTCCTTAAGCTGTAACCGTCCTGTCATTTTTATCGGGCGAAATACACGCCCTCAGCCACTGGTGCCCTGCCGCTGTATTCGAGTTGCGTCTTGTGCGAGGCTAGGGCCTGTCTGAAAAGTCGCCGAGCGAAGGTCAGGCAAGGCGCAACGACCAACGGGAGTAACAGCCAAGGGTTGGCCCGAAGGGTGAGCGCCAGCGAATCAAATCCGTGAGGAAGCGGAGTTTACGAACGGTAAATGAGCATTCCGAACGGATTTTTAACGCCACATGACCGAGCGCAGGCAATTTTCGGACAGAGCCCAGTACCCTAATTCGTAGTATTGAACAGACTCATGAGCGACTGGTTAGACGAGATCCACTGGAACAGCGACGGCTTGGTACCGGCTATCGCCCAGGACCCCACCTCGGGGCGCATCCTGATGATGGCCTGGATGAACCGCGAATCCCTGGCCCTGACCGCCGCCGAAGGCCGTGCGGTCTACTGGTCGCGCTCGCGCAACCGCCTGTGGCGCAAGGGCGAGGAGTCCGGTCACGTACAGCGCGTCATCGAACTGCGCCTGGATTGCGACGCCGACGTGGTGGTGCTGCAGGTGGAGCAACTTGGCGGCATCGCCTGCCACACCGGTCGGGAGAGCTGCTTCTATCGCGTGCTGCGCGATGGCGAGTGGACGACCGTCGACCCGGTGGTCAAGGATCCCCAAGCCATCTATGCCGGAGGGCACGGCCATGACTGACACCCTGGCGCGTCTGGCGCAGGTACTGGAAGAACGCAAGCAGGCCGCCCCGGATTCCTCCTATGTGGCCAGCCTCTATCACAAGGGCCTGAACAAGATCCTGGAAAAGGTCGGCGAAGAAAGCGTCGAGACCATTCTCGCGGCGAAAGACGCCGCCATCAGCCAGCAGTACGACGACGTCATCTACGAGACCGCCGACCTCTGGTTCCACAGCCTGATCATGCTCTCGGCCCTCGGCCAGCATCCCCAGGCCGTGCTGGACGAACTGGATCGTCGTTTCGGCCTCTCCGGGCACGCCGAAAAGGCCGCCCGCACTCAATCCTGACCCCAAGCTTCGCAACGAGGAAAGACCATGGGTATCTTCGACTGGAAACACTGGATCGTCATCCTGCTCGTCGTGGTGATCGTCTTTGGCACCAAACGCCTGAAGCATCTGGGCTCCGACGTGGGCGAGGCCATCAAGGGCTTTCGCAAGGCCATGCACACCGACGAGGACGACAAGGCCGAACAGCCGACGCCTACCACCAGCACGGCCAACCCGAATGCTCCCCTGAATCGCCCCCAGACCTTCGACGCCGAGCACCGCAAGGTCGAAGAGCCGGTGGTACGCAAGGACTAAGGCCCCGCCATGTTCGGAATCAGCTTTCCCGAAATGATGCTGGTGGGGTTCGTCGCCCTGCTGGTGCTGGGCCCGGAACGCCTGCCGGGTGCCGCACGCACCGCGGGGCTGTGGATCGGTCGCCTGAGGCGCAGCTTCAACAGCATCCGCCAGGAAGTGGAGCGCGAGATCGGTGCTGACGAAATTCGCCAGCAATTGCGCAACGAGCATATCCTGTCCATGGAACAGCGCGACAACCGGCCCAAGCCTGCCGCTTCCACGCCGGAAGTCCAGACACCGCCCGCCGCCGCTGCTCCGCCCATGCCCCAGGACGTGGTTGCCGAACGCCCGCAGGATCCGCCCCAGACGCCGCCAAGAGCACCATGAGCGACAAGCCCTCCGAACACGATGACCAGGAAATGCCCCTGGTCTCGCACCTCACCGAATTGCGCACCCGTATCCTCAGATGCGTGCTGGCGACCTTTCTGATCTTCCTCGGCCTGTTCTACTTCGCCCAGAAGATCTATGCCTTCGCTTCCGAGCCGATCCGCCGCGTCCTTCCCGAAGGCGCGACCATGATCTCCACGGACGTCACCTCGCCGTTCCTCGCACCCTTCAAGCTGACCCTGGTGGTGTCGCTGTTCATCGCCATGCCGGTGATCCTGCACCAGGTCTGGGGCTTCATCGCGCCGGGTCTTTATCGTCACGAGAAGAAGGTCGCCATCCCGCTGTTGATCTCCAGCATCGTGCTGTTCTACACCGGCATGGCCTTCGCCTACTTCCTGGTGTTCCCGATCATCTTCCACTTCTTCAGCAGCATCACGCCGGAAGGCGCTGTGATGATGCCGGATCTGAATGCCTACCTGGACTTCATCCTGACGCTGTTCTTCGCCTTTGGCGTGGCCTTCGAGATTCCGGTGGCCACCGTGCTGCTGATCTGGATCGGCGTGGTCGACGTCGCCTACCTGAAGAAGATCCGCCCCTACGTCATCATCGGCTGCTTCGTGGTCGGCATGATCCTGACCCCGCCGGATGTCTTCTCCCAGACCATGCTGGCCGTGCCCATGTGGCTGCTGTTCGAGATCGGCCTGCTGTTCGGTCGCTTCGTGCAGAAGCGCGAGCGCCCGCTCAGCGACGAAGATGCCAGTCCCGACGTCCAGCCGCCCGCCGAACGCCCGTGAATCTGATCCTGCTCGAGGCGGCCGACTTCACGGCCGCTGACCGGGTCGTGCTGCGCGATCCGCGCCGTCTCGCCCATCTGCGCGAGGTCCACCAGGCGGCCGCCGGCGACCGGATGCGCGTTGGCCTGCTGAACGGCCTGATGGGTACCGGCCACATCGAATCCCTCGATGCCGGCCAGGCCTGCCTGATCGTCACCCTCGATCAGCCGCCGCCGGCCAAGCTGCCGCTCACCCTGCTGCTGGCCCTGCCCCGCCCCAAGATGCTGCGCCGGGTGTTGCAGACCGTATCCGCCATGGGCGTCGCGCGGCTGGTGCTGCTCAACAGCTATCGCGTGGAAAAGAGCTTCTGGCAGACGCCGTTCCTGGCGCCCGAGGCCATCGAGGAGCAACTGCGCCTGGGGCTGGAGCAGGCCCGGGACACGGTGCTGCCGGAGGTGCTGATCGAAAAGAGATTCAAGCCCTTCGTCGAGGATCGCCTGCCCGCACTCGCCGCCGGCACCCGTGGCCTGGTTGGGCATCCGGGCAGCTATCCAGCCTGCCCTCGCGCGCTCAGCGAGCCCGTGACGCTGGCGATCGGGCCCGAGGGTGGTTGGATACCCTACGAGGTCGAGAAGCTGCAGGAAGCGGGCCTGGCGCCCGTGCAGCTCGGTGAACGCATCCTGCGCGTCGAGAACGCGGTACCCGCCCTCCTCGCCCGCCTGTTCTAGCCGGATCACGGACAAGAAAAAGCCCCGGTGTCTCGCGACACCGGGGCTTTTTCGCTGGCGGAGCGCCTCCTCAGGAGGCGGGTCGCGGGGTCATGCTGGCCGGACTGGCCGCGGCATCCGCCGCCGAATCGCTGTGGGAGCGCGGCCGCAGGGTGGCATAGGCCTCCCGCCAGTTGCGGTGCTCCTCGGCCTTCCACACCTGCAGGTGCAGTTGCGCCATGCCGTCCGGATCGCTGAGCAGGCGCCACTGGTCGTCGCCCTTGGTCTTCTCGGGACCGGCGGCCAGGACCCGCGCCACCCGCTCTTCGCGCAGCCGGCGGGCCGGCTCCACCACCTTGCCGTGGCGACCGCGGGCCATGCCGATGGCCAGGGCATTGAGCACCGGATCGACAGTGGCGCGCAGGAAGCCCTTGGTCAGGGCGTTGCGGTTGTTCAGGTGCAGGTACTCGTCGGTCGCCACCAGTTCGCGCGGCGGTGCGTACTCTTCCGGGATCAGGAACAGATGATGACGACGACTGCCCAGCCCCAGGTTGGTCCGACTGGAGATCACCGATACCGGCGCCGACAGGATCAGCGACACCACGATGGGCGACAGCCACCAGAGGAAGCGCGGGTCCAGCCAGGCCACGCCGGCGGTCCAGATCAGGCCGAGCAGCATCTGCGAACCATGGCGGCGGAAGGCTTCGCTCCAGGGCGTGTCGTTGTCGTCACGCTGGGGCGAATTCCACTGCACCGACCAGCCAAGGAAAGCGGCGGTCACGAACACCGTGTGGAAGAGCATCCGCACCGGTGCCAGCAGCACCGAGAAGAGCATCTCCAGCATCATGGAGAGGAACAGCCGCAACCCACCGCCAAACTCCTTCGCGCCCTTGGCGATGATCAGCACCACGCTGAGCAGCTTGGGCAGGAACAGCAGGATCAGGGTGGTGGAGAACAGGGCTATGGCCTGCTCCGGATGCCACTGGGGCCAGACCGGAAACAGCTGGCGGGGCTGGAAGAAGTACTGGGGTTCCAGCAGCTTGTGGATCGCCAGCAGCGCCGTGGACAGCACCAGGAAGAGGAACCACAGCGGCGCCGACAGGTAGGACATCACCCCGGTGAGGAACACCGCGCGGTGCACCGGGTGCATGCCCTTGACCAGGAACAGCCGGAAGTTCATCAGGTTGCCATGGCACCAGCGGCGGTCACGCTTGAGTTCGTCCAGCAGGTTGGGCGGCAGTTCTTCGTAGCTACCCGGCAGGTCGTAGGCGATCCACACGCCCCAGCCGGAGCGCCGCATCAGGGCGGCTTCGACGAAGTCGTGGGAGAGAATCGCACCGGCGAACGAACCCGTGCCCGGCAGTGGAGCCAGGGCGCAATGGTCGATGAACGGCTTGACCCGGATGATGGCGTTGTGGCCCCAGTAGTGGGATTCACCGAGTTGCCAGAAGTGCAGGCCGGCGGTGAACAGCGGTCCGTACACCCGGGTGGCGAACTGCTGCAGACGCGCGTACAGGGTATCCATGCCGGACGCCTTGGGCGCGGTCTGGATGATGCCGGCACGGGGATTGGCTTCCATCAGCCGGACCAGGCTGGACAGGCATTCGCCACTCATCACGCTGTCGGCGTCGAGCACCACCATGTACTTGTACTGGCTGCCCCAGCGACGGCAGAAGTCGTCGATGTTGCCGCTCTTACGCTTCACCCGACGGCGGCGGCGACGATAGAAGATGTGTCCGAAGCCGCCGACCTCGCGGCACAGCTCCAGCCAGGCCTTCTCTTCGGCCACGCATTTGTCGGGGTCGTTGCTGTCGCTGAGGATGAAGAAATCGAAGTGCTCCAGCTCGCCGCTGGCGCGGACCGACTCGTAGGTCGCGCGCAGACCAGCAAAGACCCGCGGCACGTCTTCGTTGGCGATGGGCATCACCAGGGCGGTACGCGACTGGGGATCGATCGGCTCGGTGCCGGTGGAGCTGGCCGAGATGCTGTACTTGTCACGTCCGCTGAGCAGTTGCCAGAAGCCCATCAGGGCGGTCCAGAAACCGGCGGAGACCCAGCAGAACAGCAGGGCGAAGAGCAACAGGATGCTGGTCTGCACCACATAGGGCAGCACCTGGCGGATGGACTCGCCCCAGCCCTGGCGGTAGACCTCGCTAAGATCGACCAGCGCCCAGCCCTGATAGGGCAGCACGGCCTTCATGTACCAGGTGGCGATGCCGGTCTGCACCAGCATCAGGATGAGCAGGATGAAGCGCCGGAAGGAACCCACCTTGCGCCAGTGCGCATGGGCATCGGCTTCGGGATCGGGCTGCCAGCGACTGTGGTCCTTGCGGCCGAGCAGACGCTTCCAGCTCCGCGCCACGGGATTGGTGCGCCAGGGATCGGGCACCATCATGGAGCGGGTCATGGGCGGGGTGGCCTTGATGAAGACACGCCCCTGGGCATCGCTGCCCAGCAGCTCGCCGTCGTCCAGCGTCTCGTCCCAACCGGCGGCCAGACGCGCCTCGGTGGAGGCGATCACCGCGTCGGCGCCCTGGGCGCCCTCGCCGCGGGCACCGGCCAGTTGCCGGTGCAGCGACTCGACATCGGTCGTCTGGTCCAGCGCCTGCCGCTGCCCGGTGGGCAACGGCAGGTGTTCGAGGTAGTCGCCAGTGGCGGCGACCGAGGTATCGCGGGTGGTGTTATTCATTGGCAGGTAGCTGGTAAGTCCAGGTTTCGCTGAGCGGTTTGTCACCCTGGGCGAGGTTGGCGCGCATTTCCACCGGCTTGGTCTGATCCTTGACCTTGAGTCTCAAGGTCAGGCGATAGCCCTTGGTAACCGGGTTGTAGCGCACAGAGTTCTCGACCAGTTCACCGTTGGCGTCCAGGCTGACCTGGGAGCCGACCTGCGAATCCTCGGGCAGATCGTCGAGATTCGGCCCTTCGAAATCGATGATGTAGGCCAGGCTGCCATCGGTCTGACGGACCAGGTTGGACTGCCGCACATCGCCGGTGGACAGGCGCGTCTGAGCGACCCAGGCCAGGTCCTTGGTGTGCAGGTTGGGTTCGTCGGTGGTGAAGTGCAGGCGATAGCTGACATCGATCGGCTGGCCCTTCTCCGGCAGGGTGTCCGGCGTCCAGAAGGCCACGATGTTGTCGTTGGTCTCGTCCGGGGTGGGGATTTCCACCAGTTCGACATGACCCTTGCCCCAGTCGCCCTTGGGCTCGACCCAGCCACTGGGACGCTTGTCGTAACGCTCGTCCAGATCCTGGTACTTGTAGAACTCGTGACCGCGCTGCAGCAGACCGAAACCGCGCGGATTCTCGATGGTGTAGGTGCTGACCGAGAGCCGACGCGGGTTGTTCAGCGGACGCCACAGCCACTCGCCGTTGCCGGCGTGGATCGCCAGGCCATTGGAGTCGTGCAGGGCCGGACGATAGTTGACCTGGGCGCTCGGCTGGTTGGGACCGAACAGGTACATGCTGGTCAGCGGCGCGATGCCGAGCTTGTTGACGTTGTCGCGCAGGAACACCTTGGCTTCGACGTCGACGGTGCTGTCCTTGCCAGGCGTCAGCACGAAGCGATAGGCACCGGTGGCCCGCGGCGAATCGAGCAGTGCATAGATCACCAGGTTGCGACGATCCGACTGGGGTTGTTCGACCCAGAACTCGGTGAAGCGCGGGAACTCCTCGCCGGACGGCAGGGCGGTGTCGATGGCCAGACCACGGGCGGACAGGCCATAGACCTGGTTCTTGCCGATCACGCGGAAATAGCTGGCGCCGAGCATGGTCATCAGCTCGTCATGCTTGTCCGCCTTGTTCAGCGGATAGAGCACCTTGAATCCGGCGAAGCCGAGATCCTTGAGCTGGGCCTGATCGATCTGCAGATTGCCGAAGTTGAACATCGAGGGATCGTATTTGATCTCTTCGACGTTGTTGGCGGTGACCTCGTTGATCTTCACCGGCACGCTGTAGTGCATGCCCTCGTGATAGAAATTCAGCCGGAAGGGCGTCTTGGCGTCCTTCCAGTAGGCCTTGTCCTGATTGAAGGTGATCTGCTGATAGTCGGCATACTTCATGCCGCTGAAGGATGCGGGCAGGTTGCTCTTGGGCGCGACGAACTTCTGGCCGGAGAGTTCTTTGGCCTTGGCGGCCACGTCGTCCAGGCTGAAGGCCAGGGCCTGGGCACTGAACAGACCCAGTGCGACGGAGAGCCCGATCAGGGCGAAGCCCTGCTTGCCCGGCTTAACTTTGGAATGAGATAACACGCAGCCTCCTAAATCAGCGTACGAATACGTTTGGCGACGGGTAGTCGCGAAACGGATAGGCAGTGGTCCGACTCCCTCGGGGGTCAATGATTCCCCAGTTGGACGACCGTTCAAACTCGAACTGCGCAATCATAGACACTTGGCAGGGCGCTGTAAGGGGCGCCCTCACTAAATCGACAATAAAAATGTCACCGGTCCGTCGTTGACCAGGGAAACCTGCATGTCCGCACCGAAACGCCCGGTCTGGACCTCGGGCTGGAGATCACGGGCGAGGCCCACCAGGTGACCGAACAGCCGTTCGCCTTGGGCCGGAGGCGCGGCGGTGGAAAAGCTCGGCCGCCGCCCGCTGCGGGTATCGGCAGCGAGGGTGAACTGGGAGACCAGCAGCAGACCGCCGCCGACATCCTGCAGGGATAGATTCATGCGCTGTTCGCCGTCGGCGAATACCCGGTATTCCAGCAGCCGCTTGAGCATCCGAGCACAGGCCGCTTCGTCATCCGCGGGTTCGATGCCGACAAAGACCAGCAGCCCCGGGCCTATGGCGCCGACCGTCTCTCCCTCCACCTCGACGCTGGCGCTGATGACCCTTTGCAGCAGCGCCTTCACTCGGCCTCCTGGGGCAGATCGAGCAGTTCACGGGCGATCTGGTCGGTCGCCCGCACCAGGGCGTCGCAGATACCGGGCTCGCTGGCCGCATGACCGGCGTCGCGGATGATCTGCAATTCGCTGCCCGGCCAGGCGTGGTGCAGGGCCCAGGCATTGTCCAGGGGACAGACCATGTCATAGCGGCCGTGCACGATTACCGCCGGGATATGGGCGATCCTGGGCATGTCGCGCAAGAGCTGGTCGGGTTCGAGAAAGGCAGCGTTGATGAAGTAGTGGCACTCGATACGGGCAATGGCCAGGGCATGCTCGCTGAATTTCTCCAGCACGTCGGGATTGGGCCTCAGGGTCACCGTACGGCCCTCCCAGCAGGACCAGGCGCGGGCGGCGGACATCTGCGCCAGTTCGTCCGGGCCGGTCAGGCGGCGATAGTAGGCTTGAATGAGATTGCCGCGTTCTTCCTCGGCGATGGGATGCAGATAGTCCTGCCAGAAGTCGGGAAAGAGTCGGCTCGCGCCTTCCTGGTAGAACCAGTGCAGATCCACCGGGCGGCAGAGAAAGATGCCGCGCAGGACCATGGCCTTGACCCGCTCGGGATGGCGCTGGGCATAAGCCAGGGCCAGGGTGGAGCCCCAGGAGCCGCCGAACAGTACCCACTGCTCGATGCCCAGGTGCTCGCGCAGGCGCTCGATGTCCTCGACCAGGTGCCAGGTGGTGTTGTTCTCCAGGCTGGCATAGGGGATGGAGCGACCACAGCCGCGCTGATCGAAGGTGACGATGCGATAGAGATTGGGATCGAAGAAGCGCCGGCTCAGGCGATCGCATCCGGAGCCGGGTCCGCCATGGATGAACAGCACCGGCAGACCATCCGGCGAGCCACTTTCGTCGGCATAGAGCACATGGGGGGCTTCGACGGCCAGCTCGTGGCGGGCGTAAGGCTTGATTTCCGGGTACAGATTCAGCATGTCGCGCTCCGCGGGGCAGGGTCGGCCCCTTCATCATAGACCTGCACCTTACCGGGTTTCCACGCTGCCCGGGCTTGCCTCGCGTCCAGCGGCGCCCGCACCATCGACAGCCCGTCACCAAGGAGATCGCCATGCCCCATGCCAAGCTGCACTTGCTGCTGATCGATCCGCAAAACGATTTCTGCGACCTGCCGGGGGCAGCCCTGCCGGTGCCCGGCGCAGTAGCCGGGCTGCAGCGTGTCGCCGCCCTGATCGAACGCCTGGGTGCCCGACTCACCGCGGTCCGGGTGACCCTGGATTCCCACCAGCCGCTGCACATCGCCCACCCGCACGGCTGGCAGGATGCCCGGGGCGGGCCGCCGGCGCCCTTTACCCAGATCAGCGCGGACGACGTGGCCAGCGGTCGCTGGCAGACCCGCGATCCGGCCGAGCACACCCGTGCGCTGGCCTATGTGCAGGCCCTGGAGGCCGGGGGTCGCTATCGCCTGGTGATCTGGCCGGAGCACTGCCTGGTGGGTGGCTGGGGCCATGGCGTACACCAGGATGTGCACCAGGCGCTCAATGGCTGGGGACGGCAGCAGGGACGCCTGGTGGAATTCATCGCCAAGGGCGGCAATCCCCACACCGAACATTATTCGGCCCTGCGCGCCGAGGTCCTGGATCCGGCGGACCCGGGCACTGTAGTGGACGCCGGACTGATCGCCCGGTTGCAGTCCGCCGACACCCTGCTGGTGGCGGGCGAGGCGCTGTCACACTGCGTGGCCAGTACCCTGCGCGATCTGCTGGAATACTGGCCGCGGGAGCGGCGCCAGGACCTGGTGCTGCTCACCGACTGCAGTCATTCGGTGCCGGGCTTCGAAGCCCAGGGCGAGGCGTTCCTGGCCGAGATGCGTGCGGCAGGCATCCGTCTGGCGATCTCGACGGACGAGTTCTAGCCCGTCCGCCCGCTGCCTCACTTGATCTCGTAGAGACCGGTGTAGGTGGCCGAAGCCAGCTGGTTGAGGTGGATCATGAAGCGGCCGACCGCATTGGTGGCGTCCGCCGGCACCGGCAGCTGATCGACCTTGAGCGCATGCAACTGGAAGATATAGCGGTGCGGCTTGTCGCCCTTGGGCGGCGCCGCGCCACCAAAGCCACGGGTGCCGTAGTCGTTGATCAGCTGCAGCGCACCTGCGGGCAGGCCCGAACCATCGGCGCGACCGGCGTCTTCCGCCAGACCCCGGGTGCCGACCGGGATGTTGACCACCACCCAGTGCCAGAAACCGCTACCGGTAGGGGCATCGGGATCGTAAACGGTCAGCGCGAGGCTCTTGGTATCGGCGGGTAGATCGGCCCACTGCAAGGCGGGCGAGATGTTCTCTCCGTGGGCGCCGAAATCGGCCACGTCGAATTCGTGGCGCTTGGGCATGAAGGCGTTATCGGAAAAGGCGTCGGTCCAGAGTTTCACGGGGGTGCTCCTGAGGCCTAGGGCATGTGGGCGTCGGTCTCGCGCCAGACCAGACGATTGAGGTTGTAGCCTTTCTCGCGGGCGATACGCAGCAGCTTCTCGCTCTGCGCCGAGGAAATCTCGGGCTTGCGCGCCAGCAACCAGAGGTACTTGCGATCCGGGCTGCCGACCAGGGCGGTCTTGTAGTCGTCATCGACATAGAGGATCCAGTAGGGTCCCTTGGCCACATTGGGCAGCACGCCACTGAACCAGGTGTCGAAACGCACTTCCAGGCGATCGGTCACGCCCGGCTTGATCGGGGTGGCGGTACCCGTGGCTTCCTGGACCTTGCCGTCCAGGGTGCGGCAGCGATTGAACACGGCCACCGAGCCATCGGCCATGACGTGATAGTTGGCGTCGGACTGGGCGCACTTGCGCTGGAAGAACATCGGCAGCCGCGCGACCTCGTACCATTGGCCCTGGTAACGCTGCAGATCGACATTGCCCGCGGTGAGCGGCGGGACCTCGCGCGGACCGCTGGCGCAGGCCGCTAGCAGTCCGGCGGCGCCCGCCAGCAGTAGAATCTTGGTAGAGGTTTTCATCGCAGACCCTGCCCGGCGAACATCGCCACCTTGTCGTTGAGATACTGCACGCTGATGAAGGAGCCGCGATCGCCCCAGGTACAGGTGGTGACGCCCAGGGCGCCCGCGCATTCCGTGGGTGCACCCAGGACCTGCTCCACCTCGGCCTTGGTCTGGCCGGCCTTGAGCCGGGAATAGTTTTCCTGATTGACCTTGCCGCAGCCGGCCAGCAGCAGACCGCCCACCAACAACAGCGCCATGCGCCCCTTCATAACTGCCTCCTCTCATCCTGACGGCAAGGCTATAGAGCCCGCCCCGCCGCCAGGGTTCGCTTCGTCAGAAGCTGTTCACGATCTCGCGAGCTAGAGCCAAGCAAGACGAAAATGCCGGAGAAAGCGGAATTTACAGATAGTAAATGAGCATTTCGAAGGCATTTTCAACGCCGCTTGGCCGACGCGCAGCAGATCGTGAGCGGCTTCTTAGCTGGCGAGATAGGAGGAACGGGTCAGGCCCAGGCGCATGGCGTCGAGGAACTGGGTGCGTTCGCGCGCGGTGAGGCGCGCGCTGGCGACCTTGTCGCGGTAGTAGGTCATCAGTTCCTCGGGCGAGAGGTGCACGTACCTGAGCATGTCCTCGATGGTGTCGTGGGTCTCGATGCCGCCGTGGCGCACGCTGCCGTCGGCGTCCTGGTAGACGTTCACCGAGTCGGTGTCACCGAACAGGTTGTGCATGTCGCCGAGGATCTCCTGATAGGCGCCCACCAGGAACACCGCCAGCAGATAGTCCTCGCCTTCGCGCACCTCGTGCACCGGCAGGCTGGTCTCGATGCTCTGCTCGTCGACGTACTGCTTGATCTTGCCGTCCGAGTCGCAGGTCAGATCCTGCAGCACGGCACGGCGCACCGGCTCCTCGTCCAGGCGGGTTAGGGGGACGATGGGCAGGATCTGGTCGATGGCCCAGGTATCGGGCAGGCTCTGGAACACCGAGAAGTTGCAGATGTACTTGTCGGCCAGCTTGTCGTTGAGCTCGTCGAGCACCTGGCGATGAGAGCGCTGGCGTGCCTTGAGCTGGTTGTAGAGGCGGCGACAGATGGCGAAGTAGCACTGCTCGGCCAGCGCCTTGTCGCTCAGGCTCAGGGTGCCGGAGGCGTACTGGGCGGCGGCTTCGCTGACGTACTGGGTGGCGCGCCAGTAGGTCTCGGTGACCATTTCCGGATCGGTGTCGCCCAGCAGTTCGGCCAGCCACTGCACCACCTCAGCCTTGCCTTCGAAGCGCTCACTGGCCGGCACGCTGTCGTTGTGGCGCTCGACGTCGGTGACCTGCATCACCAGCATGGCATGGTGCGCGGTCATGGCGCGGCCACTTTCCGAGAAGATGTTGGGATGCGGCAATTCCTGCTGGTCGCAGAATTCCTTGAGCATGCCGACCACGGTACCGGCGTAGTCGTCCATGTCGTAGTTGATCGAGCTGGCGTTGCGCGAATGGGTGCCGTCGTAGTCCACGCCCAGACCGCCACCGACATCGATGTGATCCAGCGGAAGGCCCAGGGCGCGCAGCTCGGCATAGTAGCGGATGGCTTCGCGGAAACCCTGGCGATAGTCGGCCAGGTTGGCGATCTGCGAACCCATGTGGAAATGCAGCAGGCGCACGCCTTGCTCCAGGCCGGCGGCGCGGAAGCGCTCGATCACCGACAGCAACTGAGCCGCGGAGAGACCGAATTTGGACTTCTCGCCACCGGTGTCGGCCCATTTGCTCGACGCCAGGGACGACAGCCGCACCCGCAGGCCGACCTGGGGCGTGACCTTGAGCTCGGCCGCCTCCTCGATCACCAGCGGGACCTCGGACTCCTTCTCGATGACGATGAAGACACTGTGGCCCAGTTTCTGGCCCATCAGCGCCAGGCGAATGAATTCGCGGTCCTTGTAGCCGTTGCAGACGATGGTGCCGCCCTTGGGCGCCAGCGCCAGCACCGCCATCAGCTCCGGCTTGGAACCGGCTTCCAGACCGATGGAGACGTCGCGGGTGGCGATGATGTTTTCCACCACCGCTTCCTGCTGGTTGACCTTGATCGGATAGAGGGCGGTGTAGCGGCCCTGGTAGTCGAGGCGCTCGATGTTGCGATCGAAGGCACCGGTCAGGTGGCGCACCTGGCCCTGGAGAATGTCGGGGAAACGCACCAGCAGCGGCAGCGACAGCCCCGCTTCGCGCAGCTGGCCGACCAGCACATGGAGGTCGATCGGCTGGCCGTCCGGGCCATGGGGGCGGACTTCGACGTTGCCGGCATCGCTGATGGCGAAGTAGCCGGCACCCCAGTGGCGAATACCATAGACGCTGCGGCTGTCCGCCACGGTCCACTGGCTGCCGTCATCTTTGCGCGTGCGTCGTGGGGACATTCGCGGGAATCTCCTGTAGGGAATCTTGCTTTGGATGGACCGCCGCCAGGGGCGGTAAGTTGTACGCGGAGGTTGGAAGGCCTGGCCTAGCCGCCCGACCGCCTGGTCTTGAAGCCGCGTTTTTCGAGTTCGCCGAGCAGCAGGTCGACATGGTCGCCCTGGATCTCGATGACGCCAGCCTTGAGCGCCCCGCCGGTGCCGCAGCGGCGCTTGAGCGCGCTGGCCAGGTCCTTGAGTGCGTCCTCGTCCAGGGGGACGCCGCTGACCGTGGTCACCGTCTTGCCGCCACGGCCCTTGGTCTCGCGCCGGACCCGGGCGATGCCGTCGCCGGTCGGGACCGGTGTCTGGGGTTCTTCCGGGCGAATGCGGCCGACGTCGGTGGAGTACACCAGCCGGCTGAGATCCGCCAGCGACGAGGTTTTCTTGCTCAGGGGACGGTCCTCCCAGTCTGGTTCAGACGCCGGGCGCCTGGAGGAAACCTTGGATACAGCGCCGGCCGGCACGGGCCGCGCTGGTCCGGGGCCGCGCAATGTAGCAGCATCGCCCACGGATGCTAAGGCGCGAATGCGAGAAATTAAGGCAGGGATGCGACATCTGCCCGGCTGATGACCAGGCGCAGGGCCTCCAGCGAATCCGGGCAATAGGGCTGCTGACGAGCCTCGGCGAGAATCGCCGCCGGAGCCAGGAAGCGGGCCTCCAGTACCTCTTCCGGCTGCAGCCGCAGCGGGCCGTTCCAGTGGGCGCTGAACACGCCGCCCCAGAGGCGATTGCCCGGCTCCTCGAAATAGAAGGTGCCGTGCTCGCGCAGGGGGACGCCGCTGACCCCCAGTTCCTCGGCCAGCTCCCGGGCCGCCGACTGCGCATAGCTCTCGCCCGGCGCCACCATGCCGCCGGCGGCCACGTCCCAGTAGCCCGGGTAGAGCGCCTTGCTCAGGGTGCGCCGGTGCACGCAGAATTCGCCGCGGTCATTGAACAGCAGGATGAAGGTGCAGCGACCGATCAGGCCGCGGGCACGCAATTCCGCCCGTGGCACCTCACCCTGGATGCGGTCGTCGCGATCGACCCACACCACTAGCTCCCGGTCGGAGGCGGCGCGATGCGCCGCTTCGCGAGCATCCGGTGTCATCAGCCCTGTTCCAGCAACTGGCGCAGGTCGATGATCGCGGCGTTGGCGCGGGAGATGTAGTTGGCGATCACCAGCGAATGGTTGGCCAGGATGCCGAAGCCGCTGCCGTTGAGGATCATCGGACTCCAGACCGGCTGCTGGGCCGCTTCCAGTTCGCGGATGATCTCGCGCACGTTCACCGTGGCGTTCTTCTTGGCCAGGGTGTCGGCGAAGTCCACCTCGATGGCGCGCAGGATGTGCGACAGCGCCCAGGCCTGACCGCGGGCCTCGTAGAAGACGTTGTCGATCTGCAGCCAGGGCGTCTCGACGCGCTGCTCGTGCACTTCCGGCACCTGGCCGGCGGGAATGTCCTGGTTCGGCCGTACCTCGGCGTCCAGGCGTACCCGGCCGACGCTGGCGGACAGCCGCTGGGACAGCGAACCCAGGCGGGTCTCGACGTCACCCAGCCAGTTGCGCAGGTTGTCCGAGCGCGAATAGAAGTAGGCGGTGGGCTGGCCCTGGGCATTCTGGCCACCCAGGCGCGCCAGGTAGCGATCCAGGGAAGCGATGCCGGCGCGGTATTCCGATTCCGACGAGGGCATGGCCCAGCTGTGGTTGTCGAAGTTGAAGCGCGGCTCGGCCTGAGCCAGGTCGACGTCCTCGGTGGACTGCGACTGGGAACGGGCGAAGTCCTTGCGCAGGGCGCGCGCCAGATCGCGGGTCTGCACCAGCACGCCGTATTCCCAGGACGGCATGTCGTCGAGCCAGAGGCCCGGCGGGAAGATGTCGTTGGAGAGATAGCCGCCCGGCTTGTCCAGCAGGGTGCCGGCCACCTGCTTGAGGGTCTCGACCGTGGTGTAGCCGAGCACCAGCTTGCGGCCACTGGCCGTGGCCGCCTCCTGGGCATGCTGCTGCACCGGGAAGAAATCCGGTTCGCGACTCCAGTACCAGCCTATCGCCAGGGTGACCAGCAGGTAGAGTGCGATCAGCACTGCCACCAGCCGGAGCCATCCCGACCTCAAGTTCCACTCCCGCATGGGCAATTCCTTGCAATGATTTCAAAGATGTTGGCGCTTGGACCCCCACCGGCGACGCCGGTTGCGCCGCCATCGCCGGCAGTGCGGGCACGACGCATCTGGACAGCCGCTTTCGAGACTAGGGTAACAGGCGACGGACGCTACTCCAGAAGCGACCGACAGTGTCCATGCGAGCGGCATAGCCGCCGCTAACCAGGGTACCGCCTCTCCCCTGCCAGCCAGCAATTGGTAGCATAGGGCCACCACCTCAAGAATGACGGAACAATTCGTGAGCGAACCAGATGATCCGAGCCGGGACCGCCTCAAGCTGCACTTCGCGCAACGGGTCATCCACCAGTCGCGTCAGGTGCTGGAGATCTGGCAACGGCTGCAGCGAGACGAGTGGACGGCCGGCAGCCTGGTCGAGCTGACCGACGCCAACGCGCGCCTGCTGCAATATGCCAAGCGCTTCGAGCAGCAGGGCCATGCCGAACTCGCCGAGGCCATCGGTGCCTCCCTGGCCCAGGTCACCGCCAATCGCGGTCGCCTCAACAGCCAGGCCATCACCGAACTCAGCCAGGCCATGCAGAGCCTGTCGCGCACCGGGCTGCGCCAGGGCGACCAGCTGGAGACCACCAGTCTGCCGCCGCTGCGCAAGCCGATCTACATCGCCCTGCTCGACAGCGAGCGCGCCGAGCGGCTGGCGCAGCAGATGGAATACTTCGGCGTCACCATCCAGATCATCCATGGCGCCGACGACTTCCGCGCGATGATGGACAACCGTCACCCGGCGGTCATCGTCATGGACGTGGACTTCGGCGGCGCGGGCGCCGGCATCCAGCTGGCGCTGGAGGCCCAGAGCGGTCTGGAGCGCAAGCTGCCGGTGCTGTTCTACAGCCACCAGGAAGCCGACACCCCCTTCCGCCTGGCCGCGGTGCGCGCCGGCGGTCAGGAGTTCTACACCGGCACCCTGGATTCGGCGCGGCTGCTGGAAAAGATCGAGACCCTCACCCGCACCGTCTACTACGACCCGATCCGCGCCCTGGTGGTAGACGACTCTCGCGCCCAGGCCATGGCCACGGAAATGGCGCTCAACAGCGCCGGGATCGTCACCCGCACCCTGATGCAGCCCGGCGCGGTGATGGCGCACCTGGCCGAATTCGTGCCCGACCTGATCATCCTCGACATGTACATGCCAGAGTGCACCGGCACCGAGCTGGCCAAGGTCATCCGTCAGCACGAACGCTATGTCAGCGTGCCCATCATCTATCTGTCGGCCGAGGACGACCTCGACAAGCAGCTGGACGCCATGAGCGAGGGCGGCGACGACTTCCTCACCAAGCCGATCAAGCCACGCCACCTGATCGCCACGGTGCGCACCCGCGCCGCCCGGGCGCGCAGCCTGCAGGCGCGCATCGTCCAGGACAGCCTCACCGGCCTGTACAACCACACCCACACCCTGCAGCTGCTCGAAGACGCCTGCTTCCGCGCGCGGCGCAGCCAGCGGCCGATCACCTTCGCCATGCTGGACATCGACCACTTCAAGCAGGTCAACGACCACTACGGCCACCCCATGGGCGATCGGGTGATCAAGAGCCTGGCGCTGTTCCTCAAGCAGCGCCTGCGCAAGTCCGACCATATCGGCCGCTATGGCGGCGAGGAATTCGCCATCGTGCTGCCCGATACCGACCTGGCCACCGCCACTCGCCTGATCGACGAGATCCGCCAGCGCTTCGCCGAGATCCACTATCCGGCGCCGCCCAAGGAACTCAGCTGCACCTTCAGTGCCGGCGTGGCGCAACTGCAGCCCGGACAGGAGATGCCCACGCTGGCCAAGCAGGCGGACGAAGCCCTCTATGCCGCCAAGCATGCGGGACGCAATTGCGTGCGCCAGTACGTCTAGCCAGACCAACCGGATGCCTCTGCTATGATCGGCCGCTGCCGATCGCCGAGAAGCCCATGCGTGTCCTGCTGTTCCTGCTCACCCTGCTGCTGACCCTGCCCGCCGCCGCCGGCCTGTTCGATGCGCCGCGCCCGACGGCCGCATTGGGCCTGGACGGTCAGCGTCCCAGTCAGCAATTCCTGCCGGTGGACCAGGCCTTTCGCCTGGAGCAGCGTCGCGACGCCGAGGGCCGCCCTCAGGTGCGCTTCATCATCGCCGAGGGTTATTACCTCTATCGGCAGCGCTTCGCCTTCGACGCCGACCCCGGCCTGCTGACCGCGCCGGTGGCCCTGCCACCTGGCGAGCCCAAGCACGACGAATGGTTCGGCGACGTCCAGGTCTATCACGCCGGCGTCGACATCCCCCTGCCCCTCGCGCCCGACCGCGGCGGCCGGATCCAGGTGACCTACCAGGGCTGCGCCGAACGCGGCCTCTGCTATCCGCCGGAAACCCGCACCCTGACTATCGCCGGCCCCGCGGCCGCCTCCGCGGCGAGCCCGGCGGTCGCCGCCCCGCCCCCTGACCAAGTGGGGTGGAACAGAATCCTGCTGGCCTTCCTCGCCGGCCTGGGACTGACCTTCACCCCCTGCGTCCTGCCGATGCTGCCCATCGTCTCGGCGGTGGTCCTGGCCGGCAAGGCGCGCCCGGGCCGTGGCCTGCTGCTGGCGCTGGCCTACGTGGTGCCCATGGCGCTGAGCTTCGCCGCCCTGGGCGCACTCATGGGCGTCTTTGGCGCCAGTCTCAACCTGCAGGCGCAATTGCAGTCGGCCTGGGTACTGATTCCCTTCGCCGCGCTGTTCGCGCTGTTCGCCCTGGCGATGTTCGGCCTCTTCGAACTGCGCCTGCCGGCGGCCCTGCGCGAGCGCCTGGAACAGCTCGCCAGCGGTACCCGTGGCGGCTCCCTGGGCGGCGCGGCCACCCTCGGCGTGCTCTCCAGCCTGATCGTCTCGCCCTGCGTCTCGGCGCCCCTGGCGGGCCTCCTGCTCTATATCAGCAGCACCGCCGACTGGCTCGGCGGCGGCCTGGCACTGTTCGCCCTGGGCCTGGGCATGGGCGCCCCGCTGATCCTCATCGCCGCCGGCGGCGGCGCCCTGCTGCCACGCAGCGGCGCCTGGCTGGTGGGCATGCGCAATGCGTTCGGCGTACTGCTGCTGGCGGTAGCCCTGTGGCTGCTTGAACGACTCCTTCCGGGCCCCCTGGCGCTGGCGGCCTGGGGCCTGCTGGCCGCCGGGGTCGGGCTGTTCCTCGGCGCCCTGGAATTCGTCCCCAAGCCGCCCTGCCAGCGCCTGTCACAACTGGCGGGCCTGGCCCTGGTGGTCTATGGCGCGGCCGCCGGCATCGGCGCCCTGCGCGGCGCCAGCGACCCCCTGCGGCCGCTGGGCGACGCCGCGGCACCCGCCGTGGCTGCCCGCGCAGAGGTCATGCGCAGCCTGAGCGATCCCGCCGCCCTGGCGAGCAGCCTCGGCAGCGGGCGACCCCTGCTGGTGGACGTCTATGCCGACTGGTGCATCAGCTGCAAGCTGATCGAGCGCGAGGTCTTCGGCAATCCCGAGATCCAGGCGCAATTGCGCGACTTCACGCTGATCCGTTTCGATATGACGCAAAGCACCCGGGAACAGCGCCAGTGGCTGGAGCAGCACGGCCTGTTCGGCCCGCCGGCGATCCTGTTCTACGATGCTAAAGGCCGGGAGCAGGCCAAGGCGCGCATCGCCGGCGAAATCGATGCTGCGGGCTTTCTCGCCCGACTCGACGAAGCAAAAAGGCTTATCACCAGCGATTAAAAGAATTTCGCCCAACGTGCGGGCATTTCCGGCAAACGTCTAGCGACTGGACAGTCACCTCCGGTTGCGGCATAGTCCGCGGCCAATCTGGTTGCGAAATCGCGAGGCAAGTGGCTATGGCGCATCTGCTGGTACTGCACGGGCCCAACCTGAATCTGCTGGGTACCCGCGAGCCGGGCGTCTACGGTGCCACCACCCTGGCCCAGATCAACGCCGACCTCGAAGCCCGCGCCACCGCGGCGGGGCATCGTCTGCAGTCGCTGCAGAGCAACGCCGAACACCTGCTGATCGAACGCATCCACGCCGCGCGCGACGAAGGGGTGGATTTCATCCTGATCAATCCGGCTGCCTTCACCCATACCAGTGTCGCCCTACGTGACGCCTTGCTCGCGGTGAGCATCCCATTCATCGAAGTGCACCTGTCGAACGTGCACAAGCGCGAAGCCTTCCGCCACCACTCCTATTTTTCCGATGTGGCGGTCGGTGTCATCTGCGGGCTCGGCGCCAGTGGCTATCGCCTGGCGCTGGAAGCCGCCTGCGAACAGCTCGCCGCACGCGGCTGAGCGCGACCCAATATCCAGAACATCACCTGAACCCGAGGGGAGAGCCAACGCCAATGGACATCCGTAAAGTCAAGAAACTGATCGAGTTGCTGGAAGAGTCCGGTATCGACGAGCTGGAAATCCGCGAAGGCGAAGAGTCCGTCCGCATCAGCCGCAACACCGGCCGCAACCAGGGCATGCAGACCGTCTACGCCGCCGCTCCCGCGCCGGTCGCCGCGCCGGCCCCGGCTGCCGCTCCGGCCGCTGCTGCGCCGGCTACCGAAGCCGCCGCTCCGCAACTGACCGGTAACGTGGCTCGCTCGCCCATGGTCGGCACCTTCTACCGCGCGTCCTCGCCCACCACTCCGGCCTTCGTCGAAGTCGGCCAGCAGGTGAAGAAAGGCGACATCCTGTGCATCGTCGAAGCCATGAAGATGATGAACCACATCGAAGCCGAAGCCAGCGGCACCATTGGCCAGGTGCTGGTCGAGAACGGTCAGCCCGTCGAATTCGACCAGCCGCTGTTCACCATTGTCTAAGCCCGTGGAGCCCACGATGCTGGAAAAAGTCCTGATCGCCAACCGCGGGGAAATCGCCCTGCGCGTGGTGCGTGCCTGCAAGGAGCTGGGCATCAAGACGGTGGCGGTTCATTCCACCGCCGACCGCGAACTGATGCATCTGTCCCTCGCCGACGAATCGGTGTGCATCGGCCCGGCCCCCTCGCCCCTGTCCTACCTGAACATCCCGGCCATCATCAGTGCCGCGGAAGTCACCGGCGCCACCGCCATCCACCCCGGCTACGGCTTTCTCGCCGAGAACGCCGACTTCGCCGAGCAGGTGGAGCAGTCCGGATTCGCCTTCGTCGGCCCCACCGCCGACGTGATTCGCCTGATGGGCGACAAGGTGTCCGCCAAGAACGCCATGAAGCAGGCCGGCGTGCCCACCGTACCGGGTTCCGACGGCGCCCTGCCGGATGACGAGGCCGAGTGCCTGCGCATCGGCCGCGAAGTCGGCTATCCGGTGATCATCAAGGCCGCCGGTGGCGGTGGTGGTCGCGGCATGCGCGT
The DNA here is from genome assembly GCF_029872515.1 of Pseudomonas flavocrustae. Lineage (NCBI taxonomy): Bacteria > Pseudomonadati > Pseudomonadota > Gammaproteobacteria > Pseudomonadales > Pseudomonadaceae > Pseudomonas > Pseudomonas flavocrustae. The sequence goes on along the minus strand of NZ_JAPDIQ010000005.1, from coordinate 65,766 downwards.
GGTCGAGGACGAGGCCGAGCTGATCAAGTCGATCAAGCTGACCCAGACCGAAGCCGGCGCCGCCTTTGGCAATTCCATGGTCTACATGGAGAAGTTCCTCGGCAATCCGCGTCACGTGGAAGTCCAGGTGCTCTCCGATGGCCAGGGCAATGCCGTGCATCTCTACGACCGCGATTGCTCGCTGCAGCGCCGGCACCAGAAGGTCATCGAGGAGGCGCCTGCGCCCCAGATCGACGAGAAGGCCCGCGAAGAGGTCCTGGCGCGCTGCGTCAAGGCCTGCATCGACATTGGCTACCGGGGCGCCGGCACCTTCGAGTTCCTCTACGAAGACGGCCGCTTCTACTTCATCGAGATGAACACCCGCGTGCAGGTGGAGCATCCGGTGACCGAGATGATCACTGGCGTCGACATCGTCAAGGAGATGCTCAGCATCGCCGCTGGCAACCCGCTGTCGATCAAGCAGGAAGACATCAAGATCACCGGCCACGCCATCGAGTGCCGGATCAACGCCGAAGACCCCAAGACCTTCATGCCCTCCCCGGGCCTGGTCAAGCACTACCATGCACCGGGCGGCAACGGCGTACGGGTGGATTCGCACCTGTACAGCGGCTACAAGGTTCCGCCGAACTACGATTCGCTGATCGCCAAGCTGATCACCTGGGGCAAGACCCGCGAAGAGGCCATGGCCCGGATGCGCAACGCCCTAGACGAGCTGATCGTCGACGGCATCAAGACCAACGCCGATCTGCATCGGATGCTGACCCGCGACCAGGCCTTCGGCCAGGGCGCGGTGAACATCCACTATCTGGAGAAGAAGCTCGGCATGCGCCACTAAGGACGTGACGGCTGCGCGTCGGCCAGGCTGCGTTGGAAATCGCCTGGATCGCCAGCCCGGCCTAGGCGGCCCCGTCGGAATGCCCATTTACCCTAGGGAGAATGGCCTCCTCGGCGATTTCCGCCTTGCCTGACCTGGCTCGCTCGCCCCGTCGGCTTCTTACCTAGCAAACGGGCTGCCCTCGGGCAGCCCGTTTTCATTTACCCTCCCCGCTTTGACCCGATTCAGGTAGCCCACCATGTCCTGGCTGCAAGTCCGCCTCGCCCTCACGCCCGCCCAGGCGGAAACCTACGAAGACCTCATGCTCGAACTGGGCGCCGTCTCGGTGACCTTCATGGACGCCGAGGACCAGCCGATCTTCGAACCGGATCTCGGCACCACCCCGCTGTGGTCCCAGACCCACCTGCTGGCGCTGTTCGAAGGCGATACCGACGCCGCCGCCCTGGAACAGCGCGTGCAACTGCTGGCCAACGGCCTGACCTACGAGGTGGAGCGCCTGGAAGACCAGGAGTGGGAACGCAGCTGGATGGACAACTTCCAACCCATGCGCTTCGGCCAGCGGCTGTGGATCGTCCCCAGCTGGCACGAGGCCCCGGAACCCGAAGCGGTCAATCTGCTGCTGGATCCGGGCCTGGCCTTTGGCACCGGCACCCATCCCACCACCTCGCTGTGCCTGCAGTGGCTGGACGGCGAACCGGTCGCCGGCCGGCAGGTGCTGGATTTCGGCTGCGGCTCGGGCATCCTCGCCATCGCCGCCCTGCTGCTGGGCGCCGAGCGCGCCGTGGGCACCGACATCGACGTCCAGGCCCTCGAAGCCTCGCGCGAGAACGCCAACCGCAACGGCATCGATCCGGCCCGCTTTCCGCTGTACCTGCCCGCTGATCTGCCAGGCGAGCAGGCCGACGTGGTGGTGGCCAACATCCTCGCCGGTCCGCTGGTCGGCCTGGCCGAGCAGATCACCCGCCTGACCCGCATCGGCGGTCGCCTGGCCCTCTCCGGCATCCTCGCCGAGCAGGCCGAGGACGTCCGCGCCGCCTACGCCGGCTGCTTCGACCTGGAACCCACCGCCACCCTCGACGGTTGGGTGCGCATCAGCGGGACCCGCCGCCGCTGATGCGCAGCGGCGCCACCGGTCCGCTCACCCGGCGGCCCGGTGGAGGCCCTTCTTTCGCCAGGGCCTTCGGGTACACTAGCGCGCTTCACTCCCTGGCTGTCGCCTCGCCATGACCGAATCCCTCGTCGCCCAGTGTCCGCATTGCCATACCCGCTTCCGTGTCACCCAGGAACACCTGGCCGCCGCGGATGGCGACGTACGCTGTGGCGTCTGCCTGGAAGTGTTCAACGCCAGCAACCAGGCCGCGCCCCTGACGGCCCCTGAACCCGCGCCCGCGCCACCCGTGGCCGCGCCGGCGCCCACGCCCAGCGAAGCGGCCTGGCCCCATGACGAACTGGACCTGAGCCACCTGGAGCTGGACGCCGAGGTCGCCCGCCTGGGCGCCCTGGAAGAACAGCGCCGCACGCCGGTCGCTCCCATGGCGCCTGCCGCCTTGGCCGCACCGCCCGCCATGACCACGCCGCAGGAAGAGCCGGCACCGGCCCTGGGGCTGGCTGCCCGTCGCCCCCAGGACGACGAAGAGGCCTACGAGCTGCCGTCGCTCGGCGCCGTCTCCGCCGAGCGCGAACCCGAGCCGGAGTCGCTGCGACTGCGGGCCGCGCCCGAGGCGGAGCCTGAGTCCGAGCCCCTGTCCCTTACCGCCGCCGAGCCGGAACCGCAACTCGAGCCCGAGCCCGAGCCGGCCTACGCACCGGTGCCCGAGACCGAGCCCGCCATCAGCCCCTTGCCTGCCGTAGCGCCGGTGGCTCCGCTCGCGGCCGTGCGCGCCCCGCTGAAGCCCGCCCCGGCTACGCCGCCCGCGCCCCTCACCGCCGCGCCGGCCGAACGCCAGGAGCCCGCGCTCGGCCGGGTCGAAGCCGACGACGACGAACGCGCCGAACCCGGCCTGGGCCGCCTCGACGACTGGCAGGAGCCGGCTGCCGAATCCCTCAGCGCCGCTCGCGACAGCGACGACGAGCCGCCGCCGGCCAAGGCCGCGAGCGGCCTGCGCAGCGAGCCGGAATGGCAGGACGATCCGCTGCTGGACCTGCACGACGAACCGCTGCAGCTGGACAGCCACCCGCAGCGCCCGCGCTGGGGTCGCCGCCTGCTGTGGATCCTGCTCTGCCTGCTGGCACTGCTCGGCCTGGCCGGCCAGTACGTCTATTACCACTTCGACGAACTGGCGCGGCAGGACAGCTATCGCCCGCTGTTCGTCCAGGCCTGTGCCAGCCTCGGCTGCAAGGTGCCGTCCAAGGTCGATGTGCAGCAGATCCGCAGCAGCAACCTGGTGGTGCGCAGCCACCCGCAGTTTTCCGGGGCGCTGCGCGTCGATGCCATTCTCTACAACCGGGCACCCTTCTCGCAGCCCTTCCCGCTGCTGGAATTGCGCTTCGCCGACCTCAATGGCCAACTGCTCGCCAGCCGCCGCTTCAAGCCGGGCGAATACCTGAATGGCGAACTGAAAGGCCAGGACGAGATGCCGCCGCAGACGCCGATCCACATCGCCCTGGACATTCTCGACCCCGGCCCGCGAGCCGTGAATTACAGCCTGAGCTTCTTCTCGCCAGAGTAGCTCCAGGGGGAATTGCTCATAAACTAGCCAACTCGCGCTTTATCCGGAGGCGGTGAGCGGGTATCATTCCCAACCCTTTTCAAGCACAGCAGCCCCTGTCCGCGGCCGGTTTCCGGCGCAGGCGGAACAGGCGCCTATTCGCCAGGGAAAAAGATATGTCGATGGTACGCATCGGCCCTTATACCTTGCCCAATCCGCTGATTCTCGCGCCCATGGCCGGGGTCACCGACCTGCCCTTCCGTCGCCTGTGCCTGGCACTCGGCGCCGGCATGGCCGTGTCGGAAATGGTGACCAGTGACGTGCGGCTCTACGACAGCCGCAAGTCGCGGCTGCGCCTGATCCACGCCAGCGAGCAGGAACCGCGTTCGGTGCAGATCGCCGGCGGCGATCCGGCGATGCTGGCCGAGGCGGCCCGGCGCAATGTCGAACTGGGTGCCCAGATCATCGACATCAACATGGGCTGCCCGGCGAAAAAGGTCTGCAACAAGGCCGCCGGCTCCGCGCTGATGAAGGATGAGGCCCTGGTGGCCGAGATCCTCGCCGCCGTGGTGGCCGCCGTCGACGTCCCCGTGACCCTGAAGATCCGCACCGGCTGGAATCCCGACAATCGCAACGGCCTGCGCATCGCGCAGCTGGCCGAAGCCGCGGGCATCCAGGCCCTCGCCGTGCATGGCCGCACCCGGGACGACCGTTTTCTCGGCGCCGCCGAGTACGACACCATCGCCGCCATCAAGCAGGCGGTCGATATCCCGGTGTTCGCCAACGGCGACATCGACAGCCCGGAAAAGGCCCGCTGGGTGCTCGAACACACCGGCTGCGACGGCCTGCTGATCGGCCGCGCCGCCCAGGGGCGCCCCTGGATCTTCCGCGAGATCGCCCACTACCTGGCGACCGGCGAGCACCTGGCGGCGCCCGGTGATGCCGAGGTGGAGGCCATCCTGCTGGAACACCTCGACGCCCTGCATGCCTTCTACGGCGCGGAAATGGGCGTACGCATCGCCCGCAAGCACGTCGGCTGGTACCTGGCCGACCGGCCGGGCGCCGCGGAATCGCGCGCCCAGTTCAACCGACTGCAAGACACCCAAGCCCAGCACGCCAGCATTCGCGCGTTCTTCGCGCAGCCCCCGACCGGGAAGCAGGTGGCATGAATTCGATGACCGAGACTTTGACTGGAACAGCGCCTGTGAGTGACAACGGCGACCTCAAGCAGCACCTGACCGCTCCCCTGCAGGAGGGTCAGACGCTGCGCGACAGCGTGGAAAAGGCGCTGCGCAACTATTTCGCCCACCTCGATGGGCAGCCGGTGACCGACGTCTACAACATGGTGCTCTGCGAAGTGGAAGCACCCCTGCTCGAAAGCGTGATGAATTACGTCAAGGGCAACCAGACCAAGGCATCGGAGATGCTCGGGCTCAATCGCGGCACCCTGCGCAAGAAGCTCAAGCAGTACGACCTGCTCTGATCCGCCTCATCGCCGGCGGCCCAGGGGGCTTGACCGGCGGTCTTTCTCCTCCTGATGGACATGACCATGACCGACCAGACCTCTCGCCTCCCCGTCCGCCGTGCGCTGATCAGCGTGTCCGACAAGACGGGCGTCGTCGACTTCGCCCGCGAACTCGCGGCCATCGGCGTGGAAATCCTGTCCACCGGCGGTACCTACAAGCTGCTGCGCGATGAAGGCATCCCAGCGGTGGAAGTCGCCGACTACACCGGCTTCCCGGAGATGATGGACGGTCGCGTCAAGACCCTGCACCCGAAGATCCACGGCGGCATCCTCGGTCGTCGCGGCGTCGACCACGAGGTGATGAGCGAGCACGGCATCCGCCCGATCGACCTGGTCGCGGTCAACCTCTATCCCTTCGCCGCCACCGTGGCCAAGCCGGGCTGCAGCCTGGCCGATGCCATCGAAAACATCGACATCGGCGGCCCGACCATGGTCCGCAGCGCGGCGAAGAACCACAAGGATGTCGCCATCGTGGTCAATGCCAGTGACTACGCGGCCATCCTCGACGACCTCAAGGCCGGTGGCCTGACCTATGCCCAGCGCTTCGATCTGGCGCTCAAGGCCTTCGAGCACACCGCCGCCTACGACGGCATGATCGCCAACTACCTGGGCAGTATCGACCAGCAGGCCGAGACCCTGACCACCGACGGCCGCGCCGCCTTCCCGCGGACCTTCAGCGCCCAGTTCATCAAGGCGCAGGACATGAGATACGGCGAGAATCCGCACCAGCAGGCGGCCTTCTATGTCGAGCACGCCAGCGAAGCCTGCGTGGCCACCGCCACCCAGCTGCAGGGCAAGGAACTGTCCTTCAACAACGTCGCCGACACCGATGCCGCCCTGGAAACCGTGAAGAGCTACGGGGAACCGGCCTGCGTCATCGTCAAGCATGCCAACCCCTGCGGCGTGGCCGTGGCCGGCGACATCCGCCAGGCCTATGAACTGGCCTATGCCACCGACAGCGAATCGGCCTTCGGCGGCATCATCGCCTTCAACCGCGAACTGGACGCCGAGACCGCCCGCGCCATCGTCGAGCGCCAGTTCGTCGAGGTGATCATCGCCCCGCGCGTCAGCGCCGAAGCCCGCGAAGTCGTCGCGGCCAAGGCCAACGTCCGCCTGCTGGAGTGCGGCGAGTGGCCCGCCGAGCGCAAGCCCGGCCTGGACCTCAAGCGCGTCAACGGCGGCCTGCTGGTGCAGAGCCGCGACATCGCCATGATCACCGCCGACGACCTCAAGGTGGTGACCCGCCGCGCGCCCAGCGAGCAGGAGCTGCAGGACCTGATCTTCGCCTGGAAGGTGGCCAAGTTCGTCAAATCCAATGCCATCGTCTACGCCAAGGGCCAGCAGACCGTGGGCATCGGCGCCGGCCAGATGAGCCGCGTCAACTCGGCGCGCATCGCCGCCATCAAGGCCGAGCACGCCGGTCTGGCCGTGGCCGGCGCGGTCATGGCCTCGGACGCCTTCTTCCCCTTCCGCGACGGCATCGACAACGCCGCGGCCAACGGCATCACCGCGGTGATCCAGCCGGGGGGCTCCATGCGCGACGCCGAGGTGATCGCCGCCGCCGACGAAGCCGGCATCGCCATGGTCTTCACCGGCATGCGCCACTTCCGCCACTAAGGCCCGCCACGGCGAGGGCCGCAGCCTTCGCCGTCGACCCATTTGCGTGGCGGACGTGCCCAGCGCCCGCCCAGAGGAAAGCTTCATGAACGTACTCATCATCGGCAACGGCGGTCGCGAACACGCCCTGGCCTGGAAGGTCGCCCAGGACACCCGGGTCACCAAGGTCTACGTCGCCCCCGGCAACGCCGGCACCGCCACCGAAGCCAAGTGCGAGAACGTCGCCCTCGACGTCCTGGCCCTGGAGCAACTGGCCGATTTCGCCGCCGCCAACGTCGAGCTGACCATCGTTGGTCCCGAGGCGCCGCTGGTGGCCGGCGTGGTCGACCTGTTCCGCAGCCGGGGCCTGCCCTGCTTCGGCCCCACCGCCGGCGCGGCGCAACTGGAAGGCTCCAAGGCCTTCACCAAGGATTTCCTCGCGCGCCATCAGATCCCCACCGCCGCCTACGCCAACTTCACCGAGGTGGAGCCGGCGCTGGCCTATCTGCGCGAGCAGGGTGCGCCCATCGTGATCAAGGCCGATGGCCTGGCCGCCGGCAAGGGCGTGATCGTCGCCATGACCCTGGCCGAAGCCGAGGACGCCGTGCGTGACATGCTCTCCGGCAATGCCTTCGGCGATGCCGGTGCGCGAGTGGTGATAGAGGAATTCCTCGATGGCGAGGAAGCCAGCTTCATCGTCATGGTGGATGGCAAGAACGTGCTGCCGATGGCCACCAGCCAGGACCACAAGCGCGTCGGCGACGGCGACAGCGGTCCCAACACCGGCGGCATGGGCGCCTACTCCCCGGCGCCGGTGGTGACCGCGGCGGTCCATGACCGGGTCATGCGCGAGATCATCGAACCCACCGTGGCCGGCATGGCCAGCGAAGGCAATGTCTACACCGGCTTCCTCTATGCCGGCCTGATGATCGACCAGAGTGGCGCACCCAAGGTCATCGAATTCAACTGCCGGTTCGGCGATCCCGAGACCCAGCCGGTGATGCTGCGCCTGCAGTCCAGCCTGGTGCTGCTGGTGGAGGCCGCCCTGGCCGAGGCCCTCGACAAGATCGAAGCCTGCTGGGATGCACGTCCGAGCCTGGGCATCGTCCTGGCCGCTGGCGGCTATCCGGGCGACTATGCCAAGGGTGACGCCATCGCCGGTCTCGAGGCCGCCGCAGCGCTGCCGGGCAAGGTGTTCCACGCCGGCACCGGCCTGCGCGACGGTCAGGTCGTCACCGCCGGCGGTCGGGTGCTGTGCGCCACGGCTCTGGGCGAAACGGTCTCCGCCGCCCAGCAGAACGCCGCTGCGCTGGCCCGGGAAATCTCCTGGCAGGGCTGCTTCTACCGCAGCGACATCGGCTACCGCGCCATCGCTCGCGAGCGACAGTGAAGCTCGCCTAAGGGATCAGCCTGTTACACTGTTACGTCAACAGACGTGACGGGCTGGTCTATACTCGACGTCCGCATTTGCGAAGGGAACTCTCGTGCACCGGCTCTGGATCGCCATAGGCTTTGTGGTCAGCTGGCTGCTGTTGCTGCTGGTGGCCAATTCCGTGCAAGCCGAGAATTCGCCGGATGCGGGCTGGGCGCAGTACGAGGACGTCACCGGCGAATTCTCGCTCGACGATGTCCGTGATCGGCTGTCCGCCTTCAAACCGCTGACCACCGCCAGGGCCCACCGCCCAGCCGGTTCCGGTGCGCTCTGGCTGCACACCCGCATCCAGCCCGACGCCCAGCAGCGGCTGCTGCGCATCATTTCGCCCAACGTCGGCTATCTGGATTTCTTCGCCTATCGCGATGACCAGTTGCTCAGCGAGATCCGCGACGGCCTGTCGCGGCCGCTGCTCAATCCGCAGCAACTCAGTCGCGACTTCGTCTTTCCGATTCCACAGAGCGATCAGCCGCTCGACCTCTTCCTGAGATTCGAATCGCCCCAGCCGATGCGGATCGCCCTGACCCTGAGCAGCAGTGCCGAAGCCGAGATCACCCATCGCCTGGTGATGTTCGGCGTGTTGCTCGGCTGCCTGGCCATGCTGGCGCTGTACAACGGCGCCCAGCTGCTCTACCACCGCAGTCGCGCCACCAGCGCCCTCACCCTGCTGCTGGTGATGCTGGTCTGCGTGGCCCTGAACATCTTCGGACTGAGCAAGTTCTTCCTGGGCACCTTCAAGGGCCAGACGCCGCTGCTGACCGATCTGTCGGTGCTGGCCTGCAGCGCCGCCGGGCTGAATCTCGTGGGCGCCTTCTTCGGCTGGCGACGGCTGCCGCTGTGGGTCCGCCGCACGCTGCGGGGTCTGCTGGCCCTGGTCGGCCTGGCCGCCGTGGTGCGTATCGCCGCCGGCGAATTCTATGTCGGCGACTGGCTGATGGCGGTCAATGGCCTGGCACTGTGCGCCTGCCTGATCATCGCGCTGGAGCGCTGGCACCAGGGCGCCCGCTATGGGCGGCTGTTGGTGATGAGCTGCGCCCTGCTGGCCCTGGCCGGGCTGATCGCGCTGCCGATCCTGGCCGGCTACGCCAATCCACCGGTGTGGATGGGCCGCGGCCTGATCGCCAGCTGCATGCTCAGCGGCATCCTGCTGACCCTGGCCCTGGAGGAGCGGCGTCGCTATCTGCGCGAGGAACATTTCACCCGTACCCGTGACAGAGCCACGGACCATGCGGAGCTCAAGGGCAAGGCCGAATTTCTCTCGCGCATCAGTCACGAGATCCGCACGCCCATGAACGGCGTGCTGGGCATGACCGAATTGCTGCAGGGCACGGCGCTGTCGGCCAAGCAGCGCGACTATGTGCAGACCATCCACAGCGCCGGCGCCGAGCTGCTCAACCTGATCAACGAGATCATCGACATCACCCGCCTGGAAAGCGGCCAGATCGAACTCGAGGAGGTCACCTTCGACCTCAATGCCCTGCTCGACGACTGCCTGGACATCTTCCGGCCGCGTGCCGAGGAGCACCGGGTCGAACTGCTCAGCTTCATCCAGCCCCAGGTGCCGCGCCGTTTCATCGGCGACCCGACCCGCTTGCGCCAGATCCTGCTCAACCTGCTGGAAAACGCCTTCCAGCGCACCGAGGAAGGCGAGATCCTGCTGGTGATCTCACTGGAAGAGGCCACCGGCCAGCCACCACGCCTGCGCATCTCGGTGCAGGACAGCGGCACGCCGCTGGACGCGGCGCTCAGTCGCCAGCTGCTGTCCACCCACCTCGACCGCCGCGACTTCCTCGCCAGCGACACCGAAAGCCTGGATTTCGGCCTGATCATCGCCCGCCAGCTGGTGCTGCTGATGCAGGGCGACTTCGGCATCCAGAACAACGCCGAGGGCGGTTCCAGCTTCTGGATCAGCCTGCCCATCCCGGCTCAGGCGCTGGTCCTGTCGCGCGGCGACAGCGACTATCCGCTGCAGGACGTGCGGGTGCTGGTGGTCGACGACAACGAACTCTGCCGCAAGGTCCTGCAGCAGCAGTGCAGCGCCTGGGGCATGCAGGCGGTGACCGCCGCCTCCGGGCGCGAGGCCCTGGCCCTGCTGCGTACCCAGTCGCACCTGCGGGAATACTTCGATGTGGTGCTGCTCGATCAGCAGATGCCGGGCATGACCGGCATGCAGCTCGCCGCGCGCATCAACGAAGACGAGAATCTCAACCACGACCTGCTGCTGATCATGCTCACCGGGCTGAGCAACGCGCCGAGCAAGGTCATTGCCCGCAACGCCGGCATCAAGCGGGTGCTGGCCAAGCCGGTGGCCGGCTATACCCTCAGAGCCACCCTGGCCGACGAACTGTCGCGCCGCGGCCAGCGGGTCAGCGAGCCCGAGCCCCAGGAACAGCCCAGCGGCATCCCCAGCGACTTCCGCGTGCTGGTGGCCGAGGACAACAGCATCTCGGTCAAGGTGATCCGCGGCATGCTGAAGAAGCTCGGCGTCGAACCCGATACCGTGAGCAACGGCCTGGAGGCCTTCGAAAAGCTCCAGCAGAACACCTACGACCTCATCCTGATGGATTGCGAGATGCCCCTGCTGGACGGCTTCGGCGCCACCCGCCGGCTACGTGCCTGGGAACAGCAGAATCATCGTTCGCGCACCCCGGTGGTGGCCCTGACCGCGCATATCCTCGCCGAGCACAAGGATCGCGCCCAGGAGGCCGGCATGGACGGCCACATGGGCAAGCCGATCGAACTCTCGCAACTGCGTGAATTGCTGCTCTACTGGGCCGAGCGGCGGCGCCTGGACGTGACCCGCGCCGGCCTCAAGGCGACTCCTTGAACCTGTCCTCGACATAGGTGATCCGGGTCTTGCCATGGGGCACCGGATTGCCTTCCTCGTCGAGATTGACGAAGACGATCTTGTCGATGGTGAGGATGCTCTTGCGGGTGATCTTGTTGCGCACCTCGCATCTCAGGGTGATGGAGGTACGCCCGAACTCGGTGGCGGTGATGCCCAGCTCGATGATGTCGCCCTGACGCGAGGCGCTGATGAAGTTGATCTCCGAGATGTACTTGGTCACCACCTTGGGATTTTCCAGCTGCACGATGGCGTAGATCGCCGCCTCCTCGTCGATCCATTTCAGCAGACTGCCGCCGAACAGGGTGCCATTGGCGTTGAGGTCTTCGGGTTTCACCCACTTGCGGGTATGGAAGTTCATCAGGGCTCCTTGAATTTCCAGGGGGGTTGGGGCATCAGATCAGGGTGCGCGCGGTAGATTCCGGTCGACATGAGGCAGAGCGCCACCCTTTGGGTTTATCGCGATCCTCGTTATACTGCCCGCGCATCGCGGCCACCAGGCCGCCCCGCCTTCCGTTCGAGGGGCGCTGCAGCACGCTGCGTTATCCCATCCTAGCCGACCCGCCGCTGGCGCGGGCATCACGGCCGGCATGACGTCAGACGTTGTCAGGCTCGAACGGAGCGTTATCAGAACGCATCAACGGCGCCCATTCGCACCTAACGAATGGAGACTCTTCAATGAGCGCTGTCCTCACGCCTGCCGCTTTCAACGATTTCAAGGTCGCCGACATCTCCCTGGCCGACTGGGGTCGTCGCGAAGTCATCATCGCCGAATCGGAAATGCCCGCCCTCATGGCACTGCGTGGCAAGTACGCCGGCGAACAACCCCTGGCCGGTGCCAAGATCCTCGGCTGCATCCACATGACCATCCAGACCGCCGTGCTCATCGAGACCCTGGTGGCCCTGGGCGCCGAAGTGCGCTGGTCCAGCTGCAACATCTTCTCCACCCAGGACCAGGCCGCCGCCGCCATCGCCGCCGCCGGTATCCCGGTGTTCGCCTGGAAGGGCGAGACCGAAGCCGAATACGAGTGGTGCATCGAGCAGACCATCCTCAAGGACGGCCAGCCCTGGGACGCCAACATGGTGCTGGACGACGGCGGTGACCTGACCCAGATCCTGCACGACAAGTATCCGCAGGTGCTGGAGCGCGTCCACGGCATCACCGAAGAGACCACCACTGGCGTACACCGCCTGCTGGACATGCTCAAGGACGGCACCCTCAAGGTCCCGGCGATCAACGTCAACGACTCGGTCACCAAGAGCAAGAACGACAACAAGTACGGTTGCCGCCACAGCCTCAACGACGCCATCAAGCGCGCCACCGACCACCTGCTGTCCGGCAAGCAGGCGCTGGTGATCGGCTACGGCGACGTAGGCAAGGGCTCGGCCGCCTCGCTGCGTCAGGAAGGCATGATCGTCAAGGTCTCGGAAGTCGACCCGATCTGCGCCATGCAGGCCTGCATGGACGGCTACGAGCTGGTCTCGCCCTATGTCGATGGCCTGAACGACGGCACCGAAGCCTCGGTGGATCGCGCCCTGCTGGGCAAGATCGACCTGATCGTCACCACCACTGGCAACGTCAACGTCTGTGACGCCAACATGCTCAAGGCGCTGAAGAAGCGCGCCCTGGTGTGCAACATCGGTCACTTCGACAACGAGATCGACACCGCCTTCATGCGCCAGCACTGGGGCTGGGAAGAGGTGAAGCCGCAGGTGCACAAGATCCACCGCACCGGTCTGACCGTCGACTCGGCCAACGACGACTACCTGATCCTGCTGGCCGAAGGCCGCCTGGTGAACCTGGGCAACGCCACCGGCCACCCCAGCCGCATCATGGACGGCTCCTTCGCCAACCAGGTGCTGGCGCAGATTCACCTGTTCCAGGAGAAGTTCGCCGACCTGCCGGTCGCGGAGAAGACCGCCAACGTCACCGTCATGGTCCTGCCCAAGAAGCTCGACGAAGAAGTGGCGCTGGAAATGGTGAAGGGCTTCGGTGGCGTGGTGACCCGTCTGACCGAAGCTCAGGCCAAGTACATCGGCGTGACCCAGGAAGGCCCCTTCAAGCCCGACAGCTACCGCTACTGATGGCCAGGCCACCCGTTCCCCGGAGCGGGTGGCCGCCCACGAGAGAGACGACGTGAAACCCAGTCTGAGTTTCGAATTCTTTCCCTGCAAGACCGAAGCGGGCCACGAGAAGCTGATCGCCACGGCGCGGCAACTGGCAAGTCATGGGCCGGAGTTCTTTTCCTGCACCTATGGCGCCGGCGGTTCGACCCGCGACGGTACCTATCGCACCGTGCGCCAGCTCAACGACGAGGTCGGGGTGCCGACCGCACCGCACCTGTCGTGCGTCGGTGACAGCAAGGCCAAGCTGCGCGAGTTGCTGCAGCAGTACCGGGAAGCCGGCATCAACCGTATCGTCGCCCTGCGCGGCGACCTGCCGTCCGGCATGGGCCTGTCCGGCGGTGGCGAATTGCGCCACGCCAGCGATCTGGTCGCCTTCATCCGCGAGGAAACCGGTGATCACTTCCATATCGAAGTCGCCGCCTATCCGGAAACCCATCCGCAGGCGCGCAGCTTTACGGACGACGTGCGCAATTTCGTGTACAAGATGCAGGCCGGTGCTGACCGCGCGGTCACCCAGTACTTCTTCAACGCCGATTGCTACTTCCATTTTGTGGAACGTGTCCGCAAACTGGGAGTCGAAGCCCCAGTGATCCCTGGCGTCATGCCGATCACCAACTACAGCAAGTTGGCGCGCTTCTCCGATGCCTGTGGCGCTGAACTGCCACGCTGGCTGCGGAAGCAACTGGAAGCCTACGGTGACGACACCCAGAGCATCCAGGCCTTTGGCGAAGAAGTCATGACCGACCTCTGCGAGCGACTGCTCGAAGGTGGGGCACCCGGTGTGCACTTCTATACCCTGAACCAAGCGGAGCCGTGTATCGCCATCTGGCGAAACCTCGGTTTTTGAAGTCGGCCAGGCGAACTGGCGGCGACTTTACCCAATCGTGATTACCGCTATCGGTCATCGTCCGACTCGTCATCCAGCGCAGGATGACGAGGGTGGGCGAGACGTCCCAAGCCTTTCGGACGTCAACCGGCAGCGCAACCGCGCCCCCACGTCGGCGGGACGCCGACAGAGACAGGAACCCCGCATGTCCTTCATTTCCCTCGGTCTCTCCGAGGCCCTTGCCCGCGCTGTGGAAGACGCTGGCTACACGAATCCCACGCCTGTTCAGCAACGCGCCATTCCGGCCGTCCTGCAGGGTCGCGATCTGATGGTGGCTGCCCAGACCGGCACCGGCAAGACCGGTGGCTTCGCGCTGCCGGTGCTCGAGCGCCTGTTTCCCAACGGTCATCCCGATGGTCACCACTATGTGGCCAAGCAGCCCCGCGTGCTGGTGCTGACGCCGACCCGTGAACTGGCGGCCCAGGTCCACGACAGCTTCAAGGTGTACGCCCGCGACCTGCCCATGCGCAGCGCCTGCGTCTTCGGTGGCGTCGGCCTCAAGCCGCAGGTCACCGCCCTGGCCAAGGGTGTCGACGTGCTCGTCGCCTGCCCGGGTCGCCTGCTGGACCTCGCCGGTCAGCAGAGCGTCGATCTGTCCGCCATCGAGGTCCTGGTGCTGGACGAAGCCGACCGCATGCTCGACATGGGCTTCATCCACGATGTGAAGAAGGTCCTGGCCCGTCTGCCGGCCCGCCGCCAGAACCTGCTGTTCTCGGCCACCTTCTCCAAGGACATCACCGACCTCGCCGGCAAGCTGCTGCAGGATCCCGAGCGGATCGAGGTCACCCCGCCGAATACCACCGTCGAGCGCATCGAGCAGCGGCTGTTCCGCATCCCCGCCAACCAGAAGCGCGCCCTGCTCGCCCACCTGATCACCCTGGGCGCCTGGGAACAGGTGCTGGTGTTCACCCGGACCAAGCACGGCGCCAACCGCCTGGCCGAGTACCTGAACAAGCACGGCCTGCCATCGGCGCCGATCCATGGCAACAAGAGCCAGAACGCCCGCACCAAGGCCCTGGCCGACTTCAAGAGCAATGAGGTTCGTGTCCTCGTCGCCACCGACATCGCCGCTCGCGGCCTGGACATCGATCAGTTGCCCCACGTGGTCAACTTCGAGCTGCCCAATGTCGAGGAAGACTATGTCCACCGTATTGGCCGCACCGGTCGGGCCGGTCGCAGCGGCGAAGCCATTTCGCTGGTCTCCCCGGACGAAGAGAAGCTGCTCAAGGCCATCGAGCGCCTGACCAAGCAGAGCATCCAGGACGGCGACATGCAGGGCTTCGACCCGCAGTCCGTGCCGCCCGAGCAGCCGGAAGTCCGGGCACCCCGCGAACCGCGTGGCAAGCCGCAGCAGAATCGCCAGAAGAAGGCCGACAAGCCGGCGCGCAGCGAAGGTAGAGGCCAGGGTCAGGGTCAAGCCCAGAACCCGGGCAAGGCCGCCGGTGGCGAGCAGTCCGGCGCTCAGCCCCAGGGCGAGCGCAAGGGGCGTTCCCGCAATCGTCGCGACCGCCGCGATCGCGATGACGCCGGCCAGGACAAGGCCGCCGTGCAACCCGGCCAGGCCGTTGCTCAGCAGCCGCGCAATCGTGATCCGGAAGAATTTCTGGATGACGCCTACGACAACTTCGGCAACAGCGTCGACTACGTGAGTCCCTACCAGGGCAAGGGCCGCAAGGGTCCGCGCAGTGGCAACGGCGGCAGCGCGCCGCGCGCCGCCACGACCGGCGGCCAGGGCCAGCCCCGTCAGGGTCAAGGCCAGGGCCAGGGCGCTGCCCGCGGTCCGCGCAGCCAGCAACAGCAGCAGCCCGGCAAGCGGCGTGGTCAGAACGGTCAGCCCCGTGCCGCCCGGCCCTATGAAGCCGCGCCCAGCGAGCCGCGCGCCTATGCCACGGAAGAGCGGGCGTCGAACAAGCCGCAGCCGAAGATCGTGCACAAGCCGTCGCGTGCCGATCGCCTGCCGACCCTGGAGCAGTTGGAAGAGATGCCAAGCCGGCCGCGCAGCGAGAAGCCCGCGCTGCTGACCCGCAACCGCGACGCCTGATGGCCGACGGGCCGCTCAGGCGGCCCGTTCACCAGGCAAAAAGAAACCCCGCCATGGCGGGGTTTCTTTTTTATGCGGCCATTTAGGCGTGGGCGGCGCGCAGGGCGTCGATGTAGGGCTCGGCCTGGCGATGACTACGGATCAGCTCGATGAAGTCTTCACCCTGGTCGTTACGGGCATCCAGGTCGTAGCCGGCCTCGACGAAGAAGCCGACGAAGCGCTCGAAGTCATCCGGGCGCAGGCCGCGATAGGCCTTGACCAGCTTGTGCAGAGACGCGGGGGTATCGTCCGCCGGCTCGACCGCGAGAAACAGCTTGATCTGCTCGTCGCTGATCTCTTCACCGATGACCTGCTTTTTATCCTTGCGCATCCTTTGGCTACCTGTGCTGGGGGATTCTTTGGAGAAAAGGAGGACCGATTCTAACCCCGCCCCTCGCCTGCCCGCCAGTGACAAACCGTGGTGATACCGCGACCCTGGTCGAAAGTTCAATCGAATTGAGCGCGCATCCAGCTGCGATAGCGCTCGGCGTCGGGCGCGCCCTCCAGCGGGGCCCAGGCCGGTCGTTCACCCTCGCCCAGCGGCACGAAGGGCCCGGCCTTGCATTCGAAGAACAGGCAGTCGCCCTCCAGGGCAACCAGCGCATGGTAGTGCCCGGGGGCGAGATCGACGCCCGGGCAACCGGCGCGCTGGGACAGCTCGCGGCGCAGCAGCACCTGTCCGTCTTCGCCGAAGGTCAGCAACCCGAGCCGGCCCTGCAGCACCAGCAGGCTCTCGGCCTTGTGCGGATCCAGGTGGCGATGGGGCGGTATGTAGCTGTCCTCGCACATCCCCACCACCAGGCGATGGCAGGGCTCGTCCATGAGATGCAGGTTGTGATGGGCGCGCCGTCGCGGGCTGGCCGCCGCCTGCCGGAGCAGGTCGGCGAACAGCGCCTGATCGAACAGCCGCGTGGTCACAGCCCCTTCACGGCATAGATGCCGGGCGCGTTGCGCCAGTAGCCCTTATAGTCCATGCCGTAGCCGAAGATGTAGCGATCGATGCAGGGCAGGCCGACGTAGGTGGCTTCCAGGCCCTTGACCTTGCGGTCGTGGGTCTTGTCGATCAGCACCGCGGTGTGGACTTCGCGGGCGCCGGCATGGCGGCAGAAGTCGATGATGGCCTTGAGGGTATGGCCCTCGTCGAAGATGTCGTCGACGATCAGCACATCGCGATCGATAAAGGACACCTCGGGCTTGGCTTTCCAGAACAGCTCGCCGCCGGTGGTCTCGTTACGATAGCGGGTGGCGTGCAGGTAGGACATTTCCAGCGGGAAATGCAGCCGGGTGGCCAGCTTGCCGGTCAGGATCAGGCCGCCGTTCATCACGCAGAAGACCACAGGATTGCGCTCGGCGAGATCGGCGGTGATAGACGCGGCGATCCGGTCGATGGCCGCTTCGACCTGGGCTTCGTCATACAGGCAATCGGCTTCCTGCATGATCTGGCGGATGTGGGCGAGATCGGCGGACATGGGGCTTCTCCGGGGGACGGGGCGCCTGCCTGATGGTTGGCGCGGATAAAAGGCGGCAAAGGTACAGACACCGCGAACCGATCTCAAGCGCCGCCAGGCGGCTACTATTGTCGCAGGGTACTGCCCACCTCGGGTCGGATGCTTTAATGTACCGCGGTTTTTTTGTGCGCCTGCCCTTCCTGCGGCAGGCCTTCGGGCCGCCGGTCGTACCGAAAACGTCCTCGATCCGCTGCCCTACCGTCTCTGGAGAATCCCATGCCCGTCCACGAAATCCGCCACCCGCTCATCCGTCACAAGCTCGGCTTGATGCGGCGCGCCGACATCAGCACCAAGAACTTTCGCGAACTGGCCCAGGAAGTCGGCGCCCTGCTGACCTACGAGGCGACCAAGGACCTGCCGGTGGAAGAGGTGGACATCGAAGGCTGGTGCGGCACCGTCAAGGTGGAAAAGATTTCCGGCAAGAAGGTCACCGTGGTGCCCATCCTGCGCGCCGGCATCGGCATGCTCGACGGCGTGCTCAGCCTGATCCCCAGCGCCCGGGTCAGCGTGGTGGGCCTCGCCCGCAACGAATCCACCCTGCAGGCCCACACCTACCTGGAAAAGCTGGTGGGTGAACTGGACCAGCGGATGGCCATGATCATCGACCCCATGCTGGCCACCGGCGGCTCCATGATCGCCACCATCGACCTGCTGAAGAAGGCCGGGGCCAAGGAAATCCGTGCCCTGGTGCTGGTGGCGGCGCCCGAGGGCATCGCCGCGGTCGAGGAAGCCCATCCGGACGTACGCCTCTACACCGCCTCCATCGACGAACGGCTCAACGAGCACGGCTACATCCTGCCGGGGCTGGGCGATGCCGGTGACAAGATCTTCGGCACCAAGCAGAAGGACGCCTGAGCGTGACCGCGCGGGAACCGCTCTGGCGGGAGATCCTGGTCGGCGCCCAGATGCTCTTCGTGGCCTTTGGCGCCCTGGTGCTGATGCCGCTGATCACCGGCATGGACCCCAATGTGGCCCTCTTCACCGCAGGCTTCGGCACCCTGCTGTTCCATCTCGTCACCGGCCGCCAGGTGCCGGTGTTCCTGGCGTCGAGCTTTGCCTTCATCGCCCCGATCATCGCCGCCAAGGCTGAATTCGGTCTGCCGGCGGTACTGGGCGGGGTGGTGGCGGCCGGCTTCGTCTACACCTTCCTGGGGCTGGCGGTGAAGGTGCGCGGCGTGGGCTTCATCGACCGCCTGCTGCCGCCGGTGGTGATCGCCCCGGTGATCATCTCCATCGGCCTGGGGCTGTCGCCGGTGGCGGCCAACATGGCCATGGGCAAGGCCGGGGACGGCAGCGCCCAGCTGGTGCCCTATGCCACGGCGATGATGATCTCCATGCCGGCACTGGTCACCACCCTGCTGGTGGCCATCTACGGCAAGGGCATGTTCCGCCTGGTGCCCATCCTCGCCGGGGTCTTCGTCGGCTACGCGCTGGCCTTCGTCTTCGGCATCGTCCATACCGAGGGCATGGCCGCCGCCCCCTGGCTGGCGATCCCGGCCTTCGTCGCGCCGGAATTCCACTGGGGCGCCATCCTGTTCATGGTGCCGGTGGCCCTGGCGCCGGCCATCGAGCACGTCGGCGGGGTGATCGCGGTGGGCGGCGTGACCGGCCAGAACTACCTCAAGCAGCCCGGGCTGCACCGCACCCTGCTGGGTGACGGCCTGGCCACCTCTTCCGCCGGGCTGTTCGGCGGGCCGCCGAACACCACCTATGCCGAGGTGACCGGCGCGGTGATGCTGACCAAGAACCACAATCCGCGAGTCATGCTGTGGGCCGCCGGCTTCGCCATGGTGCTGGCCTTCGTCGGCAAGTTCGGCGCGGCGCTGCAGACCATCCCGGTGCCGGTCATGGGCGGCATTCTCTGCCTGCTGTTCGGCTCCATCGCGGTGGTGGGGCTGAACATCCTGATCCGCCACCAGGTGGATCTGTCCGAGGCACGCAACCTGGTGATCGTCTCGGTGACCCTGGTGTTCGGCATCGGTGGCATCGTCTTCGGCAACGGCGAGATCGGCCTCAAGGGCATCTCCCTCTGCGGCCTGATCGCCATCGGCCTCAACCTGGTCCTGCCTGGGCACAACGCCTGGAAGAAGGACGCCGAACCGCCAGAGCGCCCGCTGCTCTGACGGCCAGCCCAGGATGCCGTTACGCCGGCATCCTGGGTTGTTCGATCGGCTGCGGCGGCAGCTCCGCCACTTCCTCGCACAACTCCACCAGCGCCCGGGCCCAGGCCGGGTCGTCGTTGACGCAGGGAATCAGCACCAGCTCCCGGCCACCGGCTTCGATGAACTGCTCGCGCCCGCGATCGCCGATCTCTTCCAGCGTCTCGATGCAGTCGGCGACGAACGCCGGGCACATCACCAGCAGGCGCTTGACCCCCGCCTTGGCCAGCGCGTCCAGCCGCGCCTCGGTGTAGGGTTCGATCCACTTGTCCTTGCCCAGCCGCGACTGGAAGGACACCGACCACTTGCCATCGGGAATGCCCAGGCGCCGGGCCACCAGTTCGGCGGTGCGCTGGCACTGGCTGCGGTAGCAGACGGCCAGGGCCTTGGCGGTGACCTTGCTGCTGTCGGGGGCGCGCAGGTCGTGCTTGCGATCCTTGACCAGCTTGCGGATATGCCGCTCGGGCAGGCCGTGGAAGGACAGCAGCAGGTGGTCGTAGGGCTCTTCGAGATAGGGCTCGACGCTGGCCGCCAGCGCCGCCTGGTATTCCGGACGGTCGTAGAACGGCGGCAGGATCTTCAGCGTCAGCGGCAGCTGGTGGGCCTCGATCACCCGCCGCGCCTCGACGATGGCGGTGGTGGTGGTGCTGTCGGCGAATTGCGGATAGAGCGGCGCATAGGTCACCTCGCGGATGCCCTGGCTGGCCAGGCGCTTGAGCACCGTTTCCACCGAGGGTTCGCCGTATCTCATGCACAACTCCACCGGACCGTGCCGCCAGAGTGGCCGTACGGCTTCCTGCAGCCGGCGGCTGAGCACGATCAATGGCGAGCCGTCGTCCCACCAGATCGACTCATAGGCCTCGGCCGAGGCGGCGGGTCGCTTGATCAGCACCAGGGATACCAGCAGACGGCGCAGCGGCCAGGGCAGATCGACCACATAGGGGTCCATCAGGAACTGGTTCAGATAGCGCTTCACGTCGGGGACATGGGGCGAATCGGGCGAACCCAGGTTGGCGAGCAGCAGAGCGTTGGTAGTCATCGTGAATCCTTGGCAGCGAGCAGGTCGGCCAGGGCCGCATCCAGCTCGGGATAGCGAAAGACATACCCGGCCGCGAGCAGGCGCTCGGGTCGGGCGCGCTGGCCACCCAGCAGGAGGATGGACAGCTCTCCCATCAGGCGCAGGGCGAAGGCGGGAATCAGCAATCGCGCCGGGCGCCGCAAGGCCCGTCCCAGCGCCTCGGTGAATTCCCGGTTGCGGACCGGCTGGGGGGCACAGAGATTATAGGGACCCTGGGCATCGCTTCGGTTGAGAAGAAAATCGATGGCCCCGATTTGATCCTGCAAATGAATCCAGGGCATCCACTGGCGTCCATTGCCCAGGCGCGCGCCCAGCCCGAAACGGAAGGGCGGCAGCAGGCGCAGCAGGAAGCCGTCGTCGGCGGCCAGCACCAGGCCGGTGCGCAGGTTGACCACACGGATGCCCAGCTTCTCGGCTTCGTTGGCGACCTGCTCCCAGGCCAGGCACAACTCGCCGGCGAAGTCGGGACCGGCCAGGCTGTCCGCCTCGCTCACCGGCTTCTCGCCGCTGTCGCCATAGAAGCCGATGGCCGAGCCGGACAGCAGGACCGCGGGTTTCTGCGGGCGGCCCTGCAGCCATTCGATCAGGCGCTCGGTGGTGCCGATGCGGCTCTGCCAGAGTTCGGCCTTGCGACCTTGGGTCCAGGGCTTGTCGGCGATGGGGGCGCCCGCCAGGTTGACCACGGCATCCAGGTGTTCGTCGCCCAGCGCCTCCAGTTGGGCGATGCCGCGCACGCCGGGTCCGCATTCGCGCGCCACCCGCCCCGGGTCGCGACTGAGCACGGTGAGTTGGTGCCCGGCGGCCGCCCATTGGCGGCACAGCGCACGGCCGATCAATCCGGTGCCACCGGTCAGCAGGATATGCATGTCGTCACTTCCTTCTCGTATTGCCCTGCCGCCCGTATGCATCTGAACGAAGGGAAGAGGATTGTTTGGTATGGTCGTGGGTCGAAAGATCCAGAACGGTTGCCAGTCGTAGCCGTAGAGCCCTTGCGCGCGCAAACGTTCGACAAGGGCGAATCGTCAGACAAGCGAGGTCCATCATGACTGCCCCCATCGCCATCGTTGGCGCAGGAATAGCCGGACTTGCCGCGGCCCAGACGCTGATTCGCGCCGGGCAGCAGGTCCAGATCTTCGACAAGAGTCGCGGCAGCGGCGGCCGCATGGCCAGCAAGCGCAGCGAAGCCGGCGCCCTCGACCTGGGCGCCCAGTATTTCACCGCCCGCGACCGGCGCTTCATCGATGCCCTCAACGAGTGGCGTCGAGCCGGTTGCGCGGCCGAATGGAACCCGGCGCTCTACCAGTATCGCGACGGTCGCCTGAGTCCGTCCCAGGACGAGCAGCCGCGCTGGGTCGGGGTGCCGCGCATGAGCGCCATCACCCGCCACCTGCTGGCCGATCTGCCGGTCACCTTCGACTGCCGCATCACCGAGGTCTTTCGCGGGGCCCAGCACTGGCACCTGCTGGATGCCGGCGGCGAGACCCACGGGCCCTTCGCCCAGGTCATCGTCGCCATGCCGGCGCCCCAGGCCACGGCGCTGCTGTCCAGCGTGCCCAAGCTGGCGGCCACCGTGGCCGGTGTCAGCATGGAGCCGACCTGGTCGGTGGCCCTGGCCTTTCCCACGCCCCTGCAGACCCCGGTGGAAGGCTGTTTCGTGCAGGACAGCGAACTGGACTGGCTCGCGCGCAATCGCTGCAAGCCCGAGCGCGACACCACCCTGGACACCTGGGTCCTGCATGCCACCAGCGCCTGGAGCAAGGCGCACCTCGACGCCTCCAAGGACGAGGTGATCGAACGCCTGCATGGCGCCTTCGCCGAACTGATCGGCTGCCCGTTGCCGGCGCCGACCTTCAGCCTGGCCCATCGCTGGCTCTATGCCCGCCCCGCGCAACCCCACCAGTGGGGCGCCCTGGGCGATCCCGACATGGGCGTCTTCGTCTGTGGCGACTGGTGCTCCAGCGGTCGGGTGGAAGGTGCCTGGTTGAGTGGTCATGAGGCCGCGCAGCAGCTCCTGGGCAGTCTGGATTAATCGACGAAGCGCACGCCGTCTGTAACCTGCAGCGAATCTTTTACCGCAGCCCCCTGTCGAAAGTTGCACCAAACTTGTACAAATAGGAAAACCTTGTACAAGAAAATACACGACAGGGGATCTCCATGGTTGCCAACGCCTCCTCCAGCCTGCCCCGCCCGCGCCTGGGTATCAGTGCCTGCCTGCTGGGTGACGAAGTCCGCTACAACGGTGGACACAAGGAATCCCGGCTCTGCAGCCAGACCTTCGCCGAGCACTTCGATTTCGTCCGGGTCTGCCCGGAAATGGCCATCGGTCTCGGCACGCCTCGCGAACCCATCCGTCTGGTGGGCGACTCCCAGGCGCCGCGCGCCGTGGGTACCGTCGACCCCAGCCTGGACGTGACCGCCGCCCTGACTGGCTACGGGGAAAAGATGGCAGGCGAGCTGACCGACCTGTCCGGCTTCATCTTCATGCAGAAATCGCCCTCCTGCGGCATGGAGCGCGTCAAGGTCTACCACGCCAACGGCCAGGGCAGCGAAACCGATGGTCGTGGTCTGTTCGCCGCCGCCATCATGCGTCTACAACCGGACCTGCCAGTGGAAGAAGCCGGCCGGCTGAACGATGCGGTGCTGCGGGAAAACTTCGTCACCCGCGTCTTCGCCCATGCCCACTGGCAGCAACTGCTGCAACAGGGTCTGACGGCGCGGGCGCTGCTGTCCTATCATTCGCGTTACAAGTACCAGCTCATGGCCCACGACGCCCATCGTGCGCGGGCCCTCGGTCAGCTGGTCGGCAGCATCGGCCAGCGCAACCTGGACGAGCTGGGGCAGGAGTATTTCAGCGGCCTGATGGCTGCCCTGAAGAAGTGCGCCACCCGTGGTACCCATTGCAATGTGCTCTATCATCTATTCGGTTATCTGCGTCGGGTCCTGAGCGACAGCGAGAAGCAGGAAATGCAGCAACTGATCGAGCAGTACCACGAGGGCATCGTGCCCCTGGTCGTGCCCCTGACGCTGCTCAAGCACCACTTCCGCCAGCATCCGGATCGTTATGTGAACGAGCAGGCCTATCTCCAACCGCACCCCGAACGTCTGAGTCTGCGAAATGCCATCTAGCGCCACCCCCTTGCCTTCGCCGTCGAACGGCGAAGATCAGGACTACCAGTCCGCTCTCCACGAGGGCTGGCTGCCCATCCGGGAAATCGCCCGGCGCACCGGTGTGAATGCCGTGACGCTGAGGGCCTGGGAGCGGCGCTATGGCTTGCTGGTCCCCAAGCGCACGCCCAAGGGCCATCGCCTGTACAGCGAGGCCCATGTGGTCCGCGTGCAGCAGGTCCTCGCCTGGATCGCCCGCGGTGTAGCGGTCAGCCAGGTCAAGGGGCTGCTCGACGAACAACGGCCCGCGGTGATCCCCAGCGATACGCCCTGGCAGGCCATTCACCAGGAGATGATTGACGCCATCGGCCGACTGGCCTCGCGTGCGCTGGATGAGGCCTACAACCGCGCCGCCTCGCTCTATCCACCGCGGGTGCTGCTGGACCAGTTGCTCTGGCCGCTGCTGCGGGAGCTGGAGCGTCTGAGCCAGGCGACCGACGATGGTCGCCTGCAACAGGTGTTCTTCCAGTCCTGGCTGCGCAGCAAGCTGGGTGCGCGGATCTACCACAGCCAGCACAGCCTCAGAGGCGCGCCCCTGGTGCTGCTGAATCTCGACGAGACCCCGATGAACACCTCGCTGTGGCTCTGCGCCTGGCTGATCAGCGCCGCGGAATGCCCGGTAGAACTGGTGGAGTGGTCGGTTCCCGCGGGCAATCTGGATCGCCTGGTCGAGCAGCTCGAACCCCGGGCATTGATCCTCTGTCGTGACAGCCGTCCCGACAGCGAGCTGCGGCGCCAGCTGCAGACCTTCGCCAATCGCCATGCGCGCCCCTGCCTGACGCTTGGTGCGCTGGGTGAATCCCTTACTGCCGATGCCGCGCCGGCGCGCAGCCCCGGCGAAGCCTTCGATCGCCTGCAGAGTGCCGGGCTGCTGCATCAGGAACGCCATGCATGAATCAGCTCGTCTGGTTTCGAACTGACCTGCGCACCCTCGATCATCCCGCTCTCCATGCCGCCACCGAACAGGGCCCGGTGGTCGCCGTCTTTCTGCTGAGTCCTGCCCAATGGCAGGAGCATGACGAGGCGGCGGTCAAGGTCGACTTCTGGCTGCGCAACCTTGCCGAACTGGGCAAGACGCTCAAGTCCCTCGGTATCCCCTTGCTGATCCGCAGTGCCGAGCACTGGGCGCAGGCCCCCCAGGTGCTGCTCGACCTGGCCCGGGAGCTGGGCGCCGAACACCTGCATTTCAATGACGAATACGGGATCAACGAAGCCGCCCGTGACGACGCCGTGGTCAAGGCCTTCGAAGACGCTGGCCTGGCGACCCATCGCTATCTGGACCAGACGCTGTTCGCGCCGGGGACGGTGCTGACCAAGAGCGGTGGCTACTTCAAGGTTTTCGGCCAGTTCAGGAAGACCTGCCTGGCCCGCCTGGAGACCGGTCTGCCGACGCCCCTGCCAGCCCCGGGCAAGCAGCGCAAGAGCCCGGTCCCTTCGGACAAGCTGCCCACCGCGGTCGAGGGTTTCGCAGCCACCGCCGCCGACCTGCAAGGGCTATGGCCGGCAGGGGAAGAGGAAGCACTGCAGCGTCTGGAAGCCTTCATCCGGGATGATCTGGAAGACTATCAGCGGGCGCGGGACATTCCCTCCGAACCCGGTACCAGCCAGTTGTCGGCCTATCTCAATGCCGGGGTGCTGACGCCTCGCCAGTGCCTGCAGGCGGCGGTCCGCGCCAACGATGGCCTGCTCAGCGGCGGCAAGCAGGGAGCGGTCACCTGGATCACCGAGTTGCTCTGGCGCGAATTCTATCGTCACGTGCTGGTGGGTTACCCGTGGGTTTCCCGGCACCAGCCATTCAACCGGGATCTGACCGCCCTGCCCTGGCGTGACGACCCCGAAGGCCTCGCAGCCTGGCAACAGGGGCGCACCGGGATTCCCATCATCGATGCCGCCATGCGCCAGCTCTTGCAGACCGGCTGGATGCACAATCGCATGCGCATGCTGACGGCCATGTTCCTGTGCAAGAACCTGCTGATCGACTGGCGCCAGGGTGAGCGCTGGTTCATGCGGCAGCTCATCGATGGCGACCTGGCCTCCAACAACGGCGGCTGGCAGTGGAGCGCCTCCACCGGTACCGATTCGGTGCCCTATTTCCGGGTATTCAACCCGCACACCCAGGCGTTGAAGATCGATGCCCGGGGCGACTATGTGCGGACCTGGATACCGGAATTGGCTGACCTCAAGGGCAAGGCCGTGCATACCCCGGGGGGCCGCTACCTGACGCCCCTGGTGGACCTGGGCGAGAGTCGTCAGCGCGCGCTGGCCGCCTACCGCGGCATGGCGCGGAAGAAGGACACGAAAAAGCCGGACTAGGTCCGGCTTTTTTCATATCAGCCCTGGATCAGAGAGTATGGCTGTAGAACAGCGCATAGGACTCGATGCCATCGTTGGGCTGCTTGATGCCGGCGTTGGAGTAGTGAGTCGCACGGATGCCGACGCGCTGGGTGTCGCCGATCTTCAGGCCCAGGCCGATACGGTCTTCGAAGTTGAAGGCAGAACCCAGGTCCTGCTCGCCAACCTTGGTGCTGGAGAAGACGGCGACGCCGATACCGGCTTCGACGAAGGGCTTCACCTGGCCCTGGCCGAATTCGTAGACGAACACCGGGGCGAAGGACAGCGAATGCTGGTCGGAAGACCGGCCGTTGTCACCTTCCCAGTAGGTGTAGCCCGCATCCCAGTAGCCAGTCAGGCGACCGGTGGAGCTCTGCCACCAGCTCCTGTCCCAATTCCAGCCGGCACCGATACGGTAGGTCATGCCGCTCTGGCTGGTGGCACCGACTGCCCCGGTGATTTCCACAGCCTGTGCCGATGCGATGCCACCCAGAGAAAGCGCGGCGGCTACTGCGAGGGAAAGCAATTTGTTCATGAGAGTGCCCTTATGGATGTTTCTAGTTTTTACGAACTGGGAGCATTGACCATCAAGACGTGAAGGTGTTCACAGCCCTGGATATCTTTACCTACAAGGTCGGATGCTAGTCGCTGGCCCGGCATTTGGCGAGTGAAACCCGGAGGGAAAAGTCAGACGAACGCCTTTACCTCGGCCCCTGCCGGCCAGAGCTGCGGCAACACGGCGCGAAGCTCGGCGGGGTCGCCCGAGGTCCAGAATCGCGTAGGGCCGGCCGGCCCTTCCGCCAGGCGTCCGTCCCGCGCCAGCAGACTGTGCAGGCGCCGCGCCACGGCGGCGCCGGTGTCCACCAGGATGACCTGCGGTGGCACCAGTTCGGCCAGCAAGGGACGCAGGAAGGGATAGTGGGTGCAGCCCAGGATCAGGGTGTCGCACTGCGCCGCCAGCAAGGGGGCGAGAAAGCCCTCCAGCAGGCGCCGGGTCTCGGGGCCGTGCAGATCGCCGCGCTCGACCTGTTCCACCAGTCCCGGACAGGGCTGGGTCAACACCTGGACGCCCAGGGCGAAGCGGTCCAGCAAGGCGGCGAACTTGGCGCTCTGCAGGGTACCGGTGGTCGCCAGCACCCCGACCCGGCCATTGCGGGTCGCCGCCGCGGCGGGCTTGACCGCGGGTTCCATGCCGACGATGGACCAGCGGGGATAGCGTTCGCGCAGATCGGCCACGGCCGCCACGGTGGCGGTGTTGCAGGCCACCACCAGGGCCTTGGCGCCCTGCGCGTGCAGCCGCGCCGCGATCAGCTGGCAGCGCTCGCGGATGAAGGCAGGGGTCTTTTCGCCATAGGGAATATGGCCGCAATCGGCGACGTAATGCAGGGTTTCCGCCGGTAGCAGCTGACGGATCTCCGCCAGCACCGACAGGCCGCCGACGCCCGAGTCGAAGACCCCGACCGGCGCCTCGTCAGCCATGGCGGGCGCCGCACACCGGGCAACCCGGATCGCGCTTGACCCGCAATTCGCGGAAGCGACTGCCCGCCGCATCCACCAGCAGCAGCCGCCCCACCAGGGGCTCGCCGAAGCCGGCCAGGAGCTTGAGCGCTTCCAGCGCCTGCAGACTGCCCACCAGCCCCACCACCGGACCCAGCACCCCGGCTTCGTTGCAACTGAGCTCGGCTTCGCTGCCCTCGCCATAGAGACAGTGATAGCAGGGGCTGTCGGCGCGACGCGGATCGAAGACGCTGAGCTGGCCTTCCAGGCGAATGGCGGCGCCGCTCACCAGCGGGCGTCCCTGAGCCACGCAGGCGGCATTCACCGCCGCCCGGGTGGTGAAGTTGTCCGAGCAGTCCAGCACCAGATCCACCAGGGCGATGCGCGCCGCCAGACTGTCGGCGTCCAGCGCTTCGCGCAGCGGCACCAGGCGCACTTCGGGATTGAGCGCCGCCAGCCGCTGCAGGGCGGAATCCACCTTGCCCTGGCCGATACGGCTTTCATCGTGCAGCACCTGGCGCTGCAGATTGCTCAGATCGACCTGGTCGAAGTCGGCCAGGTGCAATTCGCCGACGCCGGCGGCGGCCAGATAGAGCGCCACCGGCGAACCCAGACCGCCAAGGCCGACGATGAGCACCCTGGCGTCTTTCAGCCGCAATTGTCCGGCGATATCCACCTGGGCCAGCAGGATCTGCCGGCTGTAGCGCAGCAGTTCGCCGTCGCTCAGCATGGCCGACGCCCTCCGCTGATGCGTTCGTGACCACCCAGGTCCTGGCGACTCTCAACCTCGACGAAGCCCTGGCGAACCAGCAGATCGCGCACCGTGGCGGCCTGGTCGAAGCCGTGCTCCAGCCACAGCCAGCCATCCGGCTGCAGGTGCGCGGGCGCCGCCGCGACCAGTTCGCGGATATCGTCCAGGCCATCGACGCCGGCCACCAGGGCGCTGCGCGGCTCGAAACGCACGTCGCCCTCATCCAGATGGCGATCGCTGCCGGCGATATAGGGGGGATTGCTGACGATAAGGTCGAACCGCTGTCCGGCGAGGGCGCCGAACCAGTGACTCTGCTGAAAGACCGCATTGCCCAGGCGCAGGCGCTGGGCATTGCGTCGCGCCAGTTCCACCGCCGCCGCGATGCGATCCACGCCGCTGACCTGCCAGCGCGGTCGCTCATGGGCCAGGGCCAGGGCGATGGCACCGGTGCCGGTGCCCAGGTCCAGTACCCGCGCCTCGGCGGCCAGGGGCAATGCCAGGGCGGTTTCCACCAGCACCTCGGTATCGGGGCGGGGGATCAGGGTGTCGGGACTCACTTCCAGATCGAGCGACCAGAAGCCTTGCTGGCCAAGGATATAGGCCACCGGCTCACCCTGCCGGCGCCGTTCGAGATCGGCCCGAAAACGCGCCAGGGCCTCGCGCGGCACCAGCTTTTCCGGCCAGGTGCGCAGGTAGCTGCGCGGCTTGTCCAGGGCAGCGGCCAGCAGCAATTCCACGTCGAGCCGGGCGCTGGGTAAATCCGGCAGCTGGCTTTCGCGCAACAGGGCGCCGATGGTGGCCATGGCTTAGTCTCCCAGCGCCGCCAGCTGGTCGGCCTGGTATTCCTGCAGCAGCGGATCGATGATCTGCTGGACGTCACCGTTGACCACCTCGCCCAGCGAATAGAGGGTCAGGTTGATGCG
Organism: Pseudomonas flavocrustae; assembly: GCF_029872515.1. Lineage (NCBI taxonomy): Bacteria > Pseudomonadati > Pseudomonadota > Gammaproteobacteria > Pseudomonadales > Pseudomonadaceae > Pseudomonas > Pseudomonas flavocrustae. The sequence goes on along the minus strand of NZ_JAPDIQ010000005.1, from coordinate 36,380 downwards.
GTGATCGGTCACCCGGCCCTGGGGAAAGTTGTAGGTGCGGATGCGCTCGGAGCGGTCGCCCGACCCCACCAGCAGCCGGCGGGTATCGGACATTTCCTTGTGCGCCGCCGCGTCCTGCTGGTCATTGAGCTTGGCCGACAGCCAGGCCATGGCCTTGGCGCGGTTCTTGTGCTGGGAGCGCTCTTCCTGGCACTCCACCACGATGCCGGTGGGCAGGTGGGTGATGCGCACCGCGGAGTCGGTCTTGTTGACGTGCTGACCGCCCGCGCCGGAGGAGCGATAGGTGTCGACGCGCAGATCGGCCGGATTGATCTCGATGGCCTGCTGTTCGTCCGGCTCCGGCAGCACCGCCACGGTGCAGGCCGAGGTGTGGATGCGGCCCTGGGATTCGGTCTCCGGGACCCGCTGCACCCGGTGCGCACCGGACTCGAACTTGAGCTTAGCGTAGACGCTGTCGCCTTCGACCCGGGCGATCACCTCCTTGAAGCCACCGTGCTCGCCCTCGTTCTCCGAGAGCACCTCAAGGCGCCAGCCCTGGCGCTCGGCATAGCGCGAATACATGCGGAACAGATCACCGGCAAAGATCGCCGCCTCGTCGCCGCCGGTACCGGCGCGGATTTCCAGGAAGACGTTGCGGCCATCATTGGGATCCCGCGGCAGCATCATGCGCTGCAGTTCGTCTTCCAGTTCCTGTAGCCGCGCCTTGGCGCTGGTCACCTCTTCCTCGGCCATCTCGCGCAGATCCGGATCGCTGTCCTTGAGCAGCGCCTGGGCGCCCTCCAGGTCGGCCTGCACCTTGCGGTATTCGGTGAACGCCTGGTTGACCGGCTCGAGTTCGGCGTATTCCTTGGAATAGGCGCGGAACTGGGTCTGGTCGCTGATGACTTCGGCGTCGCCCAACAGCGCGGTCAGCTCCTCGAAACGGTCCTGCAGACCGTCGAGCTTGTGCAACAGAGAGGTCTTCATGTCTTGTCCAAACCCTCGTCGAGGGCGAAGAGTTCCTGAGCCAAGGTCAGCGCATCGACGCGCCCCTCGGCGGATAGTTTCTTGAGCTGCACGCTCGGGGCGTGCATCAGCTTGTTGGTGAGGCTGCGTGCCAGGGCCGCCAGGGCTTCCTGGGGATCGACGCCATTGGCCAGCTGGCGCTGGGCGCGCGCCAGTTCGTCGTCGCGGATCTGCTCGCCCTGCTGGCGATAGGCGCGGACCACGTCCACCGCGGCGCGCTCGCGCAGCCGCTGCATGAAGTCCTCGACCCCGGCCAGCACCAGCTTCTCGGCCGCCTGGGCGGCGCCCTGGCGACTCTTGAGATTTTCCGCCACCACCTCGTGCAGGTCGTCCACCGTATAGAGGTAGACATCTTCCAGCTCGCTCACCTCCGGCTCGATGTCGCGCGGCACGGCGATGTCGACCATGAAGATGGGCTTGTGGCGACGCTGCTTGAGTGCGCGTTCCACCGCGCCCTTGCCGAGGATGGGCAACTGGCTGGCGGTGGAACTGATGACGATGTCGCTGTTGACCAGTTCGTCGGGAATGTCGGCCAGCAGCACGGTATGGGCGCCGAATTCTTCCGCCAGGTGGCTGGCGCGCTCCAGGGTGCGGTTGGCGACGACGATGCGCCGCACGCCCTGCTCGTGCAGATGGCGGGCGACCAGGGTGATGGTCTCGCCGGCGCCGATCAGCAGCGCCTGGCTGCGACTGAGGTCGCTGAAGATCTGCTTGGCCAGGCTGACCGCGGCGAAGGCCACCGACACCGGATTCTCGCCGATCGCCGTGTCGGTACGCACCGCCTTGGCAGTATTGAAGGTGGCCTGGAACAGCCGGCCCAGCAGCGGACCGACGGTGCCGGCCTCGCGCGCCACGGCATAGGCCGACTTGAGCTGGCCGAGGATCTGCGGCTCGCCCAGCACCATGGAATCCAGCCCCGCGGCCACCCGCATCATGTGGCGGACCGCAGCCTCGTCCTGGTGCAGATAGATGCTGGCGCGCAGGTCTTCCAGGGGCACCCGGTGATACTGGGCGAGCCAGGCCAGCACGGCTTCCGCCAGGCTGGGCTCCAGCTCCAGGTAGAGTTCGCTGCGATTGCAGGTGGACAGAATCGCCGCTTCGCGACTGTGGGTGGCCTGCTCCAGCTGGCGCAGGGCCTCGACCGTCTGCTCCGGAGTGAAGGCCACACGTTCGCGCACCTCAACCGAGGCGGTCTTGTGATTGATGCCGAGCGCGAGAAAGGCCATGGACGCAAGCAGTCGAACGGATTGGGGAAAGCCGAACATTGTCCTACGCGCGGGCGGTGGCGACAACCAGCAGCGACGAGACGTCGGACAATCGCCGTCATAGCCTGGGCGAATGAATCTTGCCGGGCAAAAGGCGTCAACAGCCTCGACCACCGCACTTCTCGGCCGGCCGCTGCGCATGCGCGACGCGGCCACGGCGACTCTTGTGGCATGATGGACCGACTGTAAAAAGGCCGCCTTGACCCTATGACCAGATACCTTGCGCTGCTGACGACCGCCCTGCTGCTCGCCGGCTGCCAGAACCTCGGCCGTCAGCCGACGCCCGCCGCCGCCATCCCGCCGCCCACCGCCAAGACCAGCACGCCGCAACCGGCCGGTTCCTTTCGCGAAGACACCCTCTATGACCTGCTGGTCGGCGAGCTGGCCGGGCAGCGCAACCGATTCGATATCGCCCTGACCAACTATGTCGAGCAGGCCAAGTCGACCCAGGACCCGGGAGTCGCCGAGCGCGCCTTCCGCATCGCCGAGTACCTGGGCGCCGATACCCCGGCGCTGGAAACCGCGCAGATCTGGGCGCGCAACGCCCCCGACAACCTGGATGCCCAGCGCGCCGCCGCCATCATGCTGGCCCGCGCCGGTCGCTATGACGAATCCATGGTCTACATGGAGCGCGTGCTCCAGGGCCAGGGCGACACCCACTTCGATTTCCTCGCCCTCTCGGCGGCGGAAACTGACGAGGCCACCCGCGCCGGCCTGCTCAAGAGCTTCGACCGGCTGCTGGCCAAGTATCCGCACAACGGCCAGCTGCTGTTCGGCAAGGCGCTGCTGCTGCAGCAGGACGGCCGTGCCGACGAGGCCCTCAAGCTGCTGGAGCGCAATCCGGCGGCCAGGCGCGAAGTCGCGCCGCTGCTCCTGCGCGCCCGCCTGCTGCAGAGCCAGGACCGCAGCGCCGAGGCCCTGCCGCTGCTCGAAGCCGGCATCCGCCAGCACCCGGAAGACCGCCGCCTGCGCCTGGCCCATGCCCGGCTGCTGGTGGAGCTGGATCGCCTGGACCAGGCCAAGCGCGAATTCGCCGAGCTGGTCACCCAGTTCCCGGATGACGATGACCTGAGATTCTCCCTGGCGCTGGTCTGCCTGGAGGCCCAGGCCTGGCGCGAAGCCCAGATCTATCTCAAGGAACTGATCGACCGCGGCAGCCACGTGGATGCCGCGCACCTCAACCTGGGTCGCAGCTACGAAGAACTCGACCAGCCCGAGCAGGCGCTGGCCGAATACACCCAGGTCGGGCCGGGCACCGACTACCTGGCCGCCCAGCAGCGCCAGGCGGAAATCCTGCTGGGCAGCGGGCGCATCGCCGAGGCCCGTCAACGCCTGGCCGAGGCGCGCAAGCGCCAGAGCGAATACGCCGTGCCGCTCTATCTGCTGGAAGTCGAAGGCCTGGCCAGTGCCGACCAGACCGCCCTCGCCGACCAGACCGTGCAGCAGGCCCTGCAGCAGTATCCCAATGACCTCAACCTGCTCTATGTCCGCTCCATGCTGGCGGAAAAGCGCGGCGACCTCGGTCAGCTGGAAGGCGATCTGCGCTACATCATCGCCCACGACCCCGACAACGCCATGGCGCTCAACGCCCTCGGCTACACCCTGGCCGATCGCACCCCACGGCTGGCCGAGGCACGCCAGCTGATCGACAAGGCGCACCAGTTGAGCCCGGACGACCCGGCCATCCTCGACAGCATGGGCTGGATCCGCTATCGCCAGGGCCAGCTGGCCGACGCCGAACGCTATCTGCGCCAGGCCTACGAACGCTTCCCCGACGCCGAAGTGGCGGCCCACCTGGGCGAGGTGCTCTGGGCCCAGGGCAAGCGCAGCGAAGCGCGCAAGGTTTGGCGCGTGGGCCTCGACGCCGACGCCGATGACGCCATCCTGCGCAGTACCCTCAAACGCCTGACTGGAAGCGAAACCCTCCGATGATCCGCGTGCGTACCTTCGTCACCCTGTTGCTGCTCGCCCTGCTGGCCGGTTGCGCCAGCACCTCTCGCCAGGAGGCCGTGGAAGGCCAGGGCAATGCCGCCCAGTGGCAGGCTCATAAAAAACGTATCGCCGCCCTCGACGGCTGGCAGATCGACGGCAAGGTCGGCATCCGCGCCCCGCGCGATTCCGGCAGTGGCACCCTGTTCTGGCTGCAGCGCCAGGACTATTACGACATCCGCCTGGCCGGCCCCCTGGGCCGCGGCGCCACCCGACTCACCGGCCGTCCGGGCGCCGTCACCCTCGATGTCTCCGGCCAGGGCAGCTATCAGGCCGATTCCCCCGAATCCCTGCTGGAACAGCAACTCGGCTGGCGCCTGCCGGTCTCGCACCTGCTCTGGTGGGTGCGCGGCCTGCCGGCGCCGGACAGTCGCAGCCAGCTGACCCTGGACGCCGACAGCCACCTGGCGCGTCTGGTACAGGACGGCTGGACCGTCGAATACACCCGCTACACCGAGCAGAACGGCTACACCCTGCCCGAGCGCCTCAAGCTCACCGGCAAGGACCTGGAAGTCATCCTGGTGGTGAAGACCTGGCAGCCGCGCGAGCTGGGCAAATGACCGCAGCGCCTGCCTTCACCCTGCCGGCACCGGCCAAGCTCAATCTGTTCCTGCACATCCTCGGCCGCCGCGCGGACGGTTATCACGAGCTGCAGACGCTGTTCCAGTTTCTCGACTGGGGCGACGACCTGGGCTTTGCCGGACGGGATGACGGCGAATTGCAACTGCACGACGGTCTGCCGGGCGTCGCCCCCGCGCAGAATCTCATCCTGCGCGCCGCCCGGCTGCTGCAGCAGGAAAGCGCCACGACCAAAGGCGCCGACCTCTGGCTGACCAAACGCCTGCCCATGGGCGGCGGTATCGGTGGCGGCAGTTCGGATGCCGCCACCACCCTGCTTGGCCTGAATCATCTCTGGGGCCTGGGCGCCAGCCTCGACGACCTGGCGGTGCTGGGGCTGCGCCTGGGCGCCGATGTGCCGGTATTCGTCCGCGGCCAGGCCGCCTTCGCCGAGGGCGTGGGGGAAAAGCTCACCCCGGTCACCCCCCCGGAACCCTGGTATCTCGTGGCCGTGCCGCAAGTCTCTGTAAGTACAGCAGAAATTTTTTCAGATCCGCTGTTGACACGGGACACTCCCGCCATTAAAGTTTGCGCCGTTCTCAAGTGGTCAGGTCGAAACGACTGCCAGAGTACGGTCGAAAGGCGTTACCCAGAAATTCGTAACGCTTTGATCTTGCTAAACAAATTTGTTTCAGCTAGATTAACCGGCACTGGAGGTTGCATATTTGGAAGCTTTCCAAATAAGACCGAAGCTGATACAGTAGCTAGCCAGCTACCAGCATCACTTCCAGGCTTCGTGGCCAAAGGTAGCAACACTTCCATGTTGCACCGGGCGCTAGCAAGCCTGACCAGAGAATGAGTACAGCTAGTACTCTGCAAGATACAGGGGCGTCGCCAAGCGGTAAGGCAGCAGGTTTTGATCCTGCCATGCGTTGGTTCGAATCCAGCCGCCCCTGCCATTTTCCTTCCAAGACCCACCTCAAGCCGCAGGAACTGCAGCGTGTCCAAGATGATGGTCTTCACGGGGAACGCCAACCCCGATCTGGCACGGCGCATCGTGCGCCAGCTGCATATCCCTCTCGGTGACGTCTCCGTCGGAAAATTCTCCGATGGCGAGATCAGCGTCGAAATCAACGAGAACGTGCGGGGCAAGGATGTCTTCATCATCCAGCCCACCTGCGAGCCGACCAACGACAACCTGATGGAACTGGTGGTGATGGCCGATGCCTTCCGCCGCTCCTCGGCCACTCGTATCACCGCAGTCATCCCCTATTTCGGTTATGCCCGCCAGGATCGCCGTCCGCGTTCCGCACGCGTCGCCATCACCGCCAAGGTCGTGGCCGACATGCTGACCGTGGTGGGCATCAATCGCGTGCTCACCGTCGATCTGCATGCCGACCAGATCCAGGGCTTCTTTGATATTCCCGTGGACAACATCTACGGCTCCCCCGCCCTGGTGGATGACATCGAAGACCAGCGTTTCGAAAATCTGATGATCGTCTCCCCGGACATCGGCGGCGTGGTGCGTGCGCGTGCCGTGGCCAAGAGTCTGGGTGTGGACCTGGCGATCATCGACAAGCGTCGTCCCAAGGCCAACCAGTCGGAAGTGATGCACATCATCGGTGACATCCAGGACCGCACCTGCGTGCTGGTCGACGACATGGTCGATACCGCCGGCACCCTGTGCCACGCGGCCAAGGCCCTGAAGGAACACGGCGCCGCCAAGGTCCTGGCCTACTGCACCCACCCGGTGCTGTCGGGTCGGGCCATCGAGAACATCGACAACTCCGTGCTGGACGAGCTGGTGGTGACCAACACCATTCCGCTGTCCGCCGCGGCTCAGGCCTGCAGCCGTATCCGCCAACTGGACATCGCGCCGGTGGTGGCCGAGGCGGTACGCCGGATCAGTAACGAAGAATCCATCAGCGCGATGTTCCGTTAAGGAACAGCCGCTCTGGAAGCGCCCTGGAAGGCCGTGACGGTCTACCGGGGCTTTTTAGTCGGTAGGGCCGTGGAACTGGTCGCAAGTCCCGGTCTGCCGATTCCTTATCCTGGAGATTCACAATGTCTGATTTCACTCTGAATGCCGAAGTGCGTTCCGACCTGGGGAAAGGTGCGAGCCGCCGCCTGCGTCGTAATGCCGGTAACGTTCCCGCCGTGATCTACGGTGGCGACAAGGCTCCGACGTCCATCACCCTGGTCGGCAAAGACCTGGCCAAGATGCTGGAAAGCGAAGCCGCCTTCGCCAGCGTCATCACCCTAAAGGTTGATGGCAGCAACGAAAGCGTGCTGGTCAAGGCCCTGCAGCGTCACCCCTCCAAGGGCTACGTCATGCACGCCGACTTCCTGCGCGTCATCGCCGGTCAGAAGCTGACCGCTCACGTGCCCCTGCACTTCATGAACCAGGAAACCTCCGTGGGCGTGAAGCAACAGGGTGGCGAGATCCTGCACACCATCAACGAAGTCGAAGTTTCCTGCCTGCCGAAAGACCTGCCGGAATTCATCGAAGTCGACATGGCCAAGGTCGCCCTGGACCAGATCGTTCACCTGAGCGACCTGAACGTCCCGGCTGGCGTCGAGCTGGTGTCCCTGGCCCACGGCAGCGATCTGCCGGTTGCCAGCATCCACATGCCGCGCATCCGTGAAGAAGCTGCTGACGGCGCTGCCGAAGAAGGCGCTGCCGAGTAAGTTCTCGCACGCCTGAAAGAGAAGGGCTCCTGACATGACTGCCGTCCAACTGATCGTCGGCCTGGGTAATCCGGGCCCCGAATACGACCAGACTCGGCACAATGCAGGGGCCCTTTTCGTTGAGCGACTGGCAGCCGCCCAGGGCGCGAGCCTGGCTGTCGACCGCAAGTATCATGGCCTGGTGGGGCGCTTCCGCCACGCGGGCAACGATGTTCGTCTACTCATCCCCACCACCTACATGAACCGCAGCGGCCAGGCCGTGGCGGCGCTCGCCGGCTTTTTCCGCATCCCGCCGGCAGCCATCCTGGTGGCCCACGATGAACTCGACCTGCCACCCGGCACCGCACGCCTCAAGACCGGCGGCGGCCATGGGGGGCACAACGGACTGCGCGACATCATCGCCCAGCTCGGCAATCAGAACGGCTTCCAGCGTCTGCGCCTAGGCATCGGCCATCCGGGGCATGCCAGCCTGGTCTCCAACTTCGTGCTGGGCCGCGCACCGCGCAGCGAGCAGGACCTGCTCGACACCAGCATCGATGCCGCCCTGGAGGTGGTTCCGGAGCTGCTGACCGGTGACCTGACCCGAGCCATGCAACGCCTGCACAGCCGCAAGGCCTGACCTACCCCCTACCCTCTTCCTTTTCTTCCGCGAGGACACACACCATGGGATTCAATTGCGGCATCGTCGGCCTGCCCAACGTCGGCAAGTCCACCCTGTTCAATGCCCTGACCCAATCTGGTATCGCGGCAGAAAACTTTCCCTTCTGCACCATCGAGCCCAACAGCGGCATCGTGCCCATGCCCGATGCGCGACTGAACGCCCTGGCGGAGATCGTCAAACCCGAGCGGGTGATCCCCACCACCATGGAGTTCGTCGACATCGCCGGGCTGGTGGCCGGCGCCTCCAAGGGTGAAGGTCTGGGCAACAAGTTTCTCGCCAACATCCGCGAGACCGACGCCATCGCCCACGTGGTGCGCTGCTTCGAAGACGAGAACGTCATCCACGTGTCGAACTCGGTGGACCCCAAGCGGGACATCGAAGTGATCGACCTGGAGCTGATCTTCGCCGACCTCGACAGTTGCGAGAAGCAACTGCAGCGGGTGACCCGCAACGCCAAGGGCGGTGACAAGGAAGCCCTGGCGCAGAAGGCCCTGCTGGAACAGCTGATCCCGCATTTCGAGGCCGGCAAGCCTGCCCGCAGCCTGCTGAAGGGCCTGGACGAGGAGCAGAAGCGCCTGGTGCGCAGTTTCCATCTGCTGACCAGCAAGCCGGTGATGTACATCGCCAACGTCGCCGAAGACGGCTTCGAGAACAACCCGCACCTGGATGTGGTCCGGGCCATCGCCGAAGAAGAAGGCGCCGTGGTGGTGCCGGTCTGCAACAAGATCGAGGCGGAAATCGCCGAACTGGACGACGACGAGGAAAAGCAGATGTTCCTCGAGTCCATGGGCATGAAAGAGCCGGGCCTGAATCGGGTGATCCGCGCCGGCTACGAACTGCTCAACCTGCAGACCTACTTCACTGCCGGGGTGAAGGAAGTCCGTGCCTGGACCGTCCGCGTCGGCGCCACCGCGCCCCAGTCGGCCGCCGCCATTCACACCGATTTCGAAAAGGGCTTCATCCGCGCCGAAGTGGTGGCCTATGCCGACTTCATCGCCTTCAAGGGCGAGAACGGCGCCAAGGAAGCGGGCAAGTGGCGCCTGGAAGGCAAGGAGTACATCGTCAAGGACGGTGACGTCATGCACTTCCGCTTCAACGTCTAAGCGACGGCGAACGCCAGAACCCCCTCCTCACCGCAAGGTGGCGAGGGGGTTTTCTTTTGCCCGTTCGCCAACGGCCTGGCTGACACCGGACGCCTGGCGATTTGGCACAATGACGGCGATCCGACCGCCGTCGAACGTCTCCCGCTGCCTGGATGCCGCCATGAATTTCGAAGACCTGCGCCTGTTCGTCACCACCCTGAACGAGGGCAGCTTCACCGCCGCCGCCGACAAGCTGGGGCTGTCCAAGCAATACGTCAGCCGGCGGACCCTGTTGCTGGAGGAAAGTCTTGGCGTGCGGTTGATCAACCGCACCACGAGGCGTCTGCAGGCGACCGAGCTGGGGATGCTGCTCTACGAGCGAGCCGTGAAGATCCTCGAAGACGTCAACGACACCGAGGAATTGCTCTCCAGCCGGCGGACGGTGCCCCAGGGGGTGCTGAGAGTCAGTGCGCCCATGACCTTTGGCACCCTGCACCTGAGTCCCCTGCTGCCGGATTTTCTCTCGGCCTATCCGCAGATCCGCCTGGAGCTGGATCTCAATGACCGGGCGGTGGATCTGCTCGCCGAGGGCTACGACATGTCGATCCGCATCGGCACCCTGGCCGATTCCAGTCTGATCGCCAAGCGACTGACCGAGATGCAGCTGGTGACCTGTGCCAGTCCGGATTATCTGCAGAAGGCGCCGCCGCTGCTGCAACCGGAGGATCTGGCCGAGCACAGCTGTCTGCTCTATGGCCATGGTCGCCAGGTGGAATGGCGCTTTCAGCGTGGAGGCAAGCCGCTGGTGCTGCCCATGCAGGGTCAGCTCAGGGCCAACAACGGAGAGGTGGTGCGGGACGCGGCCATCGCCGGTCAGGGCATTGCGGTGCTGCCGACCTTCATCATCGGCGCGGCGCTGGCCTCAGGGGCGCTGGTGCAGGTGCTGGAAGACTTCGCCCTGCCCAGCGCGGCGGTCTATGCGGTCTATCCCCAGCATCGTCAGTCGGCGCGCATCGTCCAGCTGTTCTCGGACTATCTGCGCGACCGCCTGACGGTCGGGCCGACTCACGCCACGGCGCCGCGGGTCGGTTGACGCTGGGGCCACTGCTGGAGGGTTCGCTCAGCGCCGTCGGCAGCCAGGCGCTGGCCATCCAGACGCTGCTGCTGACGCTGGATCGCCGGCTGCAGACTGCGCTCGGCGCCGTTTTCAGCCAGGGCACGCCGCGGGTCGAGACGCTGCTGCTGGCGCTGGATCGACGGCTGCAGGCTGCGCTCGGTGCCGTTCTCGGCCAGGGTACGATCCTGCTGCTGGTGCTTTTCGATCAGCGAACCCAGGGGGCGCAGGGCGCTTTCCTCGGCCTGGGCGGATTGGGCGATGGCGGTGGTGAGCAGAGTGGCGGCGAACAGAGCGGTGAGGGCTTTCATGGCGAGTACCTGTGTCGGGTGGGTGTGGACTCATTGTCGCCAGCCCACCCCGCGCCTAGAAATCGTCCCGCGGGATAGCGATCATCGACCGCGCTGATGATGGCGCTCAGGCCCGCGCCTGACGCTGGCGCAGCAGGAACAGGCACCAGACGGCCAACGCCGTGGCGGCCAGCAGGCAGCCGGCCAGGCTGACGCCGGTCCAGCCAAAGTGCTCGTACAGCCGCGCCGACAGCAGCGAACCCAGGGAGCCGCCAAGGAAGTAGCCGGTCATGTAGCCGGCGTTGAGGCGGCTGCGCGCCTCCGGGCGCAGCCGATAGACCACGTTCTGGTTGCTGACGTGGCTGAGCTGCACGGCGAGATCCAGCACCAGGATGCCGACCAGCAGCGCCGCCAGCGACTGCTGGGCGAAGGCCAGGGGCAGCCAGGCCAGGGTCAGGGAAGCCAGGCCGATGCTGGTGGCGAGACCACCCTTGCCCTGGTCGGCCATGCGCCCGGCCAGGTTGGCGGCCAGGGCGCCCACCGCGCCGGCGAGACCGAACAGGCCGATGGTGCCGTCGCTGAAGCCATAGGGTTCGGCGGCGAGCAGAAAGGCCAGGGGCGTCCAGAACATTGCGAAGACGGCGAAGCCCAGAAAGCCCAACAGGGTGCGCAGGCGGTGCAGGGGCTCGTCGCGCAAGAGCACGAACACCGAACCCAGCAGCCGTGGATAGCTCAGGCCCGCCGACTGCTGATAGCGCGGCAGCGCCAGGCGCAGGGCCAGGGCGGTGGCCAGCATCAGACCGGCCGCCACGGCATAGACGGTGCGCCAGTCGCCCAGGGACGAGAGCGCCCCGGCCACGGTGCGGGCCAGCAGGATGCCGAGGATGAGTCCGCTCATCACCGTGCCCACCGCCCTGCCCCGCTGCTCCGGCGCGGCCAGGGTCGCGGCGAAGGGCACCAGCACCTGGGCCACCACCGAGAAGAGCCCGGTCATGGCGGTGCCCAGCAGCAGCCAGGTGAGGCTGGTGGCGGTGGCGCTCAGGGCCAGGCCGGCGGCGGCGATCACGCTCATGGTGACGATCAGCCGGCGGCGCTCCAGCAGATCGCCCAGGGGCACCAGCAGCAGGAGACCGGCGGCGTAGCTGAGCTGGGCGGTGGTGACGATGCTGCCGGCCTGGGTGTAGCTGAGGTCGAAGCGCTGGGCGATGGTGTGCAGCAACGGCTGGTTGTAGTAGTTGCTGGCCACGGCGATACCGGTGGCGACGGCCATGAGCAGGGTCAGCCAGCGGCTGAGAGGAGGCGTGGGGTTCGACATCCGCAGGGTCCGGCAAGGGAAAGGCTGGTCAGTATCGGACAACGGCAGCCATCGGTTAAATGAATCGTTAAGATGGTTTCGATCTCATTTCAAGATAGCGCCATGAACCTCAAGCAACTGGAATTCGCCGTCGCCCTGGCCGAGGAGCGCCAGTTCACCCGCGCTGCCGAGCGTTGCCATGTGGTGCAGTCGGCGCTCAGTCACCAGATCGCCCGCCTGGAAGCCGAACTGGGTGCCACCCTGTTCGAACGCCTGCCGCGGCAGGTGCGCCTCACCCCCGCCGGCGAAGCGCTGCTGGTCCAGGCGCGGCAGGCGCTGGCCGCGGTGGAAAGGCTGCAGCAGGACGTGGCCGCCGCGATCGGCGCCATTCGCGGCACCCTGACACTGGGCCTGATCTCCTCGGTGCCACGCCTGGATATCGTCGAGTTGCTGGCCACCTTCCATGCCCGCCATCCCCAGGTGGACATCCGCCTGCGCCAGGACAAGAGCGAGACGCTGCTGACGGCGGTGCGCGAGCGACAACTGGATTTCGCCCTGATCGGCCTGTCGCGCCAGGTGGCCCTGGAGGCGGTGGCCAGCCGCCTGCTGCTCAGCGAGGAGCTGGTGGCGGTGCTGCCGGCCGCGCACGCCCTGGCGGGGCGGGAAAGGCTGTCGCTGCACGAGCTGGTGGATCTGCCGCTGGTGGACCTGCCCGCCGGCAGCGGCGCCCGGCAGCAGACCGACGAGGCCTTCGCCGCCCTGGGCCTGCCTCACCGGGTGCGTTTCGAGACGGGCAACATGCAGTTGCTGGAACGCTTCGTCGGCCGTGGCCTGGCGATCGGCCTGGTACCTCAGAGTATCGCCAGCACCTTTGCCGGCCTGGCCCGGGTGCCGGTCAGCGATGCCCCGCAGCGCAACGTCCATGCCATCTGGTCGCCGCTGCCGACGCCGGCGACGCGGGAATTTCTCAAGGTCCTGGAAGAGGCGCTGGTGGACTAGCCCGCGCTCACTGGCCGGCGGTGCCGCCATTAAGGCGATACGCGAGTGACTGCCTGGCGACAGCGGCTTGCTAAGCTGTCAGGCCCTTACCGCCAGAGATTTCGTCCATGCAGATCACGCGCATCGTACCGAACATCGCCACCGAGCAATTGGCCGCCGCCAGGGTCTTTTACGGCGAGTTGCTGGGGCTGACGCTGGCGATGGACCACGGCTGGATCCTGACCTTCTTCGGCGCGGGCCAGGCCAGTCCCCAGGTCAGTTTCGCGGTGGAGGGTGGCTCGGGCACGCCGGTGCCGGAGTTGTCGCTGGAAGTCGATGACCTGGACGAGGTCTTGCGTCGACTGGCCGGCGCGGGCTACGTGCCGGAGTACGGTCCGGTGACGGAACCCTGGGGCGTGAGGCGCTTCTTTGTCCGCGATCCCGGTGGACGGCTCCTGAATTTTCTTGAGCACGCTTGAGGACTGACCGCCGTCCGCTCGCCTGGTTGTCCGCCGGTGCGACCGCGCCTTGAGGCCCGCGTAGGTTGGGTTGAGCGTAGCGAAGCCCAACATTGCCCAAGGCTGAACCTCCCCGTTGGGCTTCGACGATGGAGCCGTCTCAACCCAACCTACGGGTCTGCTCGCGTGGTGGTCCGCCGATGCGACCGCGGCTAAGAACCCGCGTAGGTTGGGTTGAGCGCAGCGAAGCCCAACATTGCCCAAGGCTGAACCTCCCGGTTGGGCTTCGACGATGGAGCTGTCTCAACCCAACCTGCGGGTCTGCTCGTCTGGTGGTCCGCCGATGCGACCGCGTCTTGAGGCCCACGTAGGTTGGGTTGAGCGCAGCAAAGCCCAACATTGCCCAAGGCTGAACCTCCCCGTTGGGCTTCGACGATGGAGCTGTCTCAACCCAACCTGCGGGTCTGCTCGTCTGGTGGTCCGCCGATGCGACCGCGTCTTGAGGCCCACGTAGGTTGGGTTGAGCGCAGCGAAGCCCAACATTGCCCAAGGCTGAACCTCCCCGTTGGGCTTCGACGATGGAGCTGTCTCAACCCAACCTGCGGTCTATCGCAGCCATGGCCAGAGCCTTTTCCAGGGGTGACGTCGCTGTGCAGGGCGTGCCCTCACCCCGACCCTCTCCCGGAGGGAGAGGGGGTTGTTCGAGCAGGCATTCAGCTCTATCGGAGCCGTAGCCTGGAAAACGGCGCAGCCTTTTCCGGGAGTGACTTCAGTGTGCGGGGCGTGCCCTCACCCCGACCCTCTCCCGGAGGGAGAGGGGGTTGTTCGAGCAGGCGTTCAGCTCTATCGGAGCCGTAGCCTGGAAAACGGCGCAGCCTTTTCCGGGAGTGACTTCAGTGTGCGGGGCGTGCCCTCACCCCCGACCCTCTCCCGGAGGGAGAGGGGGCTGTTCGAGCAGGCGTTCAGCTCTATCGGAGCCGTAGCCTGGAAAGCGGCGTAGCCTTTTCCAGGAATGACGTCGTTGTGCGGGGAGCGCCTTCACCCCAACCCTCTCATAGAGGGAGAGGAGAACCGAGCAGGTGTTCAGCCGCTGTGAAACGCTCGACAGCCTGCCGACCTGCCCTCAACCCTCGCTAACCGGCAGCCGGCGGACGAAGGTGCCCACCCGCCAGGCCAGCTGCTCGCCCTGGCACTGCACCAGCAGATTGCGTACCGGATAGGACTGGCCGGCAATGCTGGCCTCGGCTTCCGCCTCGCTGGCGCCGTCAAGGTGGTTGCGGGCCAGCACCTGATAGCTGCCGGTGGCGCAACGCTCGGCAGCTTCGCCCGCGCAGCCGGACCAGCTGCCGAATACCCCGTTGCACTGCACCAGGTAGGCGGTGCGGCCATCCTGCAGGTAGGCGGTGTGGGAGCTGGCACAGCCGGCCAGGAGGGCGAGCGAGCCGGCGCAGGCCAGCAGGCGGAGGGTATTGCGAAGGGCGGCGAGGGACATGGGAGTGGCTCCAAACAATATGGAGCCATCGTAAGAAGCCAACGCCCTCGTCCATAAATCGTACCGGCGGATAGCGCTTATCGACGCGGCTGATGGTGCCCCCGGACGTCTCCGGTCAGGCGCGGACTTTTGTGATGCTCACCTTAAGGTTCTCGTAAGCGCTCCGGGGAGAGGCTAGCGATACAACCACTACAACCAAGGCTGCCTCCCCACTGACCCCGCGAGCCGCCAGGGCGTCGACAGCCCTTCGAGCAAGGAGATTGGCCATGTCTACCTGGACTTCTACACAGCGCAACGTGGCCTTCGCCACCTTTGCCAGCTGGACGATGGATGCATTCGACTTCTTCATCCTGGTCTTCGTCCTCAGCAACCTGTCGACGTATTTCCACAACTCGGTGACCGATGTCTCCCTGTCGATCATGCTGACCCTGGCGGTGCGTCCGATAGGCGCCCTGATCTTCGGGCGCCTGGCCGAGCGGCATGGGCGCCGGCCGATTTTGATGCTCAACATCGTGCTGTTCTCGGTGTTCGAGCTGCTGTCCGCCTGGTCGCCGACCTTCATGGCGTTCATGGCTTTCCGTCTTCTCTACGGCGTGGCCATGGGCGGGGTCTGGGGCGTGGCTTCGTCGCTGGCGATGGAAACCATCCCCGATCGCGCGCGCGGGCTGATGTCGGGGATCTTCCAGGCCGGCTATCCCTGCGGCTACCTGCTCGCCTCCATCGTCTTCGGCTTGTTCTTCACCACGGTGGGTTGGCGCGGCATGTTCCTGATCGGCGCCCTGCCGGTCCTGCTGCTGCCCTTCATCTACTTCAAGGTGCCGGAGTCGCCGGTGTGGCTGGCCGCGCGCGAGCGCAAGGAGAGTACTGCCCTGCTGCCAATCCTGCGCCAGCACTGGAAGATCTGCCTGTACATGGTGCTGCTGATGGCCTGCTTCAATTTCTTCAGCCACGGCACCCAGGACCTCTATCCCACCTTCCTCAAGGTACAGCACCAGTTCGATGCCCATACCGTGAGTCTGATCGCCATCGGCTACAACATCGCGGCGATGCTCGGCGGCGTGCTCTTCGGTTCGCTGTCGGAACGCATCGGCCGCAAGAAGGCGATCATGCTGGCCGCACTGCTGTCGTTACCGGTCCTGCCGCTGTGGGCCTTCTCCAGCGGCTCCTGGACGCTGGGCATCGGCGCCTTCCTGATGCAATTCATGGTGCAGGGCGCCTGGGGCGTGGTGCCCAGCTATCTCAACGAACTGGTGCCGGGCAATGTGCGCGCCGTGCTGCCGGGCTTCGTCTACCAGATGGGCAACCTGCTGGCCTCGGTCAACGCTACCCTGCAGGCGCATATCGCGGCGGCCCACGGCGGCAACTATGGCCTGGCCATGGCGCTGGTGGCAGGCACCGTGGCGGTGCTGATCATCCTCTTCGTGGCCTTCGGCAAGGAGACCCGTGGCATGCAGATTTCCGGAGCGGTGGCCGAGCAGCCGGCTGGGCTCACGCAGCCGGGTCGCCCATGAATCTGATGATCTCGCCGCGCAGCCAGCGCTCGCCCGGGTCCTGGTCCTGGGCCGCGCGCCAGACCAGCGACAGCTTGGCCGGAACGATGGGAAACGGTGGTTGCTCGATGCGCAGGCCGCCGCCCGCAGCCAGCGCCCGGGCGGCGTAGTCGGGCACCGTGGCGAGCAATTCGCTGCCGGCCAGCAGGGCGCCGAGACCGTTGAAGTGGGGCACGCCCAGGGCCACCTTGCGACTGCGGCCGAGGCGCGCCAGGTCGTCGTCGATGTTGCCGCAGAGATCGCCGGACATGGACACCAGCACATGGGGCCGCGCGCAATAGTCATCCAGGGTCAGGGGCGCGGGATCGCGGTCGGCGCGCACCACCAGGGCGCGGATGTGCCTCAGGGTGCGGCACCTGGCATTGGCCGGCAGCTGGGTGGTGTAGCTGATGCCCAGGGACACCTCGCCACTGGCCAGCAGCCCGGGCAGCAGCAGGAAGTTGGCGTTGCGCACCACCAGCACGCAGTGCGGCGCCACCTCGCGCAGATGGGCCAGCAGCGGCGGCAGCAGGCCGCACTCGACATCGTCGGACATGCCCAGGCGAAACACCGCGCGACTGGCGCCGGGGTCGAAGTCGTCGACCTCGCTGAGGGCATTTGACAGGCCGTCCAGCGCCGGGCGCAGCCGTTCGAGAATGGCCAGGGCCCGCGGCGTGGGCTCCATCGCCCGCCCACTGCGCACCAGCAGCGGATCGTCGAAGAATTGCCGCAGGCGCACCAGGGCGGCACTGATGGCCGGCTGGCCGAGAAAGAGCTTTTCCGCGGTGCGGGTGAGATTGCGCTCGTGCATCAGGCTTTCGAACACCACCAGCAGGTGCAGGTCGATGCGGCGCAGGTCGTTGCGGTTCACGGCATCCCTCCGCGAAGGTCAGGCGCCGGGAGGGGCGCCTGACTGTCGTTACCTTAGAGTCTGTTCAAAGTCTCGCGAGCTAGAGCCAAACAAGGCGAAGAGGCCTGAGGAAGCGGAGTTTACAAATAGTAAATGAGCATTCCGAAGGCCTCTTCAACGCCGTTTGGCCGACGCGCAGCAGACTTTGGATAGGCTCTTACTTGGCGGCCAGCTTGGCGTAGCTCGTCATCAGGTTGCGGTAGTTGGGGATGTGGTTGGACAGCAGAGCGCCCAGGCCCTCGATGTCGTTGCGCCAGTCGCGGTGCAGCTCGCAGGCCACGCTGAACCAGTTCATCAGCTGCACGCCAGCGGCGCTCATGCGTGCCCAGGCGGCCTGTTGCACGGTCTTGTCGAAGGTGCCGGAGGCATCGGTCACCACGAAGACGTCAAAGCCTTCGGCGATGGCCGCCAGGGCCGGGAAGGTCACGCAGACGTCGGTCACCACGCCGGCGATGATCAGCTGCTTGCGGCCGGTGGCCTTGATGGCGGCGACGAAGTCTTCGTTGTCCCAGGCGTTGATCTGGCCGGGGCGGGCGATGTACGGCGCCTCGGGGAACAGCTCGACCAGCTCGGGCACCAGCGGGCCGTTGGGGCCCTGCTCGAAGCTGGTGGTGAGGATGGTGGGCAGGCCGAAGAACTTGGCGCTGTTGGCCAGGGCCAGGACGTTGTTCTTGAAGTCGCTGGGTGTGAAATCCTGGACCAGCGAGATCAGACCGGCCTGGTGGTCGATCAGCAGGACGACGGCATCGTTCTTGTCGAGACGGTTGTAGGGCTTGCTCATGGTGGAGTCCTCAGGGAGTGGTTTGGGGGTTGCGGGTGAAGGGCGGCATCAGGCGCCGCCCAGGAGATGGCGAATGGCGACGGGTACGCCGGGGGTCTGGTACTGGCGCGCCGCCGCTTCCAGGCGCTGTTCGCCCTGGGTGACGCGGTGGTGGTGGCGCAGGTGTTCCAGCCAGGATTCGTCGCAGAAGAATTCCTGCCAGCGGCGCGGCTCGGCGCTGTCCTGCAGCAGCGCCCAGGAGAAGGCGCCGTTGCGCCGGCGCATGGCGCCCACCGCCTGCATGGCCTGGCGAAAGGCCGGACCATGCTCGGGGGCGATGTCGTACTCCAGGGTGACCATCACCGGGCCGCGCTCGCGATCCAGGGAGTCGTCGAGGATCGGCGCCGGCCAGTGCAGCGAAGGGGCGATATCGGCGGCCGGGGTGACCGGCAGACGCAGGCGCCAGGTCACCCCGATGCCGGCCAGCAGCACCCCGGCCGCCGCGCTCAGGGCAAGACTCAGGGAGAAGTGACTGGCCAGGGCGCCCCAGAGCAAGCCGCCCAGGGCGCTGGTGCCAAAGAACACCAGGATGTAGACGGCCAGGGCACGGGCGCGCACCCAGGTGGGCACGGCGGTCTGGGCCGCCACCTGCAGACTAGAGAGCACGGCGATCCAGGCCAGGCCGCTGACCAGCATGACCGGCAGCAGCCAGGCGAAGTCGCGAATCCAGGCAAGGCCGAGCAGCACGCCGGCATAGAGCGCACTGGCACCCGCCACCAGCAGGTCGCTGGACAGCCGTTCGCGCAGCCGCGGCAGGAGCATGGCGCCGCCGATGGCACCCAGGCCGACGCACCCGAGCAGGATGCCGAAATCCAGGGCGGTACCCTGCAGGGCCTGGCGCACCAGCAGTGGCAACAGGGCCATGCCGGCGCTGGCGCCGAGGAAAAACGCGGCGGTCCGGGCCAGCACCACCTGCAGCTGGAGCGAGCTGCGGGCATAGCGGAGGCCGACCCGGACGGCGCCCAGCAGGCGCTCCGCGGGCAGCACGGCGGCTGCAGGTTGGCGTCGCCAGGTCAGGAGCGCGACGATCACGGCAAGGAAGGAAACGGCATTGAGGGCGAAGGTCAGCCAGGGACCGGCCAGGCTGACCAGCACCCCGGCGAGCGCCGGGCCGAGGGCACGGGCCACGTTCATGCCCAGGCTGGACAGGGCGATGGCCGCGGGCAACTCGCTTTTATCGACCAGCTCGGGGGTCAGCGCCGACCAGGCCGGCAGCATCAGCGCCGTGCCCACGCCCATGGCCAGGGTCAGGCCCAGCAGCAGCGGCACGGTCATCCAGCCGGCCAGGGTCAGCCCGGCCAGAGCCAGGGCTACCGCGGCCATCCACAGCTGCACGCCGAGCAGGTAGCGCCGGCGGTCGACGATGTCGGCCAGGGCGCCGGCCGGCAGTGCCAGCAAGAACATCGGCAGCGCCCCCGCCACCTGGACCAGGGCCACCGCCAGGGGGCTGGCCGACAACGAGGTCATCAACCAGCCGGCGCCCACCTCGTGCATCCAGGTACCGATGTTGGAGGCGATGCTGGCCAGCCACAGCCAGCGGAAGGTGCGCTGACGCAGGGGCTGCCAGGGCGAGGCGGTGGTGGAAGTCAGGGCGGCGGCGGTCATGGCGGACGCTCCTCAGAAGCTGAAGCAGGAGCAGCCGAAGGCGCCCCAGAAGCCACTGAAGTCGCTGACCGGCACCCGGCTCTGGCGCGCCCGCTCATGGCCGTGGCCATGCACGGAACAGGCGCCGGCGCACTGGTGCACGGCGGCCTGCAGGGGCGCGCCGGGCTTCCAGTGGCCGGGCACCTTGACCACCGGCGACCAGTCCGGGGTGACCGGCAAGGGCGGCGGACCCAGGCGATCGAATTCCTCGGCGCCATGGACGATACGACCACCGACCACGGTCAGCACCGACTCCAGGTGCTTGATGGCCTCTTCCTCGACCGTGAAGAAGTCCGCCGAGAGCACCGCCACATCGGCCAGCTGGCCTACCCGCAGCTGGCCCTTCTTGCCCTGTTCCGAGGAGAACCAGGCGCTGCCCTGGGTGAACAGCTGCAGGGCGGTGGCCCGTGGCAGGCCTTCCTGGTAGAGCGCCAGGCCGCCGACGGTACGGCCGCTGACCAGCCAGTACAGCGAGGTCCAGGGGTTGTAGCTGGAGACGCGGGTGGCATCGGTCCCCGCCCCTACCGGTACGCCTTCGGCGAGCATCCGCTGGATCGGCGGGGTCTGCTCGGCGGCCTGGGCACCATAGCGGTCGACGAAGTATTCGCCCTGGAAGGCCATGCGGTCTTGGATGGCGATGCCGCCGCCGAGGGCCTTGACCCGCTCGATGTTGCGCGGACTGATGGTCTCGGCGTGGTCGAAGAACCAGGGCAGCCCGTTGAAGGGCACGTCGCGATTGACACGTTCGAAGACGTCGAGCATGCGCGAGATGGATTCGTCGTAGGTGGCGTGCAGGCGGAACGGCCAGCGCTGCTCCACCAAGTGACGCACCACCGGTTCCAGATCGGCCTCCATGGTGGGCGGCAGGTCCGGGCGCGGTTCGAGGAAGTCCTCGAAGTCGGCCGCGGAGAAGGCCAGCATCTCGCCGGCGCCGTTGTGGCGGAGGAAGTCGGTGCCCTGGTGCAGGGTGACGCTGCTGGTCCAGTTCCTGAAGTCGGTCAGCTCTTCCTTGGGCCGCTGGGTGAAGAGGTTGTAGGCGATGCGCACGGTGAGCTGGTCGGCATCGGCCAGTTCCTGGATCACCTGGTAGTCGTCCGGGTAGTTCTGGAAGCCACCGCCGGCGTCGATGGCGCTGGTCAGGCCCAGGCGATTGAGCTCGCGCATGAACTGGCGAGTGGAGTTGACCTGGTATTCCAGCGGCAGCTTGGGCCCCTTGGCCAGGGTGGCGTAGAGGATCATGGCATTGGGTCGGGCGATGAGCATGCCGGTGGGCTCGCCGCGGGCATCGCGCTGGATCTCGCCACCTGGCGGATTGGGCGTCTCCTTGGTGTAGCCCACGACACGCAGGGCGGCGCGGTTGAGCAGCGCCCGGTCGTAGAGGTGGAGGATGAACACCGGGGTGTCCGGCGCGGCCTGGTTGAGCTCCTCCAGGGTCGGCAGCCGGCGCTCGGCGAACTGGAATTCGTTCCAACCGCCCACCACCCGCACCCACTGGGGCGCCGGGGTGCGCTCGGCCTGGTCCTTGAGCATGCGCAGGGCATCGGCCAGCGAGGGCACGCCCTCCCAGCGCAGTTCCAGGTTGTAGTTGAGGCCACCGCGGATCAGGTGCAGGTGGGAGTCGTTGAGGCCGGGGATGGCGCGGCGCCCGCGCAGGTCGACCACCTGGGTGCCCGGGCCGCGATGGGCCATGACGTCGCTGTCGCTGCCCACGGCAAGAAAGACGCCGTCCTTGATGGCGACCGCGGTCGCCTCGGGGCGCTCGGGATCGACGGTGTGGAGCTTGCCGTTGTGCAGAATCAGATCGGCGTGTTGCATGTGGCCTCCGGGACCAGGATCAGAAGTCCGGGCGCGAGGCGCCCGGGAAGGCTCAGCGGGCGACGAAGGCCAGCAGGTCGCGGTTCAACTGCTCGGCGTGAGTCACCGCGAAGCCGTGGGGGGCGCCGGCGTACACCTTGAGCTCGGCGCCACGGATCAGCTCGGCGGCCAGCTTGCCGGTGGTCGCGAAGGGCACCACCTGGTCGGCGTCGCCGTGGATCACCAGGGTCGGCACGTCGATCTTGGCCATGTCCGGCCGGAAGTCGGTCTCGGAGAAGGCGGTGACGCAATCCAGGGTGCCTTTCAGCGAAGCCAGCAGGGCGATGTTGAGGGTCTGGGTGAAGACGCCCGCGGAGACCGTCTGGCCCTGGTTGGTGCCATAGAACACCGGGGCGAAGTCGGCGAGGAACTGGGCGCGGTCCTTCAGCAGACCACCGCGGATACCGTCGAAGACGCCCTGGTCGACGCCCTGGGGGAAGTCCGGCTTCCGCCCGAACAGCGGGGTGACGGCGCCGAGCAGCGCCAGCTTGGCGACCCGCGCCGAGCCATGGCGCGCCAGGTAGCGGCTGACGTCGCCCCCGCCCATGGAGAAGCCCACCAGGGTGACGTCGCGCAGGTCCAGGTGCTCGATCAGCTCGCCGATGTCGTCGGCGAAGGTGTCGTAGTCGTAGCCATTCCACGGCTGGCCGGAGCGCCCGAAGCCGCGGCGGTCGAAGGCGATGGCGCGATAGCCGTGGCTGGCCAGATGGTGCATCTGGTAGTCCCACATGTCGGCGTCCAGCGGCCAGCCGTGGCTGAACAGCACGGGCTTGCCGCTGCCCCAGTCCTTGAAATAGATCTCGACGCCGTCGCGGGTGGTGAAGGTGCTCATGGTTGCTCGCCTCTGTGGGTGGAAGGAGTGGAAAAGGCGCCCGAGCGGGCGTTGAGCCAGGGCGCGCACAGGCGGCTCACCCTCGGCATGATCAGGAATACCACCAGCGGCACGATGCACAGGGTGATCAGCAGGTTGCTCGGCACAGTGCCGGCCAGCAGCGGATAGCGCGCGAACAGCGGCTGCCACAGTGGTGGGATCAGCATCGTCAGGGGCGCGATGACCAGGTAGGTCAGCACCGCCTGCTTCCAGGCCGGCGGCGGGCGCACGCCGGGGCGCGGCGGGTTGAACCAGAATTCGGCGTCGGCATGCACCTCGGGCGCATCGGCCTCGCGCAGCAGCGGCGCCACCTCGGCGATCAGCGCCTGGCGTTCGGGCGAGGCCAGCCAGGCCTGGAGCTGGTCGACGTCGGCGAAGCGCACCAGGGTGGTGAAGGCGGCGCCCTCCTCCGCCGGCGGGATGACATCCACGCCCAGGTGGCCGCAGGCCGCGCGGGCGGCGGTGACCGCGCGCTGCAGCCAGCGCTGGTAGGCGTCCTGCTGGTCGGCCAGGGGCTGGTGGCGGATCACCAGGGTGACGATGCGGCTGTGGGCCTGCTGCAGGTCCTGCCCGAGTGCGGCACTCATGACAGCGCCCTCGCGAAACCACCCTGGGTGGCTTGACGCCTGGCCAGCCGCGCCTCCAGCGAATAGCGACCCGGCCCGGTGAGCGCCAGGGTGCCGAACAGCACCAGCAGCAGCCAGCCGAACTGGCCTTCTTCCAGGGACCACTGCGGATGCACCACCAGCAGCGCAATCAGCAGCACGCCGAGGATCGGCAGGCAGGCCAGGCGCGTCGCCCAGCCCAGGGCGATCAACAGCGGGCAGACGACCTCGGCGAAAACCGCGAAACCCAGGGTCGGCCAGGCACCCAGGTGCAACGGGTCCTCGATCAAGCCGAGTTGCTGGCGGAAATGCAGCGCCTTGGGCAGACCATGCACCGCCAGGAGCAGTCCGGCGCCACCCAGGCGCAGGAACAAGAGTCCCAGATCCAGTCGCAAGCGTTCCATGGCCCAGCCTCCCGCGAAAAGAATCGGCTGCGAGAAGACCCCGCGCCGTCGATGGAGCGGACTTTCACCCGGACGACGCTGGGCGGCCTTGGACGTCTGTGCTGGTTTTTGTACGCCTGTGCTGTGGCGTGCAGGTGAAAGGATTCAGGTCACAGTACGGATCAGTACGCCGGAAATAGTCAACTCTTGAGAGACTATGAAACGCGGAACGGCTACTTAATCGAATTCAGGGTGGACAGTAACCTGGCCCCATCGCATCCACACCGGATGCCGGACCTCACCAAGGACAGTCGACGATGAACACTCAAGCCCTCACCGCCACCACCGGCCGCCTGCTGCTCGCCAGCCTCTTCCTGTTCAGCGGCGTGGGCAAACTGCTCGCTCCGGCGGCCACCAAGGGCTACATCGCCGCCATGGGCCTGCCCTTCCCGGACCTTGCCTACCTCGGCGCCCTGGCGGTGGAGCTGGGACTCGCCAGCCTGCTGCTGATCGGCTATCGCACCCGGCCGGTGGCGCTGGCCATGGCCGCCTTCACCCTGGTGACTGCCCTGGTGTTCCACCACAACTTCGCCGACCAGAACCAGCTGATCCACTTCCTCAAGAATGTCGCCATCGCCGGTGGCCTGCTGCAGGTGGCCGCCTTCGGCGCCGGGGCCCTGAGCCTGGATGGCCGGCGGCCGGCGCGGTCGGCCCGCCTCGCCTGATCGCCCTCGCTCGATGCGCCCGCCCGATCCTTGCGTTCAGGCGGGCGCTGTCACATCCAGCATCCTGGCGCAGGCCTCGCGCACCAGTTCGAGAAACAGGCGCAGCCGCGCCGGGTAGACGCGGGCATAGGGATAGATGAGATAGAGCGGCAGGGGCGCGGCCTGCCACTCGGGGAGCAGATGGACCAGGCGCCCCGCAGCGACGTCCTCGCGCACCATCCAGTGCGACAGTGCCGCGCAGCCCAGGCCGCGCACCGCGGCATGCCGGGCGACAAAGAGGCTCTCGGTGGCCAGCCGTGGCCGCAAGGGGACCAGCCGGCTTTCGCCAGTGGCGCCCAGCTGCAGGCGCAGTTCGGTCTGGTAGAACTGGGTCATGGCGATCCAGGGCAGCGCCGTCAGCTCCTCGGGTGTCTGCAGGGCGCTCGCCAGCTCCGGCGCCGCCACCAGGATGCGCTGGACGTCGCCCAGGCGCACCGCCACGGTGTCCGGATCCTCCACCACCCCCACCCGGATGGCACAGTCGACGCCATCGGCGACGAAATTCGGTGCCCGGTCGCTGAGCACCCAGTCCACCTGCATCCCCGGATAGCGCCGCAGATAGGTCTCCAGCGGATCGAGCAACTGCTCCTGGCCGAAGGCATGGGGCATCACCACCCGCAGCCGTCCCTCGGGCTCGGCATGGGCGCCGTGCAGGGCGGCGGCGAAGGCCTGCCAATCGCCGAGCAGTTGCTGGGCCTGGCGATAGCAGCGCTGGCCGTCCTCGGTCAGGCGCAGGGCGTGGGTCGAGCGCTGCACCAGGCGCACCTGCAGCGCGGCCTCCAGCGCCTGCAGGCGCCGACTGACGGTGGGCTGGGTAGTGCCGAGCTGGCGTGCCGCCGCCGACAGGCTGCCGGCCTCGACGATGCGCACGAAGGTTTCCAGCAGATCGAGACGATCATGGGTAAAGGTGGTGTTCATACGGCCTACGTATACCCCCTGTACCCGGCGTTCGGCTACAGGTGGCGATGGCTCTGGTGAAGAATGCGTTCATCGTCTTCCCACCGGATGAACCGCCATGACCGACATTCCAATTCCGCATAGCCAGACCTCGCTTCACCGCGGCAGTCTGTCCCCGGCCCTGCTCGGCCTGCTGGCCACCGGCGCCGGGCTGAGCGTGGCCAACCTCTATTACAGCCAGCCGCTGCTCGGCATTCTCGCGGGTGCCCTGCCAGCACCAGCCGCCGACGTGGGACTGATCCCTACCCTTACCCAGCTCGGCTATGCCCTGGGGCTGCTGCTGCTGGCGCCCCTGGGTGATCGCTTCGACCGCCGCCGCATCATCCTGGCCAAGCTGGCCGTGCTGCTGCTGGCATTGCTGGGCGCCAGCCTGGCGCCGGGGCTGCACGGGCTGCTGCTGGCCAGCCTGGTGACCGGGCTGGCCGCCACCGTGGCCCAGGACCTGGTCCCTGCCGCCGCGACCCTGGCGCCGCCGGCCGCGCGCGGGCGCATCGTCGGCACGGTGATGACCGGCCTGCTGCTGGGCATCCTGCTGTCCCGGGTGGTCAGCGGCCTGGTGGGCGAGTGGTTTGGCTGGCGGGCGGTCTATCTGCTCGCCGCCCTGAGCATCGCCGCCATCGGCGTGGCGGTGTGGCGCGGCCTGCCCGCCTTCGCCGCCACCACCCGACTCAGCTATCCGGCCCTGCTCGGCTCCCTGGGCGCGCTCTGGCGCCGGCATGCCGCACTGCGCCGGGCGACCCTGGCGCAAGGCCTGCTGTCGGTGGGCTTCAGTGCCTTCTGGTCGACCCTCGCCCTCTATCTGCACGCCGGGCCCTTCCAGCTGGGCAGCGCCGCCGCCGGCGCCTTCGGCCTGGCCGGTGCTGCCGGTGCCCTGGCCGCGCCCTGGGCCGGCCGCCTGGCGGATCACCATGGCTCGGAATGGGTGACGCGCCTGGGCATCGGCCTGGCGGCCCTGGCCTTCGCCAGCCTGCTCCTGCTGCCCTGGTTGCCGGGCGTGGCCGGTCTGGTACTGCTGGCGCTGGCGACGGTGATCTTCGACCTGGGCGTCCAGGCCACCCTGATCGCCCACCAGGCCCAGGTCTACGGCCTGGAACCCGAGGCGCGCAGCCGGCTCAACGCGGTGCTCTTCACCGGCATGTTCATCGGCATGGCTAGCGGCGCGGCCCTGGGCAGCCTGCTGCTGGCGCGGCTGGGCTGGAGCGGCGTCGCCGGCCTGGCGCTGGCGACCGCTTTGCTGGCGCTGACCGTCCGGCTCTGGCCAGCCGGTCAGCGCCGGGTTCGATAAGCGCGGCGCCGAAGGTGACGCCGGCCAGCCAAGACCATCGTCAACCAAAACAGGACGACCATTCTCCTTCCAGCTCGTTAATCAAACCCGGACGCCACAGTAGGATGACTTCCATGGCGTCGGAACAGACCGCGCCCCACTCAGACAAGGAGCCTCATCATGCTGGCCATTCGTAAAGCTTCCGATCGCGGCGCCGCCAACCACGGCTGGCTCAAGTCCTTCCACACCTTTTCCTTCGCCAGCTATCGCAATCCGGCGGAGCAGGGCTTCTCCGACCTGCTGGTGATCAACGACGACACCGTGACCGGAGGCCAGGGCTTCGGCGAGCATCCGCACCGCGACATGGAGATCTTCTCCTATGTGCTCGAAGGCGCCCTGGAGCACCAGGACAGCCTGGGCACCGGCTCGGTGATTCGCCCTGGTGACGTCCAGCTGATGAGCGCCGGCAGCGGCGTCAGTCACAGCGAGTACAACCACTCGGAGCGCGAGAGCGTGCACTTCCTGCAGATCTGGATCGTGCCCAACGTGCGCCGCGCCGAACCGCGCTACCAGCAGCAGCACTTCAGCGCCGCGGCCAAGCGTGGCCGCCTGGCCCTGATCATCTCGCCGGACGGCGCCGAGGGTTCGCTGGAAGTGCGCCAGGACGCCCGGGTCTACGCCGGTCTGTTCGACGGCAGCGAAGGCGCCACTCTGCAACTGGCCCCCGAGCGCCATGCCTATGTGCACGTCGCCCGCGGCAGCCTGGAACTGAACGGCGTCCTGCTGCAGGCCGGTGACGGCGCCAGGCTGCGCGGCGAGCGCGAACTGCAGCTGGCCCACGGCACCGACGCCGAGGTGCTGGTGTTTGATCTGCGGCCCAACGAACTGCCGCAAATGCCCTGACTACGATTTGCTCGCGAAATCGTAGGCCCTGTTTGCGCTAGGAGGCCGCTCCAACGGCCTCCCCTTGCCGAGAACGCGCCATGAGCACCCAAGCCCTGACCTCCCTGGTGGCCGGTAACGCCACCCTCTGGCTGACGCTGAACGTCTTTGGCGAACAGCTGGGCCTGCCGGTACCGGCCTATCCGTCGCTGGTGGTGATGGGCGCCGCGGCCGATGAAGCCGAATTGCTCCTGGCGCTGCTGGCTACCGTGGCGGTCACCGGCGTGGCCGATCTGCTCTGGTACTGGGCCGGCCGGCGACATGGCGCCTGGCTGTTGCGCCACCTGCCTGGCCACGTCCCGGCGGCTACCCGCCTGCCCGGCCTGCTGCTGGTGGCCAAGTTCGTCCCCGGCGCCGCGGCCCTCGCCACCCTCAGCGCCGGTGCCAGCGCCATGCCCCTGCGGCGCTTCCTGGCCTACGACCTGGGCGGCGCCACCCTGTGGATCGGCTCCGGCCTGGCCCTGGGAAAGCTGTTCGAAGAACACATCCTGGCCCTGCTCGACAGACTCCAGGCCTATGGTCCGGCGCCCCTGCTGATCGCCGGACTGCTCGGCCTCGCCCTGCTGGGCTGGCACCTGCTGGCCCGGCGGCACCCTCGGCCAGCTCCGGCGCGACAGTATTGCGCCTAGAGCGTTGCCGCCTTAACGCTAATTAACGATAGGCAACTCGCACGTCAGACAGCTGCAGGGAATCATTCTCATCCAGACGGTCGCGCGACGCGGCTGGTTTGATAGGGAGAGCGCCATGTCCATGACCGTCGATAGCACCCTGGCTCTATCCAGCACCCGACTGATCGGTTTGGCCGCCTGGCAGGAACGGCTGGCCAAGGAGGTCCTGCTGCAGCATCTGGAGCGCGGTATCAGCGTCAGTCAGGTAGCCTCCGTCTGCGGCCTGTCGCGCAGTCACTTCACCCGCCAGTTCAAGCTCAGTGCCGGGCTCGCTCCACTGGAATGGTTGCGGCAGCAGCGCATCCACCGCGCCCAGCAATTACTCGCCGAGCGCGAATTGCCCCTGGCGGCGATCGCCCTGGAATGCGGCTTCTTCGATCAGGCGCATCTGAGCCGGGTATTCACCCGCGCCATCGGGGTCCCGCCGCTGGCCTGGCAGCAGCAGGCCCTGGAGCGGCGGTTGCTGGCGGAACTGCCGCAGATGCAGCCGCAGCATGGCCAGCAGGCGGTAGCCTAGCGTCGCCCCGCTGCCTTCCACCAGGATCAGCGACTTCTCCACCAGTTGCCCCAGCAGGGGGATGAAGTGCGCCTCCTCCAGCCCGCGCTGCGCCGCCAGCGCCAGGGCCTCGCTGCGACTGAAGCGCTCGCCGGCCTCGGCCAGGGTCGCCAGCACCGCGAATTCCGACTCGCCCAGGCTGTGCAGACTCCAGTCCAGCATGGCGCCGAGACTGCGTTGCCGCTGCGCCGCGGTCCGCCGCCCCTGGACACTGAGGTAGTAGCCGCCTTCGAGTTGCGCCAGCACTCCGTTCAGGCCCTGGGCCGCCACCTGCTCGGCGAGGATCTCCAGCGCCAGGGGCACGCCCTCGCTGCGCCGACAGATCTCGCCGACCAGTTGCACGTCGGCCGGCTGCAGTCGCAGCCCCGGCAGCCGCGCCCGGGCGCGTCGGACGAACAGGCGAAAGGCCGGTTCGCGCATGGCCTCGCGCAGGTGGTGCGAGGATGGATTCGCGATCGGCAACGGTGCCAGGCGCAACACGGCCTCTCCCTCCACCCGCAGGGCCTCGCGACTGGTGACCAGCACCCTGAGCTGCGAACAGCCTTGCAGCAGATTTTCCACCAGCCAGGCCGCCGGCTCGACCAGCCGCTCGGCATTGTCCAGCACCAGCAGCAGGCGGCGAGTGGCCAGGGCTTCCTGCAGCGCCGGCAGACCGCTGCCGCTGGCGAGGCCCAGGTCGCTGGCGAGGCGCTCCACCAGCGCCATCATGTGGCCCAGTGCGGCGAGATCGAGACTCTGTATCCCGTCGGCAAAGTCCTCCGCCAGCACGGGCAGCAGATGCTGGACCAGCAGCGACTTGCCGACACCGCCGGTGCCCACCACCGACACCAGGCGGCGCTGGGCAAGCAACCGGCGCAGTTCGACCAGGCTGGTGTCGCGACCTTCCAGGGGCGTCAGCGGCGGTGACGTCTCGACCAGGGGTATCAGGTCGCCTTCGCCCAGCCGCTCCACCGGCGGCGCGAAGCCGTAGCCGCGCTGGCGGACGCTGAGGATGGGATCGTCGGCGCTGTAGGGGCGCAGCACCCGGCGCAGGGCCGAGATGTGCACCCGCAGATTGATGTCCTCGACGACGCTCCCGGGCCAGACCCTCGTCATCAGGATCTGCTTGTCGACCAGCTCCCCAGGGTGTTCCAGCAGCACCCGCAGGATGTCCAGCGCCCGCCCGCGCAGGGGCAGCACGCGCTCGCCATCGAGCAACAGGCGCCGTCGCGCATCCAGGACCAGGCCGCAGAAGCGGAAGGCACTGGCGTCTTCCAGGGACTTGAGCTCTTGCATGACCATGCCGCGCCACGCCGCCATGGGTCGCCGGGGGTACTCCTTCCCGGCGCCCGCGGGCGTCTGCGCCTCTCCTTAGCCGATAGGTAGGACCATTCTGGCCGCTGCCCAGGCAGGTTGTACGACGATCTACGGCCAGAAGCTGCCATCGATGGGCGTGATACCGCCATCAGCCGCCGATTTCAGCTGAATTGATAGCGGTACTGCGCCGGG
The DNA here is from genome assembly GCF_029872515.1 of Pseudomonas flavocrustae. Taxonomy (NCBI): domain Bacteria; kingdom Pseudomonadati; phylum Pseudomonadota; class Gammaproteobacteria; order Pseudomonadales; family Pseudomonadaceae; genus Pseudomonas; species Pseudomonas flavocrustae. The sequence goes on along the minus strand of NZ_JAPDIQ010000005.1, from coordinate 6,251 downwards.
GTCAGGCCCAGATGGCTCTGGAAGGCAGCGCGCATGCAGCGGTCGCTGGCGAAGCCGCTGCGAAAGGCCACCGTCTTCAGCGGCAGCTCGGAGGTCTCCAGCAATCCACGGGCGTGATCGATGCGCGCGCGCAGGACGAACTCCAGCGGCGTCATGCCGGTGTCGCGCTTGAACACCCGGGCGAAGTTGCGGGTGCCCATGGTCGCCAGCTCGGCGAGCCGGCTGATCGAATAGGCCTGGTCGATGTTCGCCACGACATGGTGCTGCACCCGGGTGATGGCGGTGGCCGCCTCAGGTTCGTCGAACAGCGGACTGAACTGGGCCTGCTTGCCCTGCCGCTGGGTCACCACCACCAGCACCTTGGCCACCTCCCGGGCGATGGCCTTGCCATGGTCCTCGGCCACCAGCGCCAGCGCCAGGTCGATGCCGGCGGTGACCCCGGCCGAGCTCAGCAGCGGGCCATCGCTCAGGTAGATGTCATCGGCGGTCACCTGGGCACGGGGAAAGCGCCGCGCCAGGCGCTCGCGATAATTCCAGTGGGTGGTCACCCGCCGGCCATCGAGCAGGCCGGCACTGCCCAGCAGAAAGGTACCGGTGCAGACCGCCCCGTAGCGCGCGCACTGCGCGGGCACCTGGCGCAGCCAGGCCGCGACGTCCGGATGGGGCTCCAGATAGGCGCCCGGCCCGCCGGGCACCAGCAGCAGGTCATAGGCCGCGGGCGGCTGCTGGGTGGTGAGCTCCGTGCGTATCGTCATGCCATTGGAACAACGCAGGGTCCGTCGCCGCCCGGCGGCGATGGTCACGATGCGATAGTGGTCAGCCGCGGCCAGATAGCGATTGGCGATGGAAAACACCTCCACCGGCCCGGCGAAATCCAGCATCAGCACCTCGGGGACCAGCAAGAAAGCCACTGTCCTCGTCATGGCGATACATCCTTATCCGTGTAGCAGTTGGTCCTTGAACGCTGGGGCGTCCGGGTGAAAGCAGGGACGAGGATAAGGATCTGTCCCCTGAGGACAAGCAGTGGCAAAAGGCCATCTATCTGCCTTTTGCCTTGCGCGATCAGGGCTCGAAGCGCCCAGGGGCTCTGGGTCGGGATTCCTGGCGTGCCGGATGCGGATACCGCCGCTTCGCCTGCCGCTACCCTTTTCGCAACCTGATCAGGGTGATCTCGCTCGGCGCGCCGAATCGCAGCGGTGGGCCCCAGTAGCCGGTGCCGCGGCTGATGTAGACGGTCAACCGATCCAGGCGGTGGATGCCGGCGACCCAGGGTTGCTGCAGGCGCACGAAGTGCATCCAGGGCCAGAACTGGCCGCCGTGGGTGTGGCCGGAGAGCTGCAGGTCGGCGCCGGCGGCGGCGGCCTTGGGCGCCGAGCGCGGCTGGTGGGCCAGCAGCAGGCGGAACAGCCCTTGCGGGGCGTTGGCGAAGGCGGTCGCGGCGTCGCTGCGGTGGCTCGGCACATAGAGCGGCGCCGAGTAGTCGGTGATGCCGGCCAGTACGAAGGGCGTGCCCTGGTGCTGTAGCACCCGATGCTCGTCGAGCAGCACGGTCAGGCCCTGCTCGCGCCAGGTGCGTACCCAGGCTTCGGCGCCGGAATAGTATTCGTGATTGCCGGTGATGGCATAGGTGCCCAGGCGCGCCTTGAGTTGTTGCAGCGGCAGGAATTCCTGGCGCAGTTCGGCCACCTTGCCGTCCACCAGGTCACCGGTGATGGCCACCAGGTCGGCGTCCAGACCGTTGACCCGCTCGACGATGCGTTGCAGATAGCCGGCCTTGATGGTCGGGCCGATGTGCAGGTCGCTGAGCTGGACGATGCGCAGGCCGTCCAGGCCAGCGGGGAGCGTCGGCAAGGCCACGTCCACCTCTTTGACCTTGGCGGTACGGCGGGCGTTGTAGACGCTGCGCAGCGCCACCAGCAGCACCAGCCCCAGCACCACCCAGGCGCTGCCGACGCGCCAGGCGGCGTCCAGCGGGTGGCCGACCAGGCTGGCGAGCGCCACCACCAGGCCGCGCAGCAGACTGAACACCGCCAGGCTGGAAAACACGCCCATGGCGATCAGCGCCGCCCAGGCCAGCAGGCGCGAGTTCATGTCCCGCGAGCGAAAGCCCAGGGGCACCAGGACGAAGGACAGGATCAGCAGGGCCCAGAACGGCAGCTGGGCGACAGGCGACAGCCCGAGGTTACCGATGACACTGAGGCCGATGAACAGGTGCAGGGCGAACAGGACCAGGTACATCATGGCGCGGGAGCGGAACATGGAGGGCCTTGAGGCAGGAAGAAGGCCTTACCTTAGCACCCTGCAGGGCGCCTCTCGGAGCCCCGGGTTGTTTCCGGCTACAACGATTCAGCCGGTATTCAGCGCCGCTCCGCCTCGTCGGCCTGGGCCGCCTGGTCAGCCCGCCGGCCCAGGTAGAAGCCGAGCCAGGCCCAGAGCGCCGCGCAACCGGCGCCCACCAGCGCCGGCAGCCAGGCGCCATGGCCGAGCAGGTCCAGCAGACTCTTGGCCCAGCCGCTGGCGGCGTCACCGGCGCGATAGACCACGGTGTCGATGAAGTTCTTGGCCTTGTACTGGGTCTCGGCGTCCAGCGGCGCGAAGAGCATCTCGCGGCCCGGGCGGATGAAGGCGTATTCGCCGATCCGCCTGACGATCATCAGCCCCGCCAGCATGGCGAAGGTGGGCAGCAGCGCGAGGCCCAGGAAGCCGATGCACATCAGCAGCGGCACCCCGGCCAGGAGCACCCGCACCCCGAGGCGCTGGGCCAGGCGGCCGGTGATCAGCACCTGGCTGGCCAGGGCGCCGGCCTGGACCACGAAATCCAGCAGGCCGAACACCTGCACCTGACGGGCGCGATCGGGAAACAGCTCGGCCACCAGGCGTGCCTGTTCGAAGTAGAGAAAGGTGCTGACCGTGGCCAGCAGGATGACGAAGGCGCTCACCGCCAGCAGATAGGGGGAGGCCAGCACCCGGGTCAGGCCGCTGAAGGGATTGCCGGCGACCGGGCGCCGCGGGCTTTCGGTCGGTGGCGCCCCTGGCCGCCCGGCGCCCCGGGTCTCGCGCCAGCCCATCAGATAGGCCTTGAGCCTGAGCGCCAGAAGCAGCAGCACGGCGGCCAGCAGCGCCAGGCCCGCCTCGCCGACCCGGGGCGCCAGGGCGGCGGCCAGTACCGGCCCGAGCAGCCCGCCGACACTGGCCCCGGCGGCGATGAAGGCGAACAGCCGCCGCGCCTGGGCGCCGTCGAAGACATCGGCCATCAGACTCCAGGCTACCGAGACCACGAAGAGGTTGTAGACCGATATCCAGACATAGAAGGCACGCGCCAGCCAGACGCTGTCGCCCAGGCTGGCGAAGCAGGCGGCGAACGCCAGCAGGTTGAGCGCGAAGCAGCCGTAGACCCAGTCGACGAAGCGAATCCGCGCCACCCGCGAGTTGAGCCAGGCGAACAGCGGCACGGCGAGCAGCATCACCAGGAAGGTGGCGGTGAACAGCCACTGCAGATTCTCCACGCCACCGGCGATGCCCATGGCCTCGCGGATCGGCCGCAGCATGAAGTAGCCGGCGAACAGGCAGAGAAACAGCGCAAAGCCGGCCAGGGCCGCGGACGACTCGCCGGCGCGGGCGTCGAGGACGCGACCGAGCCAATCCTTCATCTAGGCGAACAGCCCGGCGATGGCCTCACGCTGGCGTGCATCAGGCAGGCGACCGCGACCGGCCTGGAGGTTATCGATCATGTAGCGTGGGTTGCTGGTGGCCGGGATCACCGCGGTCACCGCCGGGTCGGCGAGGATGAACTTGAGCAGCAGTTGCGCCCAGCTGGTCGCGCCCAGTTCAGCGGCCAGGGCTGGCAGCGGCTTGCCACGGGTGCCGGAGAGCAGATTACCGCGCTGGAAGGGGCGATTGATCAGCACGGCGATGCCCTGGTCGCGGCAATAGGGCAGCAGGCGTTTCTCGGCTTCGCGCTCGCCCACCGAATAGTTGAACTGCACGAAGTCGACCTTTTCCTGCTTCAGCGTGGCGAGCAGATCGTCCAGCGCCGCTTCGCGATAGTGGGTGACACCGACATAGCGCACCTTGCCGCCCTGCTGCTGTTCGCGCAGCAGGGCCAGTTGGTTGGCGGTGTCCTGCAGATTGTGCACCTGGACCAGGTCCAGGCGTTCGGTCTGCAGGGCCTTGAAGCTGGCGGCCAGTTGCGCCGCGCCGCGTTCGCGCCCGGTGGACGACACCTTGGTGGCGAGAAAGACCCGCTCGCGAGCCTGGGCCCGCTTCACCAGCTCGCCGGCCACCCGCTCGGAATTGCCATAGCTGGGCGCGGTGTCGATGAGGGTGCCGCCGCCGTCGAGCAACGCCTTGAGTACCTCCTGCAGTGGCGCCAGGGCGGCATCGTTCAGCTCGACATCGAGATTGCCCGAGGTGCCCAGGCCGATGACGGGCAGGGCTTCGCCGCTGAGCGGGATCTTGCGGGTCAGCAACGGCTCGGCGGCCTGGGCGCTCTGCCACAGCCAGGGCGCGGCGGTGACCGCGGCGGCCAGGGCGGTGGTGGTCTGCAGGAAATGGCGACGGGTCGGCATGGCGGGCCTCGCGACGATCGAATTCGGAAGGATGACCCTTGAGTTAAGCGGTTCTTCCAGCCGACCGCCCACCGGGCTCATTGCGGCATGTTGCGAATGAAGGCCCGCCCGTAGGTTGGCGCTGAGCGCAGCGAAGCCCAACGGTGCCCAGGGTTGAAACTCTCCGTTGGGCTTCGACGATGAAGCCGTCTCAGCGCCAACCTACGTACCGAATCCCGTAGCGTGGACAACGGCGAAGCCTTGTCCACTGGTTAGCTCTGACTGCCCAGTGGAAAACGCTGCGCGGTTTTCCGCGCTACGGGTTGGCGGCATCCTGGCCCGCAAGAATCCCGTGATCCGCCGGCGGCAGCGTGCCGTCGCCACCCAGGTAGCGATCGTAGAAATCCCGCACCGTGACGTTCTTGTGCTTGGCCTCGAACATGATGTCGAAGCGGTCGAGAAACTGGCAGGCGTAGCGGTTGCACCAGTCGTTCCACATCATGTCGCTGTGGGCATAGAGCAGCCGCTTGCTGATCTGCTGCAGCAGGAACCTGATGTCGATCCGCTCGCTGGGCGAAACGCCCATTTCCATCAGGGCTTCCGGCGGCTGGGAGTAGTGCATGGCCGGCCGCACGCCGCGCCAGCTGTCGATGATCCTGGCCACCCGTGGCTCCCAGGGATCGATGTAGGCCTCTTCGTGGATCCAGCAGTGGTGGATGTCCAGCACCACCGGGGCGAGATCGGCCAGTTGCAGGCAGTCGTCGACGCCATAGGTCTTTTCATCGTTCTCGAAGGTGATGCAGTTTCGCGCCTCGTTCGACAGGCGCGACCAGATCGCGCGGATGCCGGGCACGCCCAGGCGGCCAGCGATGTGCACATTGCACTTGAAGTCCTGGAATTTCTGGCCGTAGCCCATCAGGCGGATCATGTCGGCGTGGTATTCGAATTCCTTCAGGCTGTTCTCCACCACCTCGGGGCGATCCGAGCCCAGCACGCAGAATTGCCCGGGGTGCAGCGACAGCCGCACATCGCGGCGGCGGGCCAGTTCGCCCAGCCGGCCGAAGCGATCCTCCAGCAACGCCTGGAGCTCCTGGGAACGATAGAAGTAGGCGAATTCGGCGTGGCTGTAGAAGGGCAGCAGATCGCTGCTCAGGCGCAGCATGCGCAGATTGTCCGGCAGGTCGGCGACGTGCTCGACGAATCTCAGCTGGGCATCCAGGTTGTGGGTGACCACGTCCAGCAACTTGGCCTCGGCGGCGGCGCGTTCGACGCTGCCGAGCCAGCGCAGGGTAGTGGTGCGGGTATTGAAGGCCCGCTCGACCTGCTCCAGCGCCTTGAGCGACAGACTGCGCTCGGGATGACGGTACATGCAGGCAAAGCCGATTCGATACATGGGACGCTCGGTACAAGGACTATAGGGATTAGTCCGCGCGGCGCCGTCTGGGTGCGGGTGGGGTGATGGGTGGAGGGGGCTTGGCGTCTGGCGTCCGGGTTTGCCCTCACCCCGGCCCTCTCCTAGGGGGAGAGGGGCTGGCCTGGCAGCAGGGCTTAGCTATGGGTGCTCAGGGCTATCGCGGCCATGGCGGTCCGCCGATGCGGTCGATTGGGTTTGGTTTATCGCGGCCATGGGCCGCTCCTACAGGCTCGGGTTTAGTGTAGGAGCGGCCCATGGCCGCGATCGAGCCCCTACCCCGGCCCCGGCCC